>JAAYHV010000064.1 GCA_012744355.1 Clostridiales bacterium
GCAAATACTATTAAAACTATTATTAGTGAAACCGTATATATTGCCATAAATATTGAAGGCTTAGCGCTTCTAGAAAATATAACCTTATCATACTCTGATGCCGTAAGCATGCTAGATATGAACACTAATATCGCTATAATAGTATAGAAAAAATATCCTGTAGTATTAAAACTGTACTTACTGGCAAGAATCCCTATTAAAAAGATTGCCACAGTTAGCATAAAACATCCTAAAACTTTAGCAAATTCAGATGCTCTTGTATAAATTCTATTATGGCTTGATTCGAATTGATCCTCTATACCGTCAGCTACTCTTCCGTAAGCTCTACCTAAATTTTGAGTTATTTCATTTACATTAACTTCTGAATCTTCGCCAAATATAGAATATACAGCTTGCCTTATATACCTCTTTTCGCTCTTTGGTTCTCTGTTTTTAATAATCTTGAATTTCTTTCTCTCGTATTCAACAATTTTAATGTGCCTCTTGTCTGCCAAATAAAAGAGCATAGAAATTATATCCTTTTTGCCTATTTCTCCATCCATCAAATATCCTATTTCAGGAGGTGTCATAGCCTCTGGAGGATAGTATTCAATAGTTCTATCAAATTTGGGATCGCGTCCTATTAAAAGCCACATTATTGCCAGTAGCGACATTAATGTTATTAAAATATAGTAAACATATTTCATCGCCCAATTATTGTTAATTTCACCTTCCCAATAACCTTGAGGTAAATCGGCTTTTATGCTTATCCCAGTACCTTTAGTTAAATCCTTACCGCTGATGATAATTTTAGATTCTTCCTTCAATATTTTAACATCCAATAAATCACCGCTTATTGCGGCGCCATATTGATCAGAAAAGCATTCTATATTTTCGTAAGTAAAATCTTTAGGTAAAACTATCCCAATAACTGCACTATCTATCTTAGATCCCCAATTATATGGGATTAGCTCAAGATATAACATGTCTTTTGAATCTAAGTTATCTGCGTATTCATGGACCATATAATTTAGCTCAATATCATAATCTCCTGCAATCACACCTTCGTCTCCTGATATTCTTACCGTGTAAGCATCATCGCCTTCAATTACTGTGAAGTTGTGATTTTCAACATTGATATTATCTATCTCTCTTCTTTCTGCTGGTATTATAATATCGAAGAATCTTCTGTCTTCATTAAATTTAAGTGTTATTGATTCACTTATGCTATAAGAATGATTCTTATTCACTAATACACTCATTGTATATTTTGTGGTCTCAAAATCAACACCTTTCGATGTTGCTCCATGTATTTCTTTCGCAAAACCAGGTAATAGTAGTACCATGATTATCATAACCATTAATATTTTTCTAACTTTTTTTAAGTTTTTTAACATATTTTCCTCCAACGCAATAATATCTACGCCTAGATATTATACACAATTTCTTGTTTACTTTCAAACTTTTACGAAATACGGTAAAATGTCTAGATTTTGTGTTTCATTACTCTTTTAACACTATATATCCGTATTTTAAGCATATTTACAACAATGATCTGTAATTTACGTTTATGTGAATTAATTTTCACACAATATATGCAGTTTATACTTCTTTTGAGGTCTTAATTACTGTAGAATGTACTAGTAAGTTTATTGAGGAGGTTACATATGAGAAAAATAACGACGTTAGTTATAGTCTTAATATCAATTTTCGCCTTAACTTCCTGTAGCGATATTACATCGAGTGTAAAAAGTGGCAAAGCTGATTCAAGAACACATGCAGCTATGTCATTTGTAGAAAACAGTGATGGTATTCATCTAAATGTGGAAACTAAAATTGGTGAAGAAGATGTCGATATGGATATTCAGATAGTTGATAATAATATGGTAGTTAATGCCATATTAGATGGTGAAAAAAGAACTATAATACAAAACGAAGAATTTACTTATGTTTTATCCGATGATATTAAATTTGGATATAAGATTAATAATGTAAATGATGATGAGTTAATTCAAACGTTAAACAATTTTAAGAATTTTACTAATATCAGTTCATCAATGGTTGGTAGCGGTACAATAGAAATTGAAGATTCAAGTTACAATTACGAAATGTTTAGTATTACTACATTAGCAAACACGAGTATTAAATACTGCTATAGTGATAAAGATGATTTAAACTACATCATTTTCTCTGGAGAAAATGATGACAAGGTAATTCAAATCAACAAGATTGATACTAAAATAAACGCTAAATCATTCGAGATACCTAAGGACTATAATATTTCTGAGGAGTAATTTATGAAACGTAAAGATTATATTTCTTGGGATGAATATTTTATGGGAGTAGCGCTACTTGCTGCTCAAAGAAGTAAGGATCCCAGCACACAAGTTGGTGCGTGTATAGTAGATAGTAGCAATGTGATATTATCTACTGGATATAACGGCTTCCCTAAAGGATGTTCAGATGATGACTTCCCCTGGGAACGCGAAGGCTCTGAAACTAAGTATCCTTTCGTAGTACATGCCGAACTAAACGCAATATTAAATGCAAACGGTAAGTCTTTGAAGGACTCTAGTCTATATGTTGCACTGTTTCCTTGTAACGAATGCGCAAAAGCGATAATTCAAGCAGGAATTAAGGAAGTTATTTATTTATCTGATAAATATGAAAATGATAAAATGACACAAGCGTCGAAAAGGATGCTAACTAGTGCAGGTGTAAACTTTAGAGAACTTATACTTAGTAGAGATGAAATCCATATTTCATTCATAACAGATTAAAAAAACTTTTCCCCGAACTTATTCGGGGATTTTTTATTTATCCATATCTTTAATCAATTTTTGACAAATAAGCTTTTGGGTATAGGATGATACAGCTAGTCTCATAGCTAAGTCATGCCTCTTCTCGTCACTATCTATATCTATACTCTCCACAGTTTCTTTAAATTCCTTATCTAAAGTTTCTAGATAACCATTATAAGTACTCTCAACATCTTCATCTATGTAACTATTCATCAGCACCGATACTTCATCGACTTGTAGAATTTGTTTAAGGAGACATGCCATAGTCAAATATGCAATATGAGATTTCCCATATTTTTTACCTTCTGCTCTTGGTAATATTCCACTTTTAGTGTAGTTATTTACCATAGCCGATGTTAAGTTTTCAATTTCGCTAAGTCCTATGTGTTGTTTTCCCATTAAAGCTATAAGTTGGTCTTTGTATATCATAAAATCAGGCAATTCTTCCCATTTTAGTGGTCTTTCACTTTCCAATTTGTCAATTAATTCTTTAATCTCCATTTTCCACCTCCTTTTTTTATTCTATCAAATTATAATAATAATTACAACCATATTGACATAATAACAGTTTTGTAATATAATATTCAATATCACATCAAGCGATAATACGTATTAACTGGGAGGTAATCATGAACATATGTGTACTAGGAGATTCTGTAGCAAGAGGAATAGTGTATGATGAAATTAAGCACAAGTACTCATCTACAAAGAATAGTTTTTCTAAAATAATAAGTAACGAAAAGCACCTTAAAATTAAAAACCTCGCAAAATTTGGCTGCACTGTTAAAAAAGGTAGTGAAATATTAAACAATAAATTCACTTCTTTATCTGAATATAGTTACACCTTTTTAGAATTCGGTGGAAACGATTGTGATTTTATTTGGCCTGAAATTGCAGATAACCCCAGTAAAGTTCATCTTTCTAATGTGCCTACTGATAAGTTTCAGGAGTACTATGAAGCTATGATTAAAAAAATTAAAGAACTCGGTAGCACACCTGTTATTCTTACTCTTCCACCTATAGATTCTAAGAGATTTTTCAACTGGTCGTCTAAAGGGCTTAATAAAAAGAATATAATGGAATTTCTTGGAAATGATGTTGATTTTATATATAGGTGGCATGAAACCTATAACAAGGCAATCATTAACCTAGCTACTAAAACTAATACACCTATTATAGATATAAGAAAAGCCTTCCTCAGTTCAGAAAATTATTCTAATTATCTCTGCATCGACGGTATCCATCCAAATGAAAAAGGTCACAAACTTATAGCTGATACTATCCTAAGCACTGCAGGAAGCTACATATAATGAAAAGCTCATCCTTTTGGGATAAGCTTTTAAAATGTTTTTTATACCTCTTCAAATTGACTATTATAAAGGTTAGCATAAAATCCGCCTTTTTCCATTAGTTCATCATGGTTTCCCTTTTCGATAACGTCTCCCTCATTAATTACTAAAATCATATTAGCATTTCTGATAGTAGACAATCTATGGGCTATGATAAATGCTGTTCTGCCTTCGCTAAGCCTGTCCATAGCTTTTTGAATGAGTTCTTCTGTTCTAGTATCGACTGAGCTTGTTGCTTCGTCAAGTATTAATATCGGCGCATTTTCAACCATTGCTCTGGCTATAGTAATTAACTGCCTTTGGCCCTGAGATATGTTTGCATGTCCATCTAATACGGTGTCATATCCATTAGATAACGTCATTATGAAGTGATGAATTCCTAAAGTTTTACAAGCATTAATCATTTCTTCATCTGTTATCGTATTATTGCTAAATCGGATATTTTCTCTAACCGTACCTTCAAATAGCCAAGAATCTTGAAGAACCATCGAGAATTGTTCATGAAGGTTTTTCCTATTTATATCGCTAATAGGTATACCGTCTATTCTTATCTCTCCATCATCAATTTCGTAGAATCGCATAATCAAGTTAACAAGCGTAGTTTTACCTGCACCTGTAGGGCCGACTATAGCAATTTTATCTCCTGGATTAACATCTACACTAAAGTCCTTGATGACTTCCTGTCCTTCCAAATATCCGAAGTTAACATTCTTAAACTCAACTTTTCCTGTTGCTTTTTCTATTTCTCTAGTGTTTTCAATTTCTTCAGGAAGCTCTTCTTCATCTAAGAATTCAAATACCCTCTCTCCAGCTGCAGCTGTTGATTGTAAATTAGTAGCTGCTTGTGCAATCTGAGTCAACGGCTGTGTAAATAGCCTCACATAAACCATAAAAGCCACTATAACTCCTATTGTTATATCTCCATTTATTACTAGTATCGCCCCCGTAATACAGACTGCTACGTACCCAATATTGCCAATAAATGTCATAAGTGGCATCATTATTCCTGATAAAAACTGAGATTTCCATGCACTTTTGAAAAGCTCGTCATTAATCTCATTGAACTCCTTCTTTAAACCATTTCCCGCATTATATACTTTAATAATATTATGTCCGCTATATGATTCTTCAACTAATCCGTTGATTTCACCTAGCGATTTTTGCTGTATTTTGAAATACTTTTGAGTCTTCTTAACAATTAGCATCATCATGACAAACCCTAGTGATGCTGAAGTAACTGCAGCTACAGTCATTATCACGTCGGTTAGTAGCATCATTATTACTGCGCCCACTAAAAGAGTTATTGAATTTGCTAAAGTACTTAAGCTCTGATTTAGAGTTTGTCCTATCCTGTCTACATCGTTTGTGGCACGGCTTAGTACGTCTCCAAAACTGTTTCTGTCAAAGTAGTTAAGAGGTAGTTTGTTTATTTTTTGAGAAAGATCTTTCCTCATTAGCTTTGATATACTCTGGGCTACAGTCGCAAAAATAAATCTTTGACTATAATTTAGAAATAAGCTAATAATGTAAATTATTGCTAGCGTAATGCCAATTTTAGTAATAGCCTCTAAGTCAATTACTCCCACTATTCCTTCTACTATTTTGTCAGTAATCTTTGACAGCATACTAGGGCCTGCTAAACTAAATATCGCGCCTCCTGATGCAAATACCAGTCCAACAATTACTAGCAATCTATATTCTCTAGAGTATTCGATTAGATTAATCAAGGTACCCTTGAAATCTTCGGCTTTTTCTGCGGCCTTCATCGCTCCCATAGGTCCATGACCACGCGGTTTAAATGTTTCTTTAGACATGGGTCTTGGGTCTTCTCTGTTTGTATTTTCGCTCATTTATTTACCCTCCAATTCTTTATTCGAAAGCTGCGACTCGGCTATTTCTCTGTATATTACACAGCTGTCAAGTAATTCATGGTGCTTACCCATTCCTACTATTTTACCTTGATCAAGAACCACAATCTTATCTGCATCTTTGATAGTTCCAATTCTTTGTCCAACAATTAGAAGAATAGTATCTTTAATCTTTTCTTTTAATTCTTTTCTAAGGGCTCTATCTGTCTTATAGTCAAGAGCTGAAAAAGAATCGTCAAATATAAGTATTTCCGGATCTCTGTTTATCGCTCTGGCTATAGATATCCTCTGTTTTTGTCCACCTGAAAAGTTTGCTCCTGCCTGGGATACAGGCACATTATACCCGTCCTCATCTTTGTCTACAAACTCTGAAGCTCTGGCTATTTCCAGTGCTCTATTAACTGATGCTTTAATTTCTTCCTCACTCTTGCCTTCTGTGTTATCTCCGTAAGCTACATTTTTAAATATATTTCCTGTAAAGATTACAGCATTCTGAGATACATATCCTATTTTCTTATATAAATCAGCCAGCTTATATTCCTTAATGTTATAACCATTTATCAGTATCTCGCCTTTAGTTACATCATAAAATCTAGGTACTAGATTCATAAGCGTTGTTTTACCGCTACCAGTTGATCCAATAAATGCTACGGTTTCCCCTTTTGTTGCTTTAAAGCTGATATCTTCTAATATGTATTCCTCAGCACCTGGATAACCAAATGATACGTTATTAAACTCGATGCTAGAATCAACTTTGGTAAGCTCTTGGTCAAGATCTCCGTCTAATATTTTAGGTTCTGTATCTAATACTTCGTTAATTCTGCTAACACTTACAAATGTTCTAGGCACCTGAATAAATATCATTCCAAGCATCATGAAGGCCATTACTACCTGCATAGCATATGAAGTAAATACTATCATGTCACTAAAAAGTCCTATTCTAAGCATTGATCCTACATCGCTAATAATATATGCACCTATCCAGTATATGGAAAGTGTAAGTGCGTTTAAAACCATTCCCATTGAAGGGAATATTATACCCATGGTTCTCTGTGCAAATAGCTGTGTTCCCGTTAACATTTGGTTAACTCTTTCAAACTTAGCTTCCTGATGTTCTTCCGCATTAAACGCTCTAACTACTTTAAGGCCAGTTAAATTTTCTCTCATAACCCTGTTTACATCGTCAGTATATTTTTGAATACGTTTAAATTTTGGCACTATTAAAACCATGATAAGTGATATTAATATCATCATAAATATTATCGCTATAGCAGTAGCAGTTGTCCACTGCCAACTCTTCCCTGCGATTTTAAGCATCGCCCAAACTGCTAGTATTGGAGCTTTAACAGCTAATTGTAATCCAAAAGCTATCAAAACCTGTATCTGAGTGATATCATTCGTAGTACGGGTTATCAAACTTGCTGTAGAGAAGTTGTTGATCTCTTCTTCGCTAAAATCATTAACTCTGTCAAACAACTTGCTACGAAGCGTCTTTGAAAAACCTGCAGCTACTATTGACGCGAAATATCCAACTATAAGTGCTGATAGCAAGCTTCCTAGCGCGCATAGTAGCATATATCCTCCTGGTGTTAAAACCTCGCTCACAGTGCCTCCTGGTGTCTGAATAAGCTTAGTAATTTCGGCCATATAGCTAGGCAATTTTAAGTCAAGCCAAACTTGAATCACAACAAATATAATCGAAACTAATATAAATGTCTTTTCTCTTTTTTCTAAAAATTTAAATATTTTCAACTTTTCCCCTTATTCTAATATTCCCGATAATTTATGCAGTAAATAATCTAGCTGCTTTATCTCCTCTATAGTCATGTTATCCTTTATTTTCTTCTCCAAATCATCGTACTGCTTTGATTTTTCACTTTGCACTTCGCTTAATTTGTCTGTTACTATTATTTTTTTTAATCTAGCATCATAATCTACTGCTTCTCTTATTATAAAACCTTTATGTTCTAATTTTTTTAGAGTTACTGAAACAGAAGATGCTCTTAATGAAAACTTTTCTTCTAAATCTTTTTGGAAAATATCTTTGCCAGAATTTTCAGCGAGATACCTTACCATTCTAATGCCGGTCACGCCAATTCTTTCGTGAAAGTCAGTATCACTGCATCCAACTCGCCTTCTTAAGAGGTGAGTTATTTTAAATATTTCTCCTATCACATTGTTTGTCATGCTTATCTCCGTTCGTTAGCTTCCTAACAGTTAGTTACCTAACTATTATATTCATTTCTCAATAAATGTCAAGTGAAATTTAAAACTCCCCTAAAAAGAGGAGCTATTTATTTCGATGCTATCGATCCCAGATTTCATTATCCATTTTCTTAGAAACTGATTATACATGAACGGGCACTTCAAATTCTTAAGTATCAACCAACACCTTAACTTTCTTGTGTCTCGTTTATATCTACTAAGGCCATCTTCATAACCTATCGCTTTACTTAAAGCTACGGCACTATTAAATGCAGAGCTAAAGCCCTCTAAGGAGCTAGGACTTATTAAACCTGCAGCCTCTCCGATTAAATAAACATCCCACCCTTTAAAATTTCCTCCACAACGGAAACTATTTTTACCAGTTGGTCTTAGCACCTGGCAAGCTTCTATCTTAATTGGATTAGTAAGCTCAATGCCAAATTTCTTAAGTCTACTTTTTTGTATTTCAAAATTTCTCCTTGAATTCTTAACTGGAAAGGCTCCTCCATATATAAGGTAACCGTCTTTGCTGATAGTCCATGAACAGCAATCTGATGTTTTCACATCAAATATACATGAATAAAAGGGGGTCACGTCTTCTTTATCTTCCTCAAACCACTGCTGAATGGCCATATATTTTCTTGTCTTTAAGGGTTTAAAGTAACTTCTTCTGACAATTGAATTAGCCCCATCAGCACCTACAATAGTCTTAGATATCACTCTTGTAATCTTCCCTTTTTCATCAGCATAACTTAAGATATTATCTTTAGTTCCAGTACATCTTCCTTTGACCACTTTCACATTTTCTGGCACTAATCCTAGCAACCATTTATCAAATTTGGACCTATCCATATTGATATACATTCTCTGATACCATCTCTGTAGACCAGTTTCAAGGTCCATTGTGCGAACTGAAAATATCTGAGGATCAACAAGGACTTCTTTGGGAAGTGTTAAATCAAATTGAGCCAGAACTTTTTGAGCATCAGGTGCTAACAATCCACCACATGGCTTTCCTTCATTCACATAGTTTATAAGTAAAATATTTAGAGTTTTATCTAAAAGCCTGGCTAAAGTGGATCCAGCTGGCCCAGCCCCTACTATAATAACATCATATTTATCCATAATTAATCATAACTGCTAGTAGTAGCAGCCCTACATTAAGCGCTAATACAGTAAGCTGAAGTCCTATTGTCCATTTAAACCATTTAGGATAGCTCACTACAGTTACTCCTAAGGTTATCATAAGTAATGGGTTGGTAGGATAAAGCATGTTGGTAAAACCATCACCAAAGCAAAAGGCCTGAACTGCAACTTGCCTAGTAAGTCCTACTAGGTCTGCAAGTGGGGCTATTATTGGAATTAATAAAAAAGCCTTTGCAGAACCTGACCCAATAAAGAAGTTTAACAGTAGTACTAATCCAAATATCATTACTATAGCTCCATACTCGCCCATCGATTCAATCCTATTCGCTGCGTAATAAAGTATGGTATCCATTATTCCACCATTAGATATTATGAGCTTAACACTCATCGCCATAAGTATTAATATAGCACTTGGTGCTATGCATAAAATTCCATGAATAAAATCCTTAGAAAGATTTCCTCCATAATGAGAAGTCTTAGCTGCTATTATTCCTCCTATTAAAAACAGTACCGCCATAACAGGTAAAGATATACTAGCCATTACTGGTACAAAAAAGCTGATAACTATGTATACTATAACTAAAACTAAAGCCGCACTAAATATTCTTACTGATTTTCCGAGGTACTGCGCATTTGGAAGTTCTTCTATTGCGCTCATATTGCCATATTTTTTTCTCTGCTCTAAATCCTCTTTGTAAACGAGAGATAGCGTCGGATCCTTTTCAATTTTTTTAGCATATTTTAAATTGAACAAATAAAGTAGTATATAAAATATCAGAAATACTCCTATTCGAAACAATATTCCTGAAAAAGCAGGAAGTCCTGCTAATTTCTGCGCAACGCCAAGTGTAAATGGATTTAGCGTCGCTGCACTGAAACCAAATCCCGCAGCAAGAGCGCTCATTCCTAGCCCCGTAAGTGAGTCCCACCCAAGGGCGTAAGATAGAACTATTACAATTGGTACTAGAGCCACAAGCTCTTCGAATATACCAAAGGCAGATCCAAATAGCATAAAGAAGAGTATAAGTATTCCCATCAATCTGTATTTTTGTTTTCCAAACTTTTTAACAAGGCTATTCATTATATACTGAAGCATATTGCTCTTATCAAGTGTGCAAAACGTTCCACCTATTATGAATATGAACAAAATAATTACTACTACAGTAGGACCATCGCTACTAAACACCACTTCAAAGGGCGCTGTAAACCATCTCCATATAGCATATCCGCCTGTATCCGCAAATTGATACGTTCCTGGCAATATAGTGTCCCTACCATCTACAATTGCATGTTCAAATGAACCAGCAGGTATTACCCATGTAAGAATTCCCGCAATCATCATTAGAGTAAATATTATTACTACAGAAGATATAAAGGATTGTTTGCTTATTTTTATTCCGCCCGAATTATTATCTCCCATCAGAATTCTCCTTGATAAATGTTAGTTAAATAATCATAAAGTGTTTCAGTGCCAAACGTAAGCGCCTCTACGGGAACTCTTTCATTGGCATTATGAGATAAGTTAGTAAAATTATAGTCTTTTGGAAAAGTCATTGGCGTATAGCCGTAAGACTGAATTCCAAGTCTTTGTAAAAATCTTCCGTCTGTAACTGCCGCCAGCACAAAAGGTACCGGAACAGCTTCAGAGTCATGCTTTTTAACAGCTTCCGCTAGTCCGTCATATAGCTTCATATCTACATCTCTTCCACTTTGATCATACATTTTAATATCAATATCAAAATCTGGCCCGATTATATCTTTAATATCTTGTAGTCCATCTTCAATAGAGCATTCAGGAACCATTCTCATATCAGCTTCAAACCATACAGAGCTAGGAATAATATTTATAGCAGTACCGCCACCAAGTAAGGTAATATTTATACTGTTATGTAAAAGTGGATAAAATAAATCTCCAGCATTACCCAGTTTTGACAATATAAAATCGGTCATGCTAGGCTTAAGTAGTATTTTAAGAACGCTACCCTTTAATCCTCCAATTCCGTCAGCCAAACCGTTTATCATAAGCTCAACTGGTTTAGTTATTCTAACAGGCATATTTTTTGTAGAAAGCTTATGCATCGCAAGAGATAGTTTCTCTACAGCGGAATCAGTACATTTTATTGAAGCGTGCCCAGCCTCGCCGTGAGCTGTTATCCTCATTCTCGTCACCTGCTTTTCGGAGATTTGTATTGGATAGAACTTCTTACCCATCATATGAAGAGAAAAGCCTCCTATCTCACCAAAGGCATACTTTATACCTTCAAAGATTTCAGGCTTACTATTTACTAAATATTTCATTCCCCATTCGCCATCAGCCTCTTCATCACTTACCGCTAGATAATAAATATCATAGGGTAGCTTTCTGCCACTTTTGATCAATTTAAAAAGGGCACCTAAAAATATTGCATGCTCTCCCTTCATATCTATAGCCCCTCTGCCCCACAGATACCCGTCCTTAATAACGCCTGCAAAAGGGTCCTCCTCCCACTCTTGACCTTCAGTGGAAACCACATCTAAATGTCCATAAAGTAGTAGCGGTGGAATATTTCTTGTTCCATCTCCCTCTATTTTAGTCATAAGATTCGGTCTATCTTTAGCTCCTTCTAAATCGCTATAATATATTTCGCTTTCTACACCAATATTATCAAACAGTTCTTTAACGAACATTATGCATGGGCCTTCCGGCGTATCTTTAATCTCTTTTTCAGACACGTTGGTAGTGTTAAATTGAATTAACTTTTGCGCAATAAGCACTGGGTCATTATAGTATTTTTCTAAATCCATGTAAGCCTCCTGTTAAATTTATTCGCTGATAATTTTCTCCGCCACTTTAAGACCGTCGCATGCTGCAGACGTTATTCCTCCTGCATATCCTGCCCCTTCTCCAGCTGGATATATACCTTTAATATTGCTTTGTAAATTCTTTTCTCTTAGTATTCTAACGGGTGAAGAACTTCTTGTTTCGACAGCTGTAAGACGAGCAGCTTCACTATCAAAACCGTAAATCTTTCTAGCAAACTTAGGGATAGCTTCTTTTATAGCATCCCTTGCAAATTCAGGTAAGCAGTCGTTAACTTTAATTCCTTCGCCTTCATTGTTAATAAATTCTGCGTATGTAGATTTAGGCGGAATAAATCCTTCTTCGGAATTGTCAAAGGCAAGCCTCTCGTATTTTCTTTGGAATTCAACTCCAGCTAGCACATCGTCTGATTCAAAATCTGCGCATCTAACATCGCAAAGAAGTCCACTGTTTGCAGTGCCGCTATCACGATTTCTAAAGCTCATCCCATTTACTGAAAGTTCACCTTTTTTAGTTGTGGTAGTTATAACCTGTCCACCAGGGCACATACAAAACGAATACACTCCTCTGCCTGAGCTAGTCTTGCATGACACCTTGTAATCTGCATTTGGTAGTTTATCTTCATCCCCATACTGAGCTTTGTTAATAAGCTCCTGCGGATGTTCGATTCTAAGACCAATCGAAAACGGCTTTTGCTCCATATCTAGTTTCGAATCTTTTATCATTTCAAAAGTGTCCCTAGCGCTGTGACCTATGGCCAAAACCAAAACATCTGTTTTTATATTCTCATCATCGGAAGTCTCTATAGATTCAAGTTTTCCTTCCAGTATATTTATCTTTTCAAGCCTTGTATCAAATCTTATCTCACCGCCAAGCTCGATAATCTTCTTTCTAATGTTCATTACTACCACTCTTAAAATATCAGTTCCTATATGAGGTTTTTGTTTATATAAAATATCATTTGGTGCTCCTGCCCCTACGAAGGTTTCTAGTACATATCTTACTCTGAGATCACTTATACCAGTTGTCAGTTTCCCATCAGAAAATGTGCCCGCGCCACCTTCTCCAAAAAGCACATTTGATTCTTCATTTAAAATACCGTTTTTCCAATATCCGTTTACATCCTTTACCCTATTTTCTATGGAAGAGCCTCTTTCTATTACTATGGGTTTTAAACCATATTTAGCAAGCTCTAATGCCGCAAACATTCCGCAAGGTCCAAATCCAATAACTACCGGCCTGCTATCATCATGGGTATTTCCTTTAACAAGTTTGTCCCTTACCATATTTGGCGCAAAATCAATTTTTTTCTTAGGATCCGGTTTTATATCCTCATCCACTAAAAAATCTACTGAGTATACTAGCTTAATATTCTTTTTATTTCTAGCATCAACGGATTCCTTAATTACAAAGTAGTCCTTAATTGAACCGTCTTTGAGGCTTAGTTTCATTTCAATTTTACTTGGGATATTTTCCCAAGGTTCTTCTACCTTTAGTTTTATTTCATGTATTCTATATTTATTCATAATTATTTGCTCATATTCCTTCCGGCTACTGTGCCTGTATGCCATGCATAATCGAGGTTAAACCCTCCGCATGGACCATCGTAATCTAAAATCTCACCAGCAAAATAAAGATTCTCAACCAGTTTTGATTCGAATGTATTCATATTAATTTCTTCAGATGTTATTCCGCCTGAAGTGCACTGCGCCATCTTCCATCCTTTAAGCCTTACAGGTTTTAGTGGGAATCTTTGGGCTATACTAGCTATATTAACTATTTCGCTTTGACTTAATGAAGAAATTGCTCTGCTTTTTTTTATATTAGCGAGTTCAGAAACTCTCTTTGAAATGCCCTCTTTAACTAATCCTCTTAAAATGGTGCCTACCTTTTCGCCTGAGTCGTCGCAACAAGCTTTATTAATTCTGTCATTTAAAAACTCTCTCATATCTACATTAGGTGCAAAATTAAAATATAGAGTATAAGGTTTCACTCCATCACCACCTATAAATTTCATAAATCTAGTAGCATTAAAAACACATATTCCTGATACTCCGTAGTCAGTAAATTGTATTTCTCCTTGCTCTTTAAATATTATCTCCTCATTTAATTCTAGTGAAAGTATGCCCTTGCTCCTGATGCCTTTTAGAGTTTTAAAATCACCAATGCATTCTACAGGAGTTAGCACAGGTGCCAGCTTAGTTATGCTATGGCCAAAGTTTTTAGAAAGATTGTATCCGTCTCCCGTAGTACCATATATTGGGGCAGCTTTTCCACCAGTGGCTATTAGTAATTTTTTACTGCTATAAGATGCCCCTGACATGATAATACTGAATATATCTTTTTCTTTAGTGATTTTTGTTACGCTAACACCAGTTACTATATCTATATTTAAATCACATATTTTTCCAATTAAGGCATTTACTACATCACGACTATCTTCAGAATTAGGGTATATTCTGCCGTCTTCTTCTCTCGGCAAAATAGACAGGTTTGTAAAGTAAGCTAAAGTATCAATATAGTTATCTGCACTTACATTAGTAATGTTACATCTCCCGTTTCCTGTTGCCCTAAGTTTCTTACCTAGCGCGTCATTTTTTTCCAGTATTAAAATGCTCAGATCAGGATTTGCGTATTTAGAAACAATCGCAGCTGTCATGCCTGAAGCCCCTCCGCCTACTATGCAAATATCATATATCTCGTCTTTTTTTGCCATCAATTTTCACTCCATTCTGACTTTAAGAATATCACAAACCCAGATTCCAGTCAACGAAACTTAGGCCATGTAAATCTTTGTTTTACTAAACCATGCCAAGTATGATAAAATGTTAAAAAAGGAGGCTTAATGTGGCTAAGAATTTAAATTTGTTTAGGCTCTTAATAAGGGTTTTAACAATAATTGTACTTATTGTTGGGCTACCATTCTACCTTGGCTATGGCAATCCTCTTCCCTTTATGAATCCTAATTATAATATGCTGGATAATCTTTGGCTTACAGTTTTTCCGATTATGTTTTTAGGCCTTTTTATAAGTATGAGATTTCATAAAGCAGGAGGTTACATAGTTGCAGTTCCTGTAGCTTTTAATCTTGTACTCGGATTTTTTATAAATGGGAACTTATCTACTATAATGCTTATACCTCTTGTAATAGGAGTAATGAATATAATTATAGGGTATATGGATGAGGACAATATAAATAGCCGGTAGCTAATGCTACCGGCTACCCAACTGATTAGTTTAGACCTGCATCTTTTCTAAGAATTTCTGCCATGTCTGTTTCTTCCCATCTAACGCTTAAGTCAGTTCTTCCAAAGTGACCATATGCTGCTAGCTCTCTATAAATAGGTTTTCTTAAATCAAGAGTCTTGATTATCGCAGCAGGTCTCATATCAAAGTGTTTCCTTACTAATTCTACGATTTTTTCATCCTCGATTTTTCCCGTGCCATACGAATTCACATAAACAGATACAGGTTCTGCTATACCTATAGCGTAAGCTACTTCCATTTCTACTTTTGTAGCAATGCCAGCAGCAACTATATTCTTAGCTATGTATCTAGCCATGTAAGCTGCACTTCTATCAACTTTAGTAGGATCTTTACCAGAAAAAGCTCCGCCGCCATGGCTTGCATGTCCACCATAAGTATCAACAATTATCTTTCTCCCAGTAAGTCCTGAATCTCCCATTGGTCCGCCTATTACGAATCGGCCTGTTGGGTTTATATAGAACTTAGTGTTTTCGTCGATTAACTCAGCTGGTATAATTGGTTTAATAACTTTTTCAATAACACCTTCTCTTATTTGCTCTTGAGTAACATCAGGATTATGTTGTGTAGAAATAACCACAGTGTCTACTCTTACAACTTTATCATCATCATATTCGACTGTCACCTGGCTCTTGCCATCAGGTCTTAAGAAAGTAAGTTCATTACTCTTTCTAACATCTGCAAGTTGCTTGCATAGCTTGTGGGCAAGCATGATAGGCATAGGCATAAGTTCTGGTGTTTCGTCACAAGCAAATCCAAACATCATTCCCTGATCTCCCGCACCGATTGTCTCTACGTCATCTCCGTTGGTAAGCATGCCTTCTTTGTATTCAAGAGCGTTATCAACGCCCATAGCTATATCTCTTGATTGATCTTCAATACATGTAAGTACTGCGCAAGTATTACCGTCAAAGCATACATCACTGCTGTTGTAGCCTATATCTGTTACTACTTTTCTCACGATTCCTTCAATGTCTACCGTGCAACTTGTTCTAACTTCACCCATTACCATAACATAACCTGTTTTGGTAGTTGTTTCGCATGCAACTCTGCCGTTAGGATCTTTTTCAAAGATTGCGTCTAATACTGCATCTGACACTTGATCACAAAGTTTATCAGGATGTCCTTCTGTAACTGATTCTGATGTAAATAATTTTTTCATTTTTTCCTCCTAATAAGTGTATTAAAAAAACCTCCATGAAGAAGAGGTTAGGTTTTACTACTCCTCATCTTTCAAGCTTTAATAAGCTGTAGGATTTAGCACCTTCTCATTCAATCTCTTGAAATCGGGTTGCTGGGTTTCACAGGGCCTATTCCCTCCACCTCTCACAATAAGGTTATTCAATTTTCTATACAAATATTATATCTCAATTATCCATATTGTCAAGGAAAATTATCGTGTTATGCTTTAATTTATGACCCGTAAGTTTGACAGTTGCATAGAGGCAAAACAGCGCAAAACCAGTCATGGGCTTATTTTTTTGTCAAATTTCACTCGTGAGTTTGAAAGCAAGATTCA
>JAAYHV010000065.1 GCA_012744355.1 Clostridiales bacterium
CCAATATCTTCTTCTAAAGCAATAAGCTGCCTGTTAATATTGCTAAGCTCAATAACATCTCCATCCATTATAGCAATTTTGCCTATCCCTGCTCTAGCTATTGCTTCTGCAGCGTATGACCCAACTCCACCAACCCCTACAATTAAAACTTTGCTATCTTTTAGCTCAGCTAATTTATCGCTACCTATTAATCGTTTTGTTCTCTCAAATCTTTCCACTTATACATATCTCCAACAATTTTATAAATATTATCAGGTCCAAAGCCTCTGCTCTCAAGACCCCTGCTAACCTTAGTTACTAATTTCTCATCTATAGATGCATTCATGCAAATACTTTCTGCATACTTTAAGGCCAATTTATGTTCATCTACATTATTTTCTTCGCAGTATTCCTCGTATGCTTCTTCAATAACCCTGGGGTCTACGCCTCTTTGAACCAGTTCGGGTTTAATCCTTTTAGCTCCTCTGTTTTTACCATATGAGTATTCGATAAATCTTAGGCAATACTGGTAATCATCTATATATCTAGATCTTTTAAGCTCGTCAATAGCTTCGATTATCTCTTCTAGAGCATATTCCCTATCTAGCAAATGCTTCTTAACCTGTTCTTCTGTATGCATTCTTTTAGACAAGTACTTGCTTGCGGCGTCAAGCACCGCTAATTTAGAATTCATACTCATCTCCGCCAGAAGCTATTATACACCTATCACCAAAATGCTGTTTGAACATGCATATGGCTTTCATTCCAGTGCAGTGCAAAGGCATAATAACATCAGGGCTATATTCTTCTATATTCTTTATTGCGGAATTTATCTCTTTAGCTCCTGCAGGATACATGTGAAGCCCTGCTAAAATGCCTTGGATCTTTTCTCCTGGAAACAGCTCCTGAGCATATTTAATAGCTGGCAATATACCCTTATGGCTGCAACCATCTATTATAAAGAGGCCTTTATCACCATTTCTTATCACCATAAACTGTTCATGTCTTAAGTCATCTTCAATTATTGTTCCATCATCTTTTTCTAGATAAAAAGTCTCCGTAGGAACAATTCCTGGAACATCAGGGATTGTTCCTGATATTAATATATTATCTGAGAGTCTAGTAACTCCGTCGGTAAGTACGAATCTATCCTCAAGTCTTTCAAGTTCTTGCTTCGGGATAATTACTCCACAGTTGTAGTCATCAATAATTCCATTTTCTTTTCCGTGGAAAACAGAAAAAGCATTTTTATGAATATATATCTTCGCTTTTTTATTAACTTTACAAAATGCTGGAATTCCTCCCGTATGATCAAAATGCCCATGGCTGATTGCTACAGCGTCAACATCTTCCATGTTTACATTCATAACCTTGGCATTATCCATAACCATGTCAGTAGTACCTAAATCATAAACTATTTTTAAGCCATCTGCTTCTATTAAAACCGATAGCCCCCACTCCGCATTGACATCCACTGTTTCTGTTTTGTTATCAAGTAATACTTTTAATTTCATTGTGTACCTCCTAATTCATGAGTTCTATTTGAAATTTTACATCATCTAATGTGCATATTGAACACGAGATATCATCTGATATTTCGATATCTTTCATTATATATTTTTTACCGGCTAATTCTATTTCGTCTTTTAGCTCGTTATTATTATCAACCAGCGCGGGCATCTTTTCAAAAACAGACTTGCCTTGAGCTTTAACAAGAGCTTCTCTTCTTGTCCACAATTTAAAAAAACCGTAATCACCCCAAAGATCAATAAACTTAATTTCATCTTCCGAGTATAATTTTTGGGAAATTCCTTCTGTGTCGCATTTTTTGAAAACCTGAATATCAGCTCCTATAGAACTTTCTCCTATAGCAACCATCCAAAGCTGCACCGAGTGAGATACTGAAAATTCTATTTTTTCACCTTCGACATACGGTTTACCACTATCTTTAAAGAGTATATCCTCTTCTTTGAAGTTTTTGTCAGAAAACTTATTAAGGGCATCTAAAAGCAAATTTCTACTTTCTTTTTTTCTCCCTGTAAAACCTTCATATAAATATACCTTCAAAACTATTCCTCTGTTTCCTTTGCCTTATCAATAGCATTTCTATATCCATTAGCACCGTATACTAAACACTTATTGATTCTACTAATTGTTGCTGTAGAAGCACCTGTTTCTTTTTCAATTTCTGTATAGGTTTTTTTGCAATCTAACATTTTGGCTACTTGAAATCTTTGAGACATCTCATGTAGCTCTTTAACTGTGCAAAGGTCTTCAAAAAATCTGTAGCAGTCTTCTTCACTTTCTAAAAGTAAAACGGCTTTAAACATTTCATCAAGAGCTTCATTTTTAAACTTAGAATCGTAACTCATATTCACCTCCAACACCAACTATTATTCAAATAACCAATTTAATTATGCCATTTTTATATCTATTTTGCAAGAAGTTCAATGGCTTTTGCAAGCTGTTCGTCCTTATTAGTCTTTAAGTTGTCTTTTATTACAAAATCAGGAGTAACTCCAACTTTGTCTATTACATCACCATCAGGGGAAAAATATTCCATTGTTGTTAACTTAACTGCAGATCCATCACTAAGTTCAATATTTTCTTGCACTACACCTTTTCCATAAGTCTGAGTACCTATTATCAATCCACCTTTGTTATCTTGAACCGCTGCACTCATTATTTCAGAGGCACTAGCCGAGTTTTCATTGACAAGTATTACATACTTTATATTAGTTGATCTGGTATCTGAATTATATATATCTTTTTTATCATTTTTATCTTTAGTCACAAGAACCTTGGATTCAGGCAAGAGCGTATCCGCTATATCTACGCAACTAGATACAAGGCCTCCTGGATTATTTCTCAGGTCAATTACCATGCTTTTAATCTTTTTATTCTTGAACTCCAGTAATACTTTCTGGAATTCATTAGCTGTTTCTATGCCAAAAGAGGAAATCTTAATATACCCCTCTCCACTATCAAGGATTTCGCTGGTAACAGTTTTTGTGTCAATTTTTGATCTAGTGATTGTTACATCAAAAATCTTAGAATCTCTTTCTATCGTTAAAGTCACATCTGTTCCAGCTTCTCCCATGATATTCTCTGACATAACGTCAATATCATCATACTTTTTACTATCCACTTCAAGTATATTGTCACCAGTAGTTAGTCCTGCACTTTCTGCAGGGCTTCCGATTGCAACCTCAATTATCTTATATTTATCATCTGCTAACGAGTATGTAATTCCTATACCGCTATATGAACTTCTTAGTGATTGTTTCCAATCCTCATATTCTTCCACACTATAGTACCTGGCATAATCATCGTCTAAAAGTCCCACCATAGCGCGACATACATTGTCCTTATATTCCTCGTCATCTCTGGAGTAAAGAGATTTACTTTCAATTTCATTGTCAATTTCGTAGTATTTGCCTAAGTTCCCTATAATCTGCTTGACTGATTCAATTTCAGTTCTATCAACTGCTACATAATCGTTTATAACGCTGAAAAAGACAAAGACGCTAGCTAATGCTACCACGGCACCGATTATAAAGGCTAAGACTATCGACTTTTTTTTACTCAATTTTTTATCATTCATATTAACCTCTTAACTGATTTCCCTAACTTTAATCTGAATATTACTCTTATTGTTCCACTCGTTTAGTTCTACCGCACCTATTACTTCTATAGTTCCATTGCCCGTTATAAGTGGTTTATACTCTAAAGCTTTTCCAAACAGCAAGCACACTATTTGATTGCCCTCTTTATCAGCAGCCACAAATTTCAC
>JAAYHV010000066.1 GCA_012744355.1 Clostridiales bacterium
TCTTTTTAAGTATTAAAGTTTTAAATTTCAATATAATAGCAGCGCATGTTATTGTAGCATTGGAATATTGGTTAGTATTCTACCTTTTAAGGAAAAACAATATAAATAAAGCAATTTAATTTATATTATTTGCATTAAATTCATAAGTAAGAGTTACTAATATATTTAAATGAACTTGATTTTAATAATCCTTTATGTTATACTAACTTAGTTATTACGGACGGTCCTCTGGGTACGATAGAGAGATAGTACCATGAACGTCTTGGAAGGAAGGAGGATATAATATGAACGTATTAGATTCAGTTGTAGAAGACTATAAAAAAGACGATATCCCTGCATTTAATGTTGGTGATACTGTAAAGGTACACATTAAAATAACAGAAGGTACGAGAGAAAGAATTCAAGTATTTGAAGGTTTCGTTTTAAAAAGACAAAATGGTGGCATTGCTGAGACATTTACTGTTAGAAGGCTTGCTTCTGGAGTAGGAGTAGAAAAAACTTTCCCACTTCATTCACCAAAAATTGAAAAAATCGAAGTAGTACGTGAAGGTAAGGTTAGAAGAGCTAAACTTCACTACATGCGTGGCAGAACAGGAAAAGCTGCTAAGATTAGGGCAAGATAGTATGTGGGGAGCGGAGGTTCCCCATATTTTTATATACCCAACTAGAAAGGCGAGACGAATGGAAAAGATTAACTGGTATCCAGGGCACATGAAAAAAACTAGAGAACTAATTAAAGAGAATTTAAAATTAGTTGATCTTGTAATAGAAGTAATTGATAGCAGAATCCCTGTTTCAAGTAGAAATCCAATAATTGATTCCCTTGTTGAAAATAAACAAAGATTAATTGTATTAAATAAAAGCGACTTGTCAGATAGAGAACAAAACCAAAAATGGGCTGACAGATTCACTCGCGAAGGTAATAAAGTAATTACTATGAATTGCATGCTTGGAAGCAATTTGGACAGGTTAAACAGGGAACTGCAAAACATTCAAAATGAAAAAAATGAGATCAGAAAAATGACGAAACCTTTAAAACTGATGATTGTAGGAGTGCCAAATGTAGGTAAATCCTCATTGATTAATAGAATGACTGGGAAAAAAAGCACGAGAATAGGTGATAAACCTGGAGTAACTAGAGGTAAACAGTGGCTTACACTTAAAAATGGAATGCAGCTATTAGATACACCTGGAATACTATGGCCTAAATTCGAAGATCCAAATGTAGGACTGAACCTGGCTTTTTGTGGAAGTATCAGAGATGAGATTCTAGATACCACGGATTTGGCATATGAACTTACAAAAATTCTAGAATTACAGTATCCGAAACTGTTGATAGATAGATTTAAACTTGATTCCATAAGTGAAAATACTGTGGAGAATATGGATGCAATTGCTTTAAAGAGAGGTTTTATAATGCCTGGTAAAAAAATAGACTATGAAAGAACGGGAAGAACGTTGCTTGATGAATTCAGAAGTGGTAAAATAGGTAACATAACTTTGGAAAAGATAAAAGATAGTGAATAAACTTGAGAAAGCTGAGAAGCTTAAAAATAAATTGATAGAAATGTCTCAAATAGAAAACTTGCTTAGAAGTCAAGGTGTTGAAACTATTGCAGGTATTGATGAAGTAGGAAGAGGCCCACTTGCAGGCCCAGTTTATGCTGCATGCGTAGTACTTCCTGATGATTTTGATGTATTAGGAGTAGATGATTCAAAAAAACTAAGTGAAAAAAAGAGAAATGAACTTAATGAAAAAATAAAAGAAAAAGCTATAGCTTACGGCATAGGCATAGTAAATAATGAAATTATAGATAAAATAAATATATTAAATGCAACAAAACTGGCAATGAAAATAGCAATAACCGACGCTGAAAAAATGTTAAGTGAAAGATGTATTGAACATTTACTTATAGATGCAATGAAATTAGAGGAAGTATCTATTCCACAAACGGGTATTATTAAAGGTGATTCTAAATCTGTATCTATTGCGGCAGCTTCTATAGTTGCAAAAGTAGCTAGGGATGACTACATGATAGAACAGAGTAAGATATATCCGCACTATAGCTTTGAAACAAATAAAGGTTATGGTACGAAGGCTCATTATGAGGGAATGCGTGAATATGGTTTAACGCCAATTCATCGTAAAACATTTTTGAGAAAGTTTTTAAAGGAGAAAGTATATGGAATTTAAAAGTGACATTCAAATTGCACAAGAAAACCAAATGGACAATATTGAAGATATTGCCAAGTCGGCTGGGATAAGCGAAAAATACTTAACGAGATATGGCGACTATAAAGCTAAAGTCGACTACAAAATCTTAAAAGACATTAATGGAAAAGAAGATGGTAAAGTGGTACTAGTCACTGCAATTTCTCCAACACCTGCCGGTGAAGGTAAGACAACTACAACTGTAGGTCTTACTGATGCGCTTAGTAGATTAGGCATAAATGCTATGGCAGCCTTAAGAGAACCTTCACTAGGCCCGGTATTTGGAGTTAAAGGAGGAGCGGCTGGAGGTGGCTATGCACAGGTAGTGCCTATGGAAGACATCAACCTACATTTTACGGGTGATATGCACGCTATAGGAGTTGCTAATAATCTAATAGCTGCTATAGTTGATAACCACATACAACATGGAAATGAACTTAGAATAGATCCTAGAAAAATAACTTGGACTAGAGTAATGGATATGAATGATAGGCAGCTTAGACATATAACAAACGGATTAGGAGGAAAGCCAAACGGCACTCCAAGAGAAGACGGATTTGAGATAACAGTAGCTAGTGAAATTATGGCCATACTTTGTTTGTCAAATGATATAAATGATTTAAAGAGAAGAATTTCAAATATAATTATAGGCTATTCATATGATGATGAACCTATAACTGTTAAGGATCTCAAAGTACAAGGCGCAGCTGCAGCTGTTCTTAAGGAAGCACTTAAACCAAATTTAGTTCAGACTTTAGAGGGAACGCCTGTACTTATTCACGGTGGACCTTTTGCAAATATAGCGCACGGATGTAACTCAGTTATGGCCACAAATTGCGCGATAAAGCTAGCAGATGTTGTAATAACTGAAGCGGGATTTGCTGCTGATTTAGGAGCTGAAAAATTTATAGATATCAAGTGCAGAAAATCAGGTATAAGGCCTTCTGCAGTGGTTGTAGTAGCTACAGTAAGAGCTCTTAAGTATCATGGTGGCATAAATAAAAATGACCTGGTAAAAGAGAACTTACAAGCTCTTAAAGATGGTATGCCTAATCTCTTACAGCATGTTGAGAATATAACTGAGAATTTTGGAATTCCGGCTGTAGTTTCAATCAATAGATTTCCTACCGATACAGAGGCTGAAATACAATTAGTTGAGGAAGAATGCAAAAAGTTTGGAGTCAACGTAGTTTTAAGTGAAGTATGGGCAAAGGGCGGAGAAGGCGGACGCGATTTAGCTGAAGAAGTGATGAAGCTAATCAAAAAGGAAAATGATTTTAAATTCGTATACGAAGACGATGATAGCATAAAGGAAAAAATTGAAAAAATAGCTAAAAAGATATATAGAGCAGACGATGTAGACTACGATTTCAGAGCAAAAAAAGAAATTGAAAAGATTGAATCGATGGGATTTTCCAATTTACCTATATGTATGGCTAAAACTCAATTCAGTTTTTCTGACGATAAAGGAAAACTAGGAGCACCAAGAAATTTTGCAATAACAATACGTGAAGTACACGTAGATGCAGGGGCAGGTTTCATAGTAGCTAAAACAGGTAGTATTATGACTATGCCTGGATTACCTAAAGTACCAGCGGCAGAAAAAATAGATGTGGATAACGACGGAGTCATTACTGGCTTATTCTAAATTGATTAAAAAGATGGTTCGACGCAAGCGAACCATCTTTTTTGTTGACTGTAAAATGGCAGTCGTGTATATTGTAATCAGGAGGCGAATTATGGCTAAAAAGTATTATGCCGTTAGAACGGGAAAGACACCAGGTATTTATAAAACTTGGGATGAATGTAAAAATGAAATATTTGGTTTCAAAGGAGCTAAGTACAAAGGCTTTGAATCATTAGAAGATGCTGAAAATTTTATGGAAGCTAAAGAAAGTGCCGAAATAAAAGAAGAAAATATAAAATCAATTATGGTTAATAACGATGTTGAGGCAGTAGCTTACGTCGACGGTAGTTATGATCATGCTAATAAAAAGTATAGTTTCGGAGCAGTAATATTCTATAGAGAAAAAGAAATACAGCTTTCTGGCTCAGGAGAAGAACCAGGTATGGTAGAAATGAGAAATGTTGCAGGGGAAATTAAAAGTGCCATGAAATCTGTTGAGTACTGCGTTGATAACAATATTAATAGCATTATTATATTTCATGATTACCAAGGCATAGGCAAATGGGGAGACGGATTGTGGAAAACAAATTTGCCTGAAACTAGTGCATACAAAGAATACATCAAAAATATTAGAGTAAAGTATGGTGTTAAAATATTGTTTAAGCACGTTAAAGGGCACTCCGGAAACAAGTACAATGAATTGGCGGACAAGCTTGCAAAAGAGGCTTTATTACCATAAAAAATAAAGTCATTTCCTTGATAGAGTACTCGGATTGTGTTATAATTGTGAAATCAGATGTTATTATTAAGAAGTTATAATGATTTCAACTGGTACAATTCAAACAAGCCCGAGCGGCAGTTTGATATCATTAGGAGGAAGTTTTATGGCTAAATATATCGTTAAAAGACTAGCGCAATCACTAATTTTGGTTATACTTGTAGCTTGTCTTACTTTTTTACTTATGAACCTGGTTCCGGGTGGACCTTTTTTAAGTGAGAAATCTCCTTCACCAGAGGTATTAGCGGCTATGGAAGCTAAGTACGGCTTAGATCAACCATTGCCCATTCAATTGAAAAACTATGTTGTTAACATGTTTAAAGGCGACTTTGGTGTTTCTTTAAAGATGCAAAAAAACAGACCTGTAATATTAATTATAAAAGAAATGTTTCCAGTCTCAGCTAAGATTGGATTAATTGCCCTTGTAATGGCAGTGACCATAGGCATACCATTAGGATGTATATCAGCATATTACCGAGGGACGAGGATAGATAGTGCACTTAGGGTGGTTATGACTTTGGGAATATCCGTTCCGAGTTTTGTAATAGCCACACTACTATTACTGCTTTTTTGTGTTAAATTTCAATTGTTACCTTCGATGGGGTTAAATGGCTGGGAAAATTATATTTTGCCATGCACTGCTTTGTCTTTTTATCCTATGTGCTATACGGGAAGACTTGCCAGATCTAGCATGCTTGACGCTATAAATCAAGACTATATAAGAACGGCAAAAGCAAAAGGTGCATCAACGAAAGCTATTATATTTAAGCATGCACTCAGAAATGCCTTGATACCAGTATTAACATATTTGGGACCTCTAACTGCATTTATACTGTCAGGTGGTTTCGTAGTGGAAACAGTATTTAGCATCCCTGGTTTGGGCAGATACTTTATACAGAGCATTTTAAATAGGGATTACCCTATAATAATGGCGACAACTATATTTTTAGCTGCGCTAGTTATTTTCATGAATTTAGTTGTGGATATTATGTATAGAGTTGTCGATCCGAGAATTGATATTACCAAAGGAGGGAACTAATTATGATACGCAGTGGAAATCAAATGTTTACACTAAAGCCAGATTACAATAAACTTCCCGATGGAATTGAATTTCAGGAGGATGACTTTTTAACAGCATCAGAAGAAGATAAAGAAAACTTTATTGAAAAAGCACCTTCCGTTTCATATTGGAAGGATGCATGGAGAAGATTAAAACATAACAGAGTAGCTGTTGTAGCTCTGGCAATACTATTTGTTATAGTGTTCTTTGCATTTATTGGACCATTATTTTTTGAGGCAGATTATACTACCCAAGTTAGAGGTTCAGAGAATTTAGGCCCTAGCTTATCTCATCCTTTCGGAACGGATAAGTTTGGTAGAGATCTTATGATAAGAACCATGTATGGCTCAAGGGTATCGCTTATTGTAGGTGTTTGTGCTTCTTTGATAGTGCTTGTTATAGGTACAGTATACGGTTCTATCTCAGGTTACTTAGGAGGAAGAGTCGATAGTGTAATGATGAGATTCTTGGACTTGATATACTCAGTGCCTGATATATTAGTAGTACTTTTATTATCAACAGTTATTCATCAACCTCTCCAAGCCTGGTGTAATACAAGCCACTCGGGACTAGCAAGTAGCCTGGTGACATTAGGGCCCGGCTTGATTTCGATATTTGTAGCTTTTGGATTGTTATACTGGGTATCAATGGCTCGTATAATTAGAGGACAGGTTCTAATGCTAAAGCAGATGGAATATGTTACTGCAGCTAGAGCTTTGGGAGCCAGCAGAACAAGGATAATCAGGAGGCATTTGTGGCCGAACTGCATAGGACAAATTATTGTAACTACATGTTTACAAATTCCTTCAGCTATATTTTTAGAATCTTTTCTATCCTTCTTAGGTATAGGAGTAAGTGCGCCTATGACTAGTTTAGGTGCTATAGCAGCAGATGCATTAGGTGGAATATATTCATACCCTTATCGTTTAGTAATTCCTTCTATTATACTTAGTTTGATGATACTAAGCCTAAACCTTTTTGGTGATGGACTTCGTGATGCGCTAGATCCGCGCTTAAAGAAATAGGGGGTAATGATATGGAACAAAACGAAAATAAAAACTTATTAGAAGTTAAAAATTTAAAAGTATCGTTTTTTACTCCTGCAGGAGAAGTTAAGGCAGTAAATGATATATCGTATGAAATAAAAACCGGAGAAGTAATGGGTATTGTAGGAGAATCCGGTTCTGGAAAGAGCGTTGAGGCATATTCAATTATTGGATTATTAGCTAGCCCTGGTAAAGTAGTAGGCGGCGAAATATTATTTAATGGAGAAAATCTGTTAGAATACTCTGAAGAACAGTTACAGAAGCTGCGTGGAGATAAAATCAGTATGATTTTTCAAAATCCCATGACATGCTTAAATCCTGTATATAAAATTGGCAATCAGCTAGTAGAGGCTTTGGCTATACATACTGATATCACAAAAAATGATGCATGGAAAAAAGCTACTGATATGATGAAATTTGTAGGGATTAACAATCCTGACAAAAGGATGAAGCAATATCCTCACGAATTGTCAGGTGGCATGAGGCAGCGCGTTATGATTGCTATGGCACTTTTGTGCGATCCAAAACTTTTGATAGCTGATGAACCCACTACAGCTTTAGACGTTACAATACAGGCTCAAATTCTTGATTTACTTAAAGATATAATTAAAAAAACTAATATGAGCACTATATTTATAACTCATAATTTAGCAGTAGTAGCTGAAATATGTGACAAGGTATCTGTAATGTATGCAGGAAAATTAGTAGAAACAGGATATGTAGATGATATATTCTATAATCCTTCTCACCCATACACTTTAGGACTTTTGAACTCAATGCCTAGAGTAGACGAAAAAAAGCGAGAAAGATTAATACCTATTGAAGGTTCGCCTGTAGATATGCTTAACCCTCCTGAGGGCTGTGGTTTTGCTTCTAGATGCAAGCACTGCATGAATATTTGCCTCAGAAAAGATCCTCCGATAATAGATTTAGATAATGGGCATAAAGCTAAATGCTGGTTGCTTGCTATGAAAGAATATAAAGAGGGGGATGAATAATGAACTATGATAGTGAAAATAAGGTCCTGCTTGAGGTCGAGAATTTAAAAAAATATTTTGATATTAAACAAGGATTTGGCAAAAATAATTACGTAAAGGCAGTTGAAGATGTTTCTTTTAAGATTTACAAAGGTGAAACTTTTGGTCTTGTAGGAGAATCAGGTTGTGGTAAAACTACACTTGGCAGAGCAATAATCAGGTTGATTGAACCCACTTCAGGCAAAATTACATATGACGGTGACGTGATTTTTGATGGGGAAAACAAAAAAAATGTAAATATGGTACCATATAGAAGGAAGATGCAGATTATATTTCAGGATCCTTCAGCATCGTTAGACCCTAGAATGACTGTGGGAGAAATAATTGGAGAAGCTTTAGATGTTCATAAACTTTTTCAAGGAAAACTAGAACGCAAGAACAGAATAGAGTATTTACTTGATAGAGTAGGTTTAAACACTGAACATGCAAACAGATACCCGCATGAATTTTCAGGAGGTCAACAGCAACGTATAGGTATAGCAAGAGCCCTTGCAGTAGAACCTGAGTTTATTGTATGCGATGAACCGATATCAGCTCTTGATGTATCAATTCAATCTCAGATAGTAAATATGCTTGAAGATATGCAAGAGGAATTAGGGCTTACATATTTGTTTATAGCTCATGACTTGTCTGTTGTAAGACATATTTCGACAAGAATAGGAGTAATGTATTTAGGTAATATGGTCGAAATTGGAGATAGTGATGAAATCTATCACAGAGCACTTCATCCATATACCAAGACACTTTTATCTGCGGTTCCTGTACCTGATCCTGAGGCTAATAGGAATACCCAGAGAATTATATTAGAAGGTGATGTGCCTAGTCCTATAAATCCACCTTCAGGATGCCGCTTCCACACTAGATGCCCGTATGCTAAGGAAATTTGTAAGGAAAAAGTGCCTGAGTGGAGGGAAATAGAACCTGAACACTTTGCAGCTTGTCACATACTATAGTTGGAACATTCCGATTTTTTCGGTGTTCACATATTTGTATTATATGCTAGAAAATTATTACGAAATTATTCGTAAAAATTAAGGAGGAGTATTATGAAAAAGTTATTGGTATTAATGTTATCATTATGCATGGTGTTTACTTTAGCAGCTTGCGGTGATAAAGAGGAAGCTGCTACAGGAGATGGCGTCTTAGATGTCTGCTTAGCTTCTGAACCTGCAACCATTGACCCTGCGCTTAACTCCGCGGTAGATGGAGCAACAATGATTCAACATGCTTTCGAAGGTTTGATTAAGTGGGTTGATGATGGTACAGGAAACGCTGTACACGCACCTGGCGTAGCTGAAAGCTGGGATGTTTCTGAAGATGGACTAGTTTGGACTTTTAATTTAAGAGATTCAAAATGGTCTGACGGAGAACCTGTTACTGCTATGGATTTTGAATATGCTTGGAAAAGATTAAATGATCCTGAAACAGCAGCGGATTATTCTTATATGATCGGTCCTGTAAAAGGATTTGAAACAGAAGAATTAGCAGTAAAAGCTATTGACGAAAAAACATTTGAAGTTACATTAATAAGCCCTTGCTTATATTTTGAAGACATTTGCGCATTCCCTGCTTGCTATCCAATAAGAGAAGATATTATCGAAGCTAATGGCGATGAATGGACTACAGATCCTGCCACTTATGTCGGTAATGGACCTTACGTAATGAGCGAATGGGAACACAACAGCTATATCTTGATGGATAAAAATCCAGAATATTGGGATGCAGACAGTGTTGATTGTGAGACTATCAAATTCCATCTAATGGATGATGCAAATGCAATGTATGCTGCATATCAAAATGGAACTTTAGATTATATTGAAAATTTACCTCAAGATGAAGTGTCTTCATTGCTAGAAGATGGAAGTCTTCAGTTCTTCCCTGTACTTGGAACATATTATGTTATATTCCAAACAGAAAAAGCTCCTTTTGATGATCCACTAGTTAGAGAAGCATTTTCTCTAGTATTAGACAGAAATTTCGTAGTTGAAAAAATAACTGCAGCTGGAGAAGTTGCAATTGACGGTTTTGTTCCTATAGGAGTACTAGATGCAGATGCAGAAGGTGATGACTTTAGAACAGTACAAGGTCCATTTTATAGCATAGATCCTGCTGATTATGAAGCTAATTGCGAAAAAGCAAGAGAGTTATTAGCAGAAGCTGGTTTTGAAGGTGGAGAAGGATTCCCTGTAGTAGAATACCTATATAACACTGATGATAACCATAGAGCTATCGGTGAAGCCCTTCAAAATATGTGGCAAGAACAATTGGGCGTTACTGTAACTTTAGCTAATCAAGAATGGGGAGTATTCCTAGAAGAAAGAAAAGGCGGTAACTTCTCAATTGCTAGAGGTGGTTGGATTGCTGACTACAATGACCCAATGTCATTCTTAGATATGTTTACTACGGGCAACGGAAATAATGATGCTCAGTATTCAGATGCTGGTTATGATAAATTAATAAAAGATATTAACGCAGAACTAGATCCAGCAGTTAGAATGGATCTTTTACACGATGCTGAACAACAATTAGTAGGCGATGATATAGTGGTAGCTCCATTATATGCATATACTCAAAAATACCTTCTAAATGATGATGTTTCTGGTCTTTATGGAAATACATTCATGTCTGTTTACTTTGAAAAATGCGTAGGTATGTAATTTAGATTAATTAATCAAGGAAACCGGCAGCTTAGCTGTCGGTTTTTTTACTGGATAAAATAGCTCGTTATGGTATAATAAATTCTAGGAGGTAAGGGAATGGACAAAATTCTTTACGGTAAAGATGTTAACGAAAGTATCGAAAATGAACTTAACGATAAAATAAAATTGTTAAATGCAAAAGGCGTTAAACCTAAGATTGCAATAGTAAGAGTGGGAGAAAACCCAGGAGATATATTTTACGAAAAAGCAGCATGTAAAAAAGCAGATAAGCTTAGCGTAGAACATAACAGTATAGCCTTTGATAGAAATATCGCTCAAGAGGAATTGATAGAAACTATAAAAGAATTAAATGATGATAGGGACATACACGGCATACTTCTGTTAAGACCGTTTCCGAAACATATGGATGATGATAAAGTAAGAAATTCTGTAATCCCAGAAAAGGATATAGATGGAATAACGGATGCATCTCTAATTGGAATAGTAACAGGTGAGCACAAAGGATTTTCGCCTTGCACACCTAAAGCTTGTATTGAAATACTTAAGTATTATGGTAAACCTCTTGAAGGTAAAAACGTAACAATAGTCGGAAGAAGCCTTGTAGTAGGCAAACCATTATCTCTGTTAATGACAAATGAAAATGCTAATGTAACAGTATGTCACAGTAAAACTAAAAAGGAAGACATGATAAAGCACTGCAGCTTTGCTGATATCTTAGTTTTAGCAACAGGCAAGACTGAAAGCTTTACTCACGAATATTTAAGTGATGGCCAGGTTATAATCGATGTTGGAACAGGAGTAGGTAAAGATGGTAAGATGGCAGGGGATCTTGACATAAACGAAGTTAAGGAAAGTGGGCTTAGAAGACTGTCTTTAACGCCAGTTCCTAAAGGTGTAGGAAGCGTTACCACAGCAATGCTTATGAGCAACTTAATAGAAGCAGCAGAGAAAAATCCTGATTAAATCAGGATTTTTAGATTGCTTTTAATAATATCGCCTATTTCTTTGGTGCCAGTTACTTTTTCCCTAGGTTTGGCTATGTCCATAGTTCTGTAGCCATCGTTTAAAGTTTTGGTAACTGCAGATTCTATGGTATCAGCTTCCTTGATTAGATTAAACGTAGTTCTTAGCATCATAGCGCAAGATAGAATTGTAGCCATAGGATTAGCAATGTTTTGTCCTGCAATATCAGGAGCAGAACCATGAATTGGTTCATACATTCCAAAGTTTCCTTTGCTAAGGCTGCTTGATGGTAGCATACCGATTGATCCAGTAACTTGGCTAGCTTCATCAGACAAAATATCACCGAAGAGATTAGATGTAAGTATAACATCATATTGCTTAGGATTTCTGACAATTTGCATAGCGGCATTATCTACATACTGATGGTTTAATTCGACTTTGGGGTAATCCTTAGAAACATTGTTTACTGTGGATCTCCAAAGCCTGGAACTTTCTAGGACGTTTGCTTTATCTACACTTGTAACTTTTTTATTTCTTTTCATGGCTAGTTCAAAGGCTGTTTTAGCTATTCTTTCAATCTCCATTACATTATATTCTTCAACATCATAAGCGGCTTCATAACCGTCGACTATTTTTCGCCCTTTTTCGCCGAAATAAATACCTCCTGTAAGCTCTCTTACCACGACTAGATTGAGTCCGCCTTTAACTAGTTCCTCCTTAAGAGGGCATGCATCAGACAGAGCATCAAACATTATAGCTGGCCTTATATTTGCATATAGATTAAGAGCTTTTCTAAGTCCAAGTAGAGCCTGCTCAGGTCTCTTGCTTCCTGGAAAGTCGTCCCATTTAGGGCCGCCTACAGCGCCTAAAATAACCGCATCTGATCTTTTGCAAGTCTTTACTGTGATTTCAGGTAGGCATTCTCCAGTTTCGTCTATCGCGACTCCGCCGGCTAATACTTCGTTATAATTAAATTTATGATTATATAAAGATGCAATCTCATCTAATATCTTTATAGCTTCAGCCGTAACTTCAGGGCCTATGCCGTCGCCTCTAATAACTGCCAAGTTTATATTCATTTACCTTCCTCCGTTATACTTTTAAGTAGGCCACCTTTATCTATAATTTCTTTGATGAATTCTGGAAAAGGCAGAGCTTGATACGATTCATTTTTAGTTATGTTAGTAATCAAACCGCTATCAAAATCTATTTCCACTGTATCTCCAGCGTCAATTGAATCGCTAGCATCTTTACACTCTAGTATAGGAAGTCCAATATTGATTGAGTTTCTATAAAATATTCTGGCAAAGGTATTTGCTATAACGCAGCTTATGCCTGATGCCTTAATGGCAATAGGTGCATGCTCACGAGATGAACCACAGCCAAAGTTATCGCCTGCGACGATAATATCTCCTTTAGAAACTTTCTTTACAAAATCTTTATCTATATCTTCCATGCAGTGACTTGCTAGCTCTTCGTGGCTCTGAGTGTTTAGGTATCTTGCAGGGATAATTACGTCTGTGTCTACGTTGTTTCCGTATTTATGTACTGTTCCTTTAGCTTTCATGTTACCTCCTAATTTGGCGAACTTATTTTACCTGTTATAGCAGAAGCTGCAGCAACTGCAGGGCTTGCTAGATATACCTTTGAATCGATATGACCCATTCTGCCAACGAAATTTCTGTTGGTTGTAGCTACGCAGCTTTCGCCTGCAGCAAGAACTCCCATATGTCCTCCTAGGCATGGTCCACAGGTAGGTGTTGATACTACGCAACCGGCATCGATAAATATGTCTGTATACCCTAGATGCATGCACTGCTTATATATCTTTTGAGTAGCAGGTATTATTATACCTCTAACATCTCTATGTAGTTTTTTACCTCTTAATATTTCGGCAGCTTCCTTCATGTCTGATAATCTACCGTTAGTGCACGAACCTATAACCACTTGATCTATACTGATATCATCCATGGCTTCTATCTCATCTATATTGTATGTGTTTTCTGGTAGATGAGGAAATGCTACAGTTGGTTTAATCGTCGACAAGTCTATGTCAAATACCTTGTCATAAGTTGCATCTTCATCTGGGAAGTAAGCTTTAGTTTGCCTGCATATTTTATCCTTTATATATTCTTTTGTGATATCATCTACCACGAAAATTCCGTTTTTAGAGCCTGCTTCTATAGCCATATTAGATATGCAAAGCCTATCATCAATAGTCAAATTTTCAATTCCTTCTCCCATAAATTCCATAGACTTATATAAAGCACCGTCTACACCAATCATTCCTATGATATGAAGAATGACATCTTTGCCAGATACGTGCTTGTTTAGCTTTCCAGATATATTAAACTTAATAGCAGAGGGAACTTTAAACCATGCCATGCCAGTTGCCATGCCTGCAGCCACATCAGTGCTTCCAACTCCTGTAGAAAAAGCGCCTAAGGCTCCATATGTGCATGTATGAGAATCAGCTCCAATTACAAGTTCCCCAGGTGCTACTAATCCGAGCTCTGGAAGAAGTGCATGCTCTATTCCCATATTACCAACATCGTAGAAGTTTGTAATATCAAATTTTCTTGCAAAAGTTCTGCATTGTTTGCACTGCTCTGCCGATTTAATATCTTTATTAGGTGTGAAGTGGTCCATAACAAGGGAAACCTTATCCTTGTTAAACAATTTATCAAAGCCATTAGAAATAAATTCATTGATAGAGACAGGTCCTGTAATATCATTTGCTAAAACCATATCAAGTCTTGCATTTATTAGCTGCCCAGTTACCACTTCATCAAGACCAGCGTGATCGGCTAGAATCTTTTGCGTCATTGTCATACTCATATTAATTTCTCCTATTTAACAAAATTCATTTTATTGTTTGCTCTGTTAAGGGCGCTTACAAGTGCATTTACAGAAGCTAGTATTATATCTGAATGAGTTCCGATTCCCCAGAATTTATTACCATCATTATCTTCTATTAATATATACGCAGCGGCTCTTGAATCAGACTTACTTTCTAAAGCGTGCTCTGAATACGTAACAAAACAATAATTATATTCAAAAGGTGCTTTTAATAAAGCATTACTAACAGCATCTAAACGTCCGTTACCTTCGCTTGTGAAACTGTAATTTCTGCCATTAATTATAACATCTATATCGACAGAGAAAATAGCTTTATTCTCATCCGATGAGACTTTTTTAAAAGTGGCATCTGTGATATCAATATTTTCAAAATTATTTATAAACTCCTTGCCAAATATCTCAAAGACCTTATCTGCTGGTATTTCAGAATGATTCTTATCGGATATATCCTTTATTAGATATCCTACCTCTGATTGCATACCCTTAGGAAGCATGTAGCCGTAGTTTTGTTCTATTATATATGCTACTCCACCTTTACCAGACTGACTGTTAATTCTAATAACATCAGCTTCATATTCCTTACCAATATCCCTAGGGTCTATAGGCAAATATGGAACAGTCCATTGATCGCAGCCGGTTTCCTGATGGTGCTTCATACCTTTAGCTATAGCGTCTTGATGAGACCCTGAAAAAGCTGCAAATACTAATTTGCCACCGTAAGGCTGCCTTGGATCTACTTGCATATCAGTAAAATTCTCATAAGCTTCTACTACTTTAGGAATATCGTTAAAGTGAAGATTAGGATTAACTCCGTGAGCAAACAAGTTCATAGCTAAAGTTACAAGGTCTACATTGCCAGTTCTTTCACCGTTTCCAAACAGTGTGCCTTCTACTCTATCTCCTCCTGCTAGTATTCCTAGTTCGGCTTCAGCGATAGCTGTTCCTCTGTCATTATGAGGATGAAGAGATACTATAAGGTTTTCTCTGCCATGAAGATTATCGCACATGTATTCTATTTGATTAGCATATACGTGGGGCATAGACATAGATACTGTAGAAGGAAGATTAATAATAACTTTCCAGTCTTTTCTAGGTTTCCACACGTCGATTACAGCATTACATACATCAAGAGCAAACTCCATTTCAGTTCCTGTGAAACTCTCTGGGGAATATTCAAACCTAATATTACCAGCAAAGGATTCAGCTTTTTCTTTTAATAACTTAGCTCCGTTAGTAGCTATATCTATTATTTCCTCTTTACTAGCTTTAAAAACCTGTTCTCTTTGAGAAAGAGAAGTAGAGTTATATAGATGCACTATCGCTTTATTAACGCCTTTTAAAGATTTGAAAGTTTCTTCTATTATATGCGCTCTTGATTGTGTAAGCACCTGTATGGTAACATCATCTGGTATTAAGCGGTCTTCTATTAGTCTTCTAACGAATTCATATTCTGTATTTGATGAAGCAGGAAAGCCTACCTCGATTTCCTTAAAGCCAAGTGAAACTAAAAACTTAAAGAATTCTAATTTTTGATCTAGGCTCATTGGAACTACTAAAGCTTGATTGCCATCTCTAAGATCCACGCTGCACCAAATAGGCGCCTTTTCAATATGATCCTTTTTCATCCAATCTCCTCTGACTGTTGGAGGAGGGAAATATCCGATTTTGTACTTTTTACAGTTTTCCATAAATTTATCCTACCTTTTATACACATTAAAAAACCTCTTGAAAAATCAAGAGGCGAAAAAAATCCGCGGTACCACTCTTGTTGGTATAAAAATACCCACTCATTACCATATAGCTCGGGGGTGAGATACATATCTGAATTTGCAACTTCACACCAAGCAGTTGCTCTCTTTAAAATTCATTGATATATTTATTCCCTTCAATGCTAAATTATTAATTTATAGTGATAATATATAATAAATTAAGAAGATTGTCAATAGAATTGAGTATATTTTATAAAAAAAGATAAAATAACTTGTAAAAAAACACAAAGAAGCTTGACTTTGCGATAAAATAATATATAATTGTAACAAAGATTAAAGAGAGGTAAAAGAGTATGAAACTATTAGGAGCACAAATAATTGCTGAAGTACTTTTAGATCATAGTGTTGATACAGTGTTTGGATATCCAGGTGGTGCGGCGCTTAACGTTTATGATCAATTATATAAGTACAGTGATAGAATAAAACATGTCATGACAGCCCACGAGCAGGGTGCATCTCATGCAGCTGACGGCTACTATAGGGCTACTGGTAAAGTAGGCGTAGTAATTGCTACAAGCGGTCCTGGAGCTACAAACCTGGTAACTGGTTTAGCAACTGCCAATATGGACAGTATTCCTTTGATTGCAATAACTTCAAATGTACCTGATGCATTTATAGGAAGAGACGCGTTTCAAGAGATATGCATTACAGGTATTACTATGCCTATAACTAAGCATAATTTCTTTGTTAACGATATAAATGAATTAGAGGAGACTTTAAGACTGGCTTTTAAAATTGCAAACAGCGATAGAAAAGGTCCGGTGTTGATTGACATCACAAAAGATGTATCAGGAGAAATGTGCGAATTTGTAAATAAAAAGCCATTAGAGCTAAAAGAGCATCCCCAAGCGGATATTGATAAAGTTAAACAGATAGCTAAAATAATAAACGCAGCTAAAAGGCCAGTGATATATTTTGGAGGAGGAGTTATAGCTTCCAATGCAGGAGAGGAAATGGCTAAGCTTATTTCCAAAGCTGATATACCTGCAACTTATACACTTATGGCAGCAGGTGTTATTGGATATGATAATCCAAAGAGTTTAGGCCTCATAGGAATGCATGGCACCATATCTTCAAATCATGCCATTGATAATGCAGATTTAATTCTTGCAATGGGAACCAGATTTAGTGATAGGGTAGCATTAAACCCTGACAAATTTGGAAAGAAAGCAAAGATAGTGCAGGTGGATATTGATAGAAGTGAAATTGATAAAAACGTACTAGTTGATTTAAGCTGTATATGCGACATAAAAGATTTCTTGCTTAAACTGTTACCGATGATTGATGATGCAAAGCATGATAAATGGATTACACAGATAGCAGCTTGGAAAGAAAGAGAAAATCAAAAAGATCCTGAAGACGGAAGACTTCACCCTCGTCAGATTATGGAAGCGGTTTGCGATTTTACTGATAAGGAAACGATATATGCAACCGATGTTGGGCAACATCAGATGTGGGCGGCTCAATACTTAAAGCATAAGAATACAAAGAGATTCTTAACTAGTGGAGGGCTTGGTACCATGGGATATGGATATGGCGCTGCAATAGGTGCTCAAGTCGGAAGACCAGATTTTAGAGTAATTCATATAACTGGAGACGGCTCATTTCATATGAATTTAAATGAAGCAGCGACTGCGGTTTCTGAAAACTTGCCTATAATCACAGTTATTTTAAATAACTCGGTTTTAGGAATGGTATACCAGTGGCAGACGCTATTTTATGACAAGAGATATTCATCTACAATATTAGAGCGTAAAACTGATTACGTAAAACTAGCTGAAGGTTTTGGCCTTCAAGGGTTTAGAGCTACTAATCCAAAAGAGCTTGAAGAAGCAATGGCAAAGGCTGTTAAGATAGATGGCCCTGTATGGATCGAATGCGTTATACCAAGAGAAGAGAGAGTATTGCCAATGATTCCCGGTGGAGGGAATGTAGAAGATATGATAGTAGGTTGATTATGAGGAATATGCAAACAAAAAAAGAAACAGTAAGTATATTTGTACAAAATCAGGCAAATGTACTGACTAGAGTAGTAAGCCTTTTCGGAAGAAGAGGATACAACATTGATTCACTAACAGTTTCTGCTACTAACGATCCTGAAATTTCAAGGATAACGATAGTGTTTAACGTTACTGATGCTTCTTTAAAGCAGATTATAACGCAGACAGAAAAGCTAGAAGTAGTTAGGGAAATATTTGTGCTGGAATCTGAAAATAGCGTTTATAGAGAGCTTCTATTAGTTAAAGTGGCTACTACTGCGCAAAACAGATGTCAAATAAAAGACGTAGTTGATATTTACAGAGGTAAAATAATCAGCTTGTCTAGAGAAAGTATAATTATTGAACTTACCGGAAATTCTGATAAGATCGATAGTATATTAAAGGTGCTAAGTGATTACGAGATACTAGATATAAGCCGAACCGGTACTACAGGTATGTCAAGAGAAAATTAATTAAGGGAGAAACAAAATGATAAAAAAGTATTATGACCAAGATTGCAATTTAGGTTTGCTAGACGGAAAAAAAGTAGCGATAATTGGTTTTGGTAGCCAAGGCCATGCACATGCTATGAACCTAAATGAAAGCGGAGTTGATGTAGTAGTAGGGTTAAGAGGGGATTCTTCTCATAAAGCCAAAGCAGAAGCTGCAGGATTAAAAGTACTAGAGGTAGAAGAAGCGGCTAAAGTTGGAGATCTTGTAATGATGCTAGTTCCAGATGAAATTGCTGCAAGTATTTACAAAAACCAAGTAGCGAAGCATATGAAGGAAGGCGACGTTTTACTGTTTGCCCATGGCTTTAATATTCATTACAATCAAATATTACCTTCTAAAGATATTGATGTTATAATGGTTGCGCCTAAAGGACCAGGTCACACTGTAAGAACTCAATATGAAGAGGGAAAAGGAGTTCCAAGTTTGATAGCAGTAGAGCAAGATGCTAGCGGACTTGCTAAAGAATACGCTTTGGCCTACGCATCAGGAATAGGTGCAGGTAGAGCAGGAATTATAGAAACTTCCTTTAAAGAAGAAACAGAAACCGATTTATTTGGTGAACAGGCAGTGCTTTGCGGCGGCGTAACTGAGCTTATGAAGGCTGGATTTGATACATTAGTAGAAGCTGGTTACGAACCTGAAATGGCATATTTTGAGTGCATACATGAGATGAAATTAATCGTAGATTTAATCAACTCAGGTGGTTTTGACCAAATGAGATACTCAATATCAAACACTGCTGAATACGGTGATTATAGAACAGGAACTAGAATTATTACAGAAGACACTCGCAGAGAAATGAGAAAAGTATTAGCAGAAATTCAAGATGGTACTTTTGCAAGCGAATTTATTCAAGAATTTAATGCAGGTGGTCAAGCTAGATTTTTAGCTACAAGAAGAAAAGAAGCTAGTCATCTTCTTTGTAAAGTAGGAAAAGAATTAAGAGATATGATGAGCTGGCTCAGAAAATAGTCACAGGAGGAAAAGATGGCAAAGACAAGTGATAATGTAACAAAAGGAATAGAGAGAGCTCCGGCTAGAAGTTTGTTTTATGCCATGGGTTATACAAAAGAAGAGTTGGAAAGACCACTTATAGCAGTTATATCTGCGCACAGTGAAATAGTTCCAGGTCACGTAAATTTAGATAAAATTGCCGAGGCTGTTAAAGCTGGGGTAAGAATGGCGGGGGGAACACCTATTCTTATGCCTGCCATTGGAATCTGCGATGGAATAGCTATGGGTCACATAGGAATGAAGTATAGCTTACCTTCAAGAGAGCTAATTGCAGATAGCTGTGAGTCACTTATACTGGCTCATGCTTTTGATGCAGTGGTAATGGTTCCTAACTGCGATAAAATCGTACCTGGAATGGTCATGGCAGCAGTTAGACTTAATATACCGACAGTTGTAGTATCAGGTGGCCCTATGATGGCAGGTCTTGTTAATGGAGAAGAAACAAGTTTATCTAAGATGTTTGAAGCAGTTGGTGCTAGAAAAGCAGATATGATAACTGACGAAGAACTAGATGAATACGAACAAAACGTATGCCCAGGTTGCGGATCATGTTCAGGCATGTACACTGCTAACAGCATGAACTGCCTATGCGAAGCAATCGGTATTGCGCTTCCAGGTAACGGAACGATACCAGCTGTTGAAAGCGGAAGAATTCAACTTGCTAAAAGAGCTGGGCAGGCAATAATGAATCTATATGAAAAAAATATATGCGCTAGAGATATAATTAATGAAAAATCTGTAGCAAATGCAATAGCTTGTGATATGGCGCTGGGTTGTTCGACAAACAGCGTACTACATCTTTTAGCCATAGCATATGAGGCTGGAGTTCCGGTTGATCTTAGCTTGTTTAATGAGATTAGCGCAAAGACTCCTAATCTTTGCCATCTGGCGCCTGCAGGAAACACGCATATGCATGATTTAAACAATGCAGGAGGCGTAGGTGCAGTTATGAAAGAGCTTGCTAAAAAAGAGTTAATTGATGAAAGCTTAATCACAGCTACCGGAAAGTCTGTAGGCGAAAATATAAAAAATAAGCGAATCAAGAATGAAAATTCGATTAGACCTATTGAAAATCCATATAGCAAAAACGGAGGACTTCAGATTCTTTGGGGCAATGTGGCGACTGAAGGCGCAGTGGTGAAAAGAAGCGCTGTCGCTCCTGAGATGATGAAAACCCAGTGTAAAGCCAGAGTATTTGATAGCGAAGAAGCTGCGATAGACGAAATATATCGAGGCGGAATAGTGCCAGGGGACATTGTAGTAATTAGATACGAAGGCCCGAAAGGCGGCCCTGGAATGAGGGAGATGTTAAATCCTACCAGCGCGCTAGCAGGCATGAAGCTAGATAAATCAGTAGCACTACTAACTGACGGAAGATTTAGCGGAGCTAGCAGAGGAGCTTCTATTGGGCATGCTTGCCCAGAAGCAGCAGCAGGCGGTGTTATTGGTCTTTTAGAGGATGGAGATATAATCGAAATAGATATTGAGAAGGCATATATTAACGCCAAGGTAACTGATGAAGAATTCGAAAAGAGAAGACATAATCATGTTTCCCCAAAACCAAAGATCCAAGGAGGGTGGCTTAATAGATACTCTCGATACGTAGCCGCATCTAGTAAAGGCGCTGTTATGGAATAGACTTGATAAACGTGTATAGATTAAAAAATATACGCGTTTTATATTTCTCGGAATACTTTAACGATTTACTTGACTAAAGCGTCTAAAAATATTATACTATCAACGATAATGTTAATATAGGAGAGTGGAATGAATAGCATATACAATAAATTATCAAAAGAAGAAGCCTTACCTTTAGTGTTAAGAGAAATCTATGAAAGTAGAGGATATAATAAATACAAGATGGGAGAATTTGTCCCATATGATATATATCTAGATCATAGAAATTTTTTGAGAGAAGAAGGTATAATTACGTTTACAGGAGCTGATGGAAAACTCATGGCACTTAAGCCTGACGTGACTATGAGCGTTGTAAAAAACGTTTCAGACGAAACGGTAACAAAAAAAGTTTTCTATTATGAAAATGTATTTAGGATATCTAACAATCAAAATGAAGAGATAAACCAAATCGGAGTAGAGTTTATAGGTGGTGAAGATTTATATGCATCGGCTGAAGTAATTGAATTAGCTTGCAGAAGCCTAGAAGCAATTAGCAGTAAATACATACTTAGTATAAATGATATGGGATTTATGGCAGGGCTTTTAGATGAGCTAAAGCTTAGCGATGAAGCAGAATATGAACTGTCAAATGTTTTAAAGCTTAAAAGTCTTACGGCCCTTAAGAAGTTTTGCGGAAAGTATAGTATAGATGATAAACACTGTGATTATTTGAGAAACATTATCAGACTTGAAGGTCCTTTTGCAGAAGTACTAATAGATGCTAAAAGTTTATGCTTAAATGAAAAAATGGAATTAGCCTTAGATGAGTTAGATGAGCTTTTTAACACTTTAAAAGCGATAAAGCTATCTGATAAGATTAAACTTGACTTATCAATAGTAAATGATCTTGACTACTATAACGGCATAATATTCAAAGGATATATAAATGGAGTGCCTAAAGCTGTATTATCTGGAGGAAGGTACGATAATCTGATGCATAGACTAAATAAAAAGCAAGCTGCAGTAGGCTTTGCTATTTACTTAAGCTACATAGACAGATTATTTAGAAATGAAACCAAGTATAACACTGAAGCGGTTATTTACTATGGAAATTCAGGTACAAAAGATGTCGCAATAGCAGTGAGCAAATTGTCTGAGAAATATAAAAGCGTAAGAGCAGAAAAAATAAATTTAAATCATGTGAAAGCGGAGAAGGAATTTAATCTAGTAAATAAAGTGATAGAGGAGGTGGAGGAGAATGCTTAGTATTGCACTTCCGAAAGGACGTTTAGGAAATAGCGTATATAACCTCTTTGAGGCTATAGGATATGATTGCCCAGAGATAAATGATGAAACTAGAAAACTGGTCTTCATAAATGAAGAAAAAGACATAAAATATCTTTTAGTAAAGCCCTCAGACGTAGCGGTATACGTAGAAAAGGGTGCTGCAGATATTGGAGTAATAGGAAGCGATATACTTTTTGAAGGAAATAGTGATGTGTATGAATTGCTGGATTTAAATCTAGGTAAATGCAAGATGTGTATAGCAGCAGAAAATGGATGGAATGATGACCTTAGTTTACCCTTAAGGGTAGCTAGCAAGTATCCGAATACTGCTTCAAGATACTTCGATTCGATAAGTAGGCGTATAGAGATTATCAAACTAAACGGTAGCATAGAGCTAGCACCGCTACTAGGTATGTCTGATGTAATAGTAGACATAGTCGAAACTGGTGGTACACTTAAAGGTAATGATTTATCAGTTGTAAAAGAAATAGAAAATATAAGCGCAAGGCTGATTGCTAACAAGAGTTCCTATCAGTTTAAAAAGGAAAAAATAGATAAAATAGTTGAAAACATGAATAAAATTGTTGAAGAATAGGTGGGGAAATGAGCAGGTTTTTATCAGAAAATTTAATAAATATCAAGCCATATGAGCCAGGCGAGCAGCCGCGTAGTAGCGAAAAATGGATAAAATTAAACACTAATGAAAGTCCTTTTTCTCCATCAAAAAATGTTAAAAACTTAATAAATAACTATGATTATTCAAAACTTAGACTGTATCCTGACCCTAGCTGTTACAGCCTGATTTCAAAGCTTTCAGACGAATTTAAAGTAAATAAAAGTCAAATAATAGTTGGTAATGGATCAGATGAAATCCTAGCATTTTCATTCATGGGATTATGCAAAAATGGAGCAGCTTTTTCGGATTTAACCTACGGATTTTATCCGGTTTTTTCAAATTTATTTAATATAAAAACTAAAATAGTTGAGCTAAATAACTCATTTGAAATAGATATAAATGACTATAAAGGCCTAAAGGAAACAATAATAATTGCTAATCCTAATGCACCAACTGGGATTGAACTAAGCGTAAAATGTATAAAAAAATTGCTTGAAAGTGACAAAGATAGACTTGTAATTATAGATGAAGCCTATGTGGATTTTGGAGCCGAGTCATCAATAAAACTTGTAAAAGAGTACGATAATTTGCTTGTTATAGGTACTTTTTCTAAATCGAGAAACTTGGCTGGAGCTAGAATTGGCTATGCAGTAGCAAGCGAAGAAATAATTGCTGATTTAAATGCGATTAAATTTAGCTTTAACCCATACAATTTAAGCAGTCTTAGCATCGATATAGGGGTGGAAGCGCTTTGTGACAAGGAATACTTTAAAAGTTGCATAGAGCAAATAGTATCAAACAGAGAGTATCTTACTAATAAATTAGAAGATTTAGGATTTGAAATAGTAAAGAGCAAAGCCAATTTCATATTCGTAAGACCTTTAGGTATTGCAGGCAAAAAGTATTACGAGAGACTAAAGGAAAAAGGCGTTCTTGTAAGATATTTTGATAAAACCAGAACAAAAGACTATGTGAGAATAACAATAGGAACTATTAAAGATTGCGATATTTTGATAGAAATGACAAAGGAAATATTATCGGAGGTAGGAAGATGAGAAGTTCAGTAATAGAAAGAAAAACAACTGAGACTGATGTATACAGTTCATTAGCCATTGAAGGTAGTGGTAAATATGACATTGATACGAAATGCGGATTTTTAGATCATATGCTTGAGCTTTTTTCGAGGCACGGAAGATTTGATTTAAGCGTCAAGTGTAATGGTGACACATATGTGGATTATCATCACAGCGTAGAAGATATAGGTATTGTTTTGGGCCAATGTTTTTTAGAAGCTCTAGGAGATAAAAAGGGCATTAAAAGATATGGCACAGCTACAGTGCCTATGGATGAAGCCCTTGTTATTACCGCACTTGATATATCAGGAAGATCATATCTTGTATTTAATGCAGATATGCCTACAGAAAAAGTCGGAGATTTTGATACAGAGCTTGTAAAGGAATTCTTTACAGCTTTTGCAAGAGAGTGTAAAGTTACTCTACACATAAACCTTTTATACGGAGAGAACACTCACCATATAATCGAGGGGATATTCAAGAGTTTCGGAAGAGCTATTAAGGAAGCTGTAAGGATAGACGAAAATTCAAAAGGTGAGATACCTTCTACAAAGGGAGTGTTATGATAGGAATAATAGATTATGGAGTAGGAAATCTTTTTAGTTTAAAATCATCTCTTGACTATTTAGGTCTTGAATCTGTTGTGACAAATGAAGAAGCTATATTAAGAAAAACTGACAGAATAATTCTGCCAGGAGTAGGAGCATTTAAAGATGCCTACGATAAACTTGATAAAATAGGATTAATACCAGTACTTGGTGAAATAATAAAAGATGGAAAACCCCTTCTTGGAATTTGCCTTGGAATGCAGCTTCTCTTTGATAAGAGTTATGAACATGGAGAATGCAGAGGCTTGGGATATATAAATGGAGACATTATTCCAATGAAACGAGTGGTAGATGAGCAACTGAAAATACCTCACATTGGCTGGAATGAACTTAAAATAGCCGACAAATCTAATCCTTTAATTAAGTATACAAAGGAAGGCGATTTTGTCTATTTTGTACATTCATATATGGGGAGTAATTGTGAATCTAGCCTTGTGGCATATTCTGAGTATGGAGCCAAGGTACCAGCCATTGTATCAAAAGATAATATATATGGATGTCAGTTTCATCCCGAGAAAAGTGGCGAAGTTGGCCTTAAAATATTACGAGCATTTTCAGAGATATAGTTAGGAGAGATTAGCAATGAAAATATTTCCAGCGATAGATTTAAAAGATGGCAAGGTAGTTAGGCTTACGCAAGGAGACTACAATAAAGTCGATGTGTTTGGCCTTAACCCTTTAGACATAGCCTTAAAATTTCAAAAACAAGGAGCTAAGTATCTTCATGTGGTTGACTTAGATGGCGCTAAAGATGGACAGCTTTCCAATTACAATTCAGTGAAAAAGATAGTAGAAAATACTGATTTATTTATTGAAGTTGGAGGTGGAATTAGAAATGCCGATAGAATTGATAAGTACCTTAGTATTGGCGTTAACAGAGTAATTCTAGGGACTGCAGCCGTGAGAGATTTTGCTTTTTTAGAAAAAGCGGTTTCTAAATACGGAGACAAGATAGCACTGGGAGTAGACGCAAAAGATGGATATGTTGCAGTTGAAGGATGGCTTGAAAAAACAGAAATCAATGGATTGGAATTTTGTAAAAGAGCAAGAGATATAGGTATAAAGACAGTGATTTACACAGATATTGAAACTGACGGCGCTATGAATGGTACGAATTTAAATGTATTTTCTGAGCTTAGTAAGATAAAAGGTTTGGATATAATAGCATCTGGTGGCGTTTCTTCCATAGACGAGATTGGAAAGCTAAAAGAAATTGGCGTTAGCGGCGTCATAATTGGAAAAGCTATTTATCTAGGAGCAATAGATTTAAGCGAAGCTATAAAGGAGGCGGCGGAATGATTACAAAAAGAATAATACCTTGCCTTGATGTTAGAAACGGAAGAGTAGTAAAGGGAACTAATTTTAAAGGAGTGTCGGATGTAGAAGACCCGGTAAAACTTGCTAAGCTATATAATCAAGCAGGAGCAGATGAGCTGGTTTTTTATGATATAACTGCCAGCGTTGAGGACAGACCTCTTTTTACAGGAATATTAAAGGAAGTTGCTAAAGAAATTTTTATACCTCTTACAGTTGGAGGTAGCATTAATACATTAGGCGATTTTGACAGAGTGCTTAAGGCAGGAGCCGATAAGGTTAGCGTAAATTCTGGGGCTATTAAAAATCCTGATTTAATAAATGAGGCCGCCGAGAAATATGGCAATCAATGCGTAGTTCTATCAGTTGATGTTGCAAGGGTTAACGGAGAGTATCGTGTTTTCACCAAAGGTGGTAGAGAAGACACAGGCATAAATGCACTAGACTGGATAGTTGAGGGAGAAAAAAGAGGTGCTGGAGAACTGGTTTTAAACAGCATTGATACTGATGGTGTAAAAAAAGGTTTTGATTTAGAAATGCTGCGAGATGTAGCAAAACTTATATCAATACCAATAATTGCATCAGGCGGAGCAGGTAAAATGGAAGATTTCGTGGAACTTTTTAAGATCCAGGGAGTGGATGCAGGTCTTGCTGCTAGTATTTTTCACTATAAGGAAATTGGCGTTAACGAATTAAAAATATACTTAAAAGAGCAAGGAATAAACATGAGGGTTTAGGTGATAATATGTTGGATGTGGATAAAATAAATTTTGATGATAAGGGACTTATACCAGCCATTGTGCAGGACTACTATACCGACGAGGTATTAACCTTAGCATATATGAATAAGGAAAGCCTTGGAATAAGCATAAAAGAAAAAAGAACGTGTTTTTTTTCTAGGTCGAGGCAAGAACTTTGGAGAAAGGGCGAGACTTCGGGAAATACACAAGAGATAGTTTCGATTACAGCAGATTGTGATAAGGATGCTCTAGTTGTAAAAGTTATAAAAAAAGGGCCTGCATGCCACCTTGGTAACGAATCTTGTTTTTCATTTCCCGTTTACGAGGATGAGAGAAACGATAAGTTTGATTTTGAAAATTTATATAGACTTCTTGAGCAGAGAAAAGATGAAATGCCAGAAGGCAGTTATACTACTTATCTATTTGAAAAGGGTAAGGACAAGATTCTTAAAAAAATTGGTGAAGAGTGTACTGAAGTTATAATTGGGGCGATGAAAGAAGATAAGAATGAAACAGTTTATGAAATAGCTGATGTATGTTATCATTTAATGGTACTTATGGTAAATGATGGAATAAGTGTGAAAGATGTAAAGGATGAACTTGCATCTAGACACATAATTGATCATAAAATTAAACAGGAAACTATGAAATAGGGAGTTAAAATGATTAGATCTTCAATGCATAACCATACAGATTTATGTGATGGCAATAATACTCCTGACGAAATGGTAGTTGCTGCAATTGATGCAGGATTTACCGATTTTGGATTCTCGGGCCATAGCATGAATGAAAAATACTTTAATGAATGGGGACTTCATGATGAAGATGCCTATATAAAAGAGATTAACCGCATTAAAGAAAAATATAAAAAACAAATAAACATATACGTCGGTATTGAAAATGACTATTTTGGAAGAACAAAGAATTCAGATAAATTAGACTTTTTAATAACTTCTGTCCATGGATTTGTAAATTCTGATGATACAAAATACTACTCTGTGGATAACGGCGCAGAGGAGTTAATAGCAGGAATTGATAGCGTATACTCTGGAAACGCAATGAGCATGATTAAAGCCTATTACGAGAATCTTTGCAAGGCTGCATTGCTAGATAAACCAGATATCATTGGGCATTTAGATTTACCTATTAAACATAATGAAGGAAACTTTATATTTAATGAAAATTCTGATGAATACCTTAAAATAGCAAAAGATGCTATAAGATATCTTAGCGCGTTTAGCGTGTTTGAAGTAAATACGGGAGGCATGTACAGAGGTTACAGAGAGTTTCCTTATCCTAAAGAAGAGCTTTTATATTACATATTAAAGGAAAGCGGAAAGGTCACAATTTCTGCTGATGCTCATAGTATAAACGGTATAGACTACAAGCTTGATGAGATGGAAGACCTTGTAAAAGACATAGGTTTTAAAGAATTTTATATATATGAAAACGGAGAATTTAAAAGACACCGCCTTTAAATAGTCGGTGTCGGTTTATTTTTTGAATTTTCAACTAATAAATGTTTGATGAACTGCTTTGCAGTCCTTGGGCTTCTGCCGTTTTGTCTTAATGCGTACGCTTCAGCTCCTAAAATTAATTCATCGGTAGGAACGTTTAAATCTATTTCGCGAGCGAGATGTTTGACTATAGAGATGTAGGTATCTTTGCCCGGTTTTAGATATGTCAGGGTTAACCCAAATCTTGATGCTAAGCTCATATTCTCTTGCAATGTATCACTTAGATGCACACTGCTATTTATTCTGTCAGAATGACTTTCATCAATCATGTGCCTTCTATTACTTGTAACATATATAAGTGTGTTATCGCTGTATGAAGAGGACTTGCCTTCTAAAATACCTTTAAGCATGCAGAATCTTTCGTCAGTTGCGCTTACGCTTAAATCATCTATAAATAAGATGAACTTAAGTGGAGTCTCTTCCAATTGCTCTAGGATATCAGGAATATATTTAATCTGATCTGTATCGAGCTCGATTAGTCTTAGCCCTTGCTTAAAGAGGCTATTACATACGGCTTTTACAGTGGAACTTTTACCTGTTCCTGCTGCTCCGTATAAAAGAGCATTGCTTGCATCAACTCCGTTTAAAAAGGCTACCGTATTATCGTGTAGTCTTGAGATGTTTGATTTATACTCATATAACTGATCAAGAGACTGTGGATCAGGGTTATTCACAGGGTATAGTTTTCCTTCTTTTACTCTAAATACGTTATGCTTGGCGTATTCTCCAAATCCCAATTTATTAACATTTTTTATAGTTTTTCTGTAGGATCTGAAAAGATCAATGTTACTAGTATCCCAGTCAGGCAAATTTGTATCGCTAAATTCACTGCCTATAAGATCTCTGCCGTGAGAAGTAGAAAGATTGTTTAGTATAAGCAAATCTCTTTTAAGAGCGTGCTCTATTTCGCTACTAATCTTATGGTCTTTAGCCATACGCCTAATATAGATGTTGTCATCTTCACTAACAAGCTTTAAAACTAAATCACTGATATTGCCGTTTCCTTGATCATACACAACATTTACAAGTGCGCAGTATTTGCTTAATGTTTCCTGCTTAGATTTATCATAAATCGAGCAATCATATAACTCTATGATTGCTTTAAATAAGCAACTGTCATATAAATTTCTAAATATCGTAAGTGAATATAGTTGTTCTATCATTTATTTTACCTTAACGGTCCAATTGTAAACATCATCTAATTGTCCTGTTTGGATACCGTATATAGTATCGTAGAGGTCCTTAGCAATGCCACCTATTTTGTTGTTGTTAATAATCATAACCCTATCTTTGTAATTAAGTTCGCCTACAGGAGAAATGATAGCTGCAGTACCAGTTGCAAACATCTCTTTAAGCTCACCACTTTCATAAGCATTAACCAGTTCATCCATAGAAAGTTTCTTTTCTTTAACGATTACATCATTATCTCTTAAGTAAGTAATTACTGAATCTCTTGTAATGCCAGGTAAGATGGTTCCGTCTAGGGGAGCAGTTATTACCTCATCGCCAATTACAAAGAATGCGTTAGAAGTGCCAACTTCTTCGATATATTTTCTTTCAATACTATCTAGCCAAAGAACTTGTTCATATCCCTTTTCATGAGCAATTTCTTGGGCTTTTAGTGCTGCGGCATAATTACCTGCGCATTTTGCTTCACCAGTTCCGCCTTTAGTTGCTCTTACATAAAAATCTTCAACCCAAAGCTTAGTTGGTTTTAGGCCATCTTTATAATATGAACCCACAGGGCTAAGTATTATTATAAATTTATATGTCTTTGAAGCCCTAACGCCTAAATAAGGCTCAGTAGCTATGATAAAAGGTCTGATATAAAGGGAAGTACCTTGTTTTCCGGGTATCCAATCGGAGTCTACATCTACTAGAGCTTTAATTGCAGCTACGAATAAGTCCTCATCTATTTCAGGTATACATAAACGGTTGTTGGTGTTGTTAGTTCTCTTAGCATTCATATCAGGTCTAAATAGAAGCACATCACCGTGTACAGATTTATATGATTTTAATCCTTCAAACATTTCTTGTCCGTAGTGAAGATTGCTTGATGCTGGATCTAATTGCAGCGGTGCGTAGGGAACTATTCTTCCGTCATACCAGCCTTTTCCTTCTTCATATTCCATTATGAACATATGATCTGTGAATTCAACACCAAATTGTAAATCGGCATCGTTTGGTTTTTGTTTTAAATTTTTAGTTCCTTCAAATTTGAAATTGTATTTCATTCTTTTACCCCATATCCGTATAAAACATTTTTATACAATAAATAATATACTATAAATTGTGCAAAGTCAACAAATTAAAGAAAAATAAATTGTTTTAATAAACAAAACATGAAGTTTCCTTCATAATTACTATTAGAGTATATTTTTTATAAATTTAGTAGTATAATATTGCTGTGAGCTAATAAAGTAATTTTAATAAGAGGTAAATGTAGATGATAAAAAAGAAGACTCCTAACGTTGATTTAAATGATTATACTTTGCCTGACGGAACTATGCTAGACGAGCAGGTAAGAAAAGAAATTGACGAAATTAGGCCGATTTACCAAGCGGCTTTGAGAGAAGTTATTACTAAAATTGAAATTTTAGATGATGATTTGCAAAGAAAAAACTATTACGTACCTATACACTACATGGAAAGCAGAATTAAATCTGTAGCTAGCACTATTGAAAAAGCAGAAAGATATGGTATATTAGATCCAATAAGCAACATAGACAAAGTTAAAGACCAGATTAAAGATATAGCAGGAGTTAGGGTTGTATGCAAATATATAGATAACCTTTATTATTTTTCTGAATATTTAATAAAGCAAGATAATGTTGAGTTAGTATGCATCAAGGATTACTGTAAAACACCCAAAAAGAGTGGATATAGAAGTCTGCATGTTGTAATCAAAGTTCCCATTTATTATTTAGATAGAACTTTATATGTGCCAGTTGAAATCCAGTTTAGGACGATTGCTATGGATACATGGGCTAGCTTAGAACATGAACTTAAATATAAAAATAAAGGTCAAGTTTCAGAGGAAATGCATGAGAGGCTGATAGACTGTGCAAACAAACTATTAGAAATAGATGTGCAGATGGAAGAGATAAGAAAGACCATAATAAAAGAATAAACCTTGAGTGGATAAGCGTGATGTTTATCCACTTTTTAAGTGTTAAAGACAGTATATTTTACTCTTTAAATAATAAGGCTATTTCTGAGAAGCTAAATCAAGTTTTTTCTTGATGCGATTAAAGGGATAAGTTATCATACTATATATACTATCCATAAAGAAATTGAATGCCCTAGACACAGGTTCTGCTGACAGTGCCCAAGTTGTTATGAATGCAAGAACTAAAGGAATAATCATTGCATATATTCCTCCGCCAAAGTCAGTGTCTATTTTAACTAATATGTGCCTTAGGCTTAAGTGAAGTGCATATACTGACATGGAATTTAAACCTGCTTTCGTATACCAGGTTTCTTTGTCCGGAACTATTATTATAAAAACAATAATCCATATCACGGCAATTGCCAAAAGTCCAGCTCTAATGAGGGCACCTTCTAAGGGACCAAATCCCACGTGGGCGTATGGCATTTTAAAGTACCATGTAGACATAGGTAAAACCTTGTTATATGCCATGAGAAAGGAATATGTTACTAGTAATATAAGGCCTAACCATCCAATCCACTTGGGAATATTTCTAATTTTTTCTATATGATCTGCAGTGCATAAATATCCCAAAATGAAGAAAGGTAAAAATCCAAAAGCCCTGCCTAATGCTAATGTGCTATCTAATTGAGGAACGAACCCAGCGACAATAGATACAACAAAAGTTATAGGTAGGAGGAATTTACCAAGTCTCACCAAATCTTTTAATAAGAAGCGGTAGAAGAACAGAACTATCATAAACCATAGAGCCAAAGAAGGTAGCATAAAATCTAAGTTTGCATTTCCATAAATCAAATATCTGACAACATACATAACTATTGACAAGAGAAGGTAAGGGTACAAAAAGGTTCTAAAGGATTTTTTTCTGCTCTTATCTACATTTTTAGAAAAATACCCCGAGGCAAAAATAAAAATAATCATGTCGCAAGAGATCATGGTCAAGTAAGTTGCCCCACCTAAACTGTCAGTTGAAAACCCATTAGCTGCATGAAGATAATGGGTACAAACAACAACCCAAATCATAATTGCTTTTAAGTTGTCAATCAGATAGTTCCGCTCTTTTAATTTTTCTAATTTCGGCTCAGGAGTTATTAAAGTTTCTATTTCCGTTTTATTTCCTGAAATTGTTCTAGGATCTTTTTCAATTTTACTTACCAACTTTTTTCATTCTCCGTTTCGTTTCACTCTATCGAGGAATCATTTTATTATATATTTACAACCAGAATATACCACAAATCCGAATCTTTTGCACAACATTATTTATGATTATCAAATTTTTAATATTACCATCTTTCAAAATCAACAAGGGAAAAATTATACTGGCATTAGTTTATGCGTTATTCATAGTCTGGCCTTGCTAAAAAGGACGCTTTAAAAACTGGTTATCAATCATAAAGTTTATCCACTTTTAGGTATTAAATACTTGACTTTTAAGTTTAATAATATAAACTAATAGATGTTAATAAAATAGCAGACAAATGGTCAATTTAAGGGGCTTAGACATAATATTAAGGAGATTAAGAATGAAAAAAAATCTGGCAAAAACATATGATCCTAAGGATTTTGAAGATAGGATTTATGAGAAGTGGGAGAGCAAGGGTGCATTCAAAGCTGTTCGAGATGATAGCAAAGAATCCTTTACTATTGTGATGCCACCTCCAAATATAACGGGTCAATTGCATATGGGGCATGCACTTGATCAAACTCTTCAAGATGTACTTACAAGATGGAAGAGAATGGACGGTTATTCAGCATTGTGGCTACCTGGCACAGACCATGCTAGTATAGCTACTGAGGTAAAAGTTGTAAATAAATTAAGAGAACAAGGCATAGAAAAAGAAGATATCGGAAGAGATGAATTCTTAAAACATGCTTGGGAATGGAAAAAAGAATACGGCGGCAGAATAACTGAGCAGTGCAGAAAGCTAGGAGATTCATGTGATTGGGAAAGAGAAAGATTCACGATGGACGAGGGCTGCAGCAAAGCTGTAAAAGAAATGTTTGTAAGGTTGTATGAAAAGGGATATATATATAAAGGAAATAGACTTATAAATTGGTGCCCTGATTGTGGGACATCTCTTTCTGAAGCTGAAGTAGAGCACACAGATAAAAATGGTAAATACTGGTATTTTAGGTATCCTGGTGCAGATGGAAGTGAAGGTATCGTAGTTGCGACATCAAGACCAGAAACCATGTTTGGTGACATTGCAATAGCTGTTCATCCTAGCGATAAAAGATATAAAGATATGATTGGTAAAAACGTCATTTTGCCACTTGTAAATAAAGAAATTCCAGTGATTTCAGATATATACCCAGACCCTGAAAAGGGAACGGGAGCTGTTAAAATTACGCCAGCTCATGACCCTAATGATTTTGAAGTAGGAGAAAGAAATAATCTTGAAACTATATGCTGTATTAATTACGATGCAACTATGAATGAAGCTGCTGGTAAATACGCCGGTATGGATAGATTTGAATGCCGTAAAGCTTGGGTAAAAGATCTAGATGAAGCTGGTTATTTAGTAAAAACGGAAGAAAAAGTTATTCCTATAGGTGAATGCTACAGATGTAATACCGCAATAGAGCCTATGCTTTCAGATCAATGGTTTGTTAAAATGGAAGAACTTGCAAAACCTGCAATAGAAGCAGCGAAATCAGGTGCTTTAAAGCATGTACCTGAAAGATTTGAAAAGATATATTTAAACTGGCTAAATGAAATAAAAGATTGGTGCATATCAAGGCAGCTTTGGTGGGGACACAGAATTCCAGCCTATTACTGCGAGGAATGTGGCGAAATTGTCGTATCAATTGATGAGCCAAGCGTTTGCCCTAGTTGCGGATGCAGTAAACTTAAACAAGATGAAGATGTACTTGATACTTGGTTTAGTTCAGCATTATGGCCATTTTCAACTTTAGGTTGGCCGGAGAAAACTGAAGATTTAGATTACTTCTTCCCAACAGATGTATTAGTTACAGGATACGACATAATATTTTTCTGGGTCGTTAGAATGGTATTTTCCTCATACGAAACAATGGGGGAATCACCCTTTAAACACGTTTACGTTCATGGACTTGTAAGAGATGAGCAAGGAAGAAAAATGAGTAAGTCTCTAGGTAATGGAATAGATCCACTGGAAATAATTGACAGCGTTGGTGCAGATGCACTTAGATTTATGCTTATTATAGGAACTAGCCCAGGTAATGATATGAGATTCATTGAAAGTAAACTTGACTCTTCTAGAAACTTTGCGAACAAACTATGGAATGCTTCTAGGTTTGTAATAATGAACTTGCAAGATGAAGAGGGTAAGTTCCTATCTATGAATAAGGGAGAACTTAAAAATGAAGACAAGTGGATTCTTTCTAGGGTTAATGAATCCGTTTCTTATGTAGACAAGTCACTTGAAAGATATGATTTAGCACTGGCAGGACAAAAGGTTTATGACTTGACTTGGAACGAATACTGTGACTGGTATATCGAAATCGTAAAGGGCAGATTATATGGGGAAGATGAAGAGGATAAGGCTGTTGCAAGGTATGTCTTAGTTACAGTACTTAAGGATATATTAAAACTACTTCACCCGTTTATGCCATTTATAACTGAAGAAATATGGAGCTACCTACCAGTAGGTGAGTGCAATGAAGATAACAAAGATAATCTATTAATTAAGCAAAGTTGGCCTAAAGTTGATGAAAAATTTGATTATGATAGAGAAGTTCAAATATTAGACACAGCGATGGAAATAATTCGTGCTGTAAGAAACATTAGAGCTGAAGCTGATGCAGCTCCTGGTATGAAATTAAGATGCGTAATTTATAGTGATAAGAAAAAAGATACTGTGATATCAGGAGAAAGATACATAAAGCAAATAGCTAATATAACTGATATTACATTTATTAATTCTAATGATGAGGCGCCAGAAGAAGCAATGTCTGCAGTAGTTAGTGGTGCAGAGATATATATACCGTTAGATGATTTGGTTGATTATGCAGCCGAGCTTGACAGACTTAAAAAGGAAAAAGAAAAGCTAGAAAATGAAGTGGATAGGGTAGTGAAAAAATTAGCTAATCAAGGCTTCATCTCTAAAGCACCTAAAAATGTAATAGAAGAAGAGGAAAACAAAAAAGTTAAGTATGAAGATATGCTAGTTAAGGTCGATGAAAGACTTGAAATTGTTAGTAAAAAGGTGAGAACTTAAATGGAAAGCGAAATAAACGGTATTTTAAACAAAATACATAAATTTTGTACTTTTGGTAGCGTACTTGGACTTTCTAGAATGGAAGAGCTTTGTGAAAAACTTTCTCATCCTGAAGAGAATTTGAATGTGATTCACGTGGCAGGCACAAACGGAAAAGGATCAGTATGCAGGTACATATATGAAGTTTTAAGAACATCAGGCTACTTGGTAGGCTTATATACTTCTCCCTTTATCACCGTGTTTAATGAGAGAATAGAGATTAACGGAAGCTATATAGACGATGAAGATTTAATCTACTACTCTGAGCTGGTTTTAAATATAGCTAAAGAAATGAAAGAACCGCCTACTGAGTTTGAGTTAATTACAGCAATAGGGCTAAAGTATTTTAGTGATAAAAAATTAGATTATGTGATTCTAGAAGTTGGCCTTGGAGGCCGTGGAGATTCTACGAACATAGTAAAAACTCCTTTAATATCCGTTATTTCTTCTATAGGATTAGATCATACGGATAGACTAGGTAATAGTTTAGCTGAAATTGCGTGGGAAAAAGCTGGGATTATAAAAAATAATGTTCCAGTTATATCTGCAGTTATACCAGAAAAAGCTAAAGAAGTAATTTCTAGAACAGCAATGATGAAATCAGCAGAATTTATTGATACTTCGGAATTAGAATATGAAATTCTAAATGAAGATATTTATAGAAGCGAGTATAAGGCAGATGGCCTTAACTTAACAATTACAATGGGGGGGAAGCATCAAATAACAAATTCATTAACAGCATACGAAACCTTAAAGAAGCTAAGAAACATGGGTAAACTTTCAGTAACTGATGATGATATAATAAAGGGCTTTAAAAAAGCAAGGCAACCTGGTAGATTTGAGGTATTCAATAAAGATCCATATGTGATAATTGACGGAGCACATAATATCGATGGTGTTGTGGCTTTATCTAGTACCTTAAGAACGAATTTCAAAGATTCAAAGATACTTTTAGTTGTTGGTATTTTAAAGGATAAAGCATATAATAATATGGCGAAAGAGCTTGTAAAAATAACAGATGAATTTATAGTAACAGAGCCAGATAATTTGAGAAAGCTAAGCGCGATAAGGTTGTCTGAGGCTTTGGAAAGTAATGGGGCAAAGTGCCTTATAGAACCGATACTAAAAGAGGCATATGATAGAGCAATGGAGATTAAAAACGATTACGATGTTATAGTCTTTGCTGGTTCGTTATATTTAGTAAGTGAAGTACGCAGTTATTTAGTAGATTAAGGAGTGAATGGTATGTTTGACAAGTTTAATAATGATGACAGTAGCTACAATGTTGAAAATTTTGAATTAATAAAAAAGACGGCACCTGAAGTTGGAGAAATGATTGAAAAAGAGTACAATAGGCAGCGCAATAATATCGAGCTTATTGCTTCTGAAAATTATTGCTCTGAAGCTGTTCTAGCTGCAAATGGAAGCTGCTTATGTTGGAAGTATGCAGAAGGTTATCCCTATGAAAGAACTTCTGGAAACAAAGGAAGGTATTATGGTGGTACTGAATTTGTAGATGAAATGGAGGAATACTGTTGCGATAAATGGAGAGAAGTATTTAATACAGATTACCATGTAAACGTGCAACCCCACAGTGGGTCCCAAGCTAATTTTTCTGCATATAAATCAGTTTTAAAAACTGGCGATAAAGTTTTATCTATGAGCCTTAATAACGGTGGACACCTAACTCACGGTTCAGCTGTTAACTTTAGTGGTGAATTATATGATATGCATTTTTATGATGTGGATGATAATGGCTTTATTGATATGGAAGATGTTAAAAGAAAAGCTGAAGAACTAAAACCTAAGATGATATTAGCAGGAGCAAGCGCTTATTCGAGGAAGATTGATTTTCCTAAGTTCGCTGAAATTGCTAAAAGCGTTGGAGCATATTTTATGGTTGATATGGCCCATATTGCAGGACTTGTTGCTGCAGGTGAACATGTTTCTCCCTTTGGCTATGCTGACTTAATTACTACGACTACACATAAAACGTTGAGAGGACCTCGCGGAGGACTTATCTTTGGTCGACTGGGCCTAGCTAAAAAAATCGACAGTGCTGTTTTCCCTTACGCTCAAGGTGGACCTTTGGAACATGTAATCGCAGGTAAAGCTGTTTGTGCGGTGGAAGCTTTGAAGCCAGAGTTTAAAGAGTACCAACATCAAGTTGTGTTAAATTGCAAAGAATTTTGTAACGAATTCATTAAAATGGGATACAATGTTGTTACAGGTGGTACTGACAATCACCTATTCCTCCTTGATTTATCAGAATATGAATTCACAGGTAGAGATTTACAAAACAGATTGGATGAGGTTGGAATAACTCTTAATAAAAATTCAGTGCCAAATGAAAAGAGATCTCCAATGCAAACAAGTGGTGTTAGAATAGGTACAGCTCCTATGACATCAAGAGGTTATAAAGAAGAAGATTTTGTTAAGGTTGCTCACAATATAGACGAAGTAATCAAAGAATTGGCAAGTAAATAAACATCATGCGGCGTTTTTACGCCGCTTTTTAAAAAAGATTTTACAATTCTTAAAATTTATTGAATGGACAAAATATATAGTGTATAATCATATGTATATAAAAGAAGAGGAGGATGGAACAATGGTGAAGTTATTATTAGGCCATAAGGGCAGCGGGAAAACCAAGAGAATGATCGGATTAGCTAACGAAAGCGTAGAAAATGGAAGAGGAAGCACTATCTTTATAAACAAGAATGCTAGACTAATGTACGATTTAAAATATAAAATTCGAGTTATTTGTATGGAGGATTATGAACACATTACAAATTGTGATGAATATATAGGTTTCCTATATGGAATCATAAGCTCTGATCACGATATAGAAACTATTTATATAGACAGCATATTAAAGCATGCAGATTTCACACTAGGCGATTTACCTGAATTCACAGAAAGACTAAAGCAGATTTCAAAGAACTATGGAATGGAATTTGTTGTGAGCCTAAGCGCATCTAAGGAAGAAATGATAGGCGTTGATTTTGAAGGTTGCGAAATACTTAATTAATTAAAAAAATAGATAGCAAGTAAGAATAATCTTGCTTGCTATTTTTCTACGAGGTAACTGATGAAAATAGAACAAATCAAAGAGCTTTATGATAAGACACCTGGTAAATATATCGGTAAACATAAAGACTATGGCATACTTATTCCTTTTGTTAAAAGACAAGACAAATTGTTTTTGGTCCTTGAAGAAAGAGCTGATGATTTAGTCAGCCAACCAGGAGAAATTTGTTTTCCTGGCGGCAGAATAGAAAATGGTGAAAAGGTAAAAGCAGGTATCTTAAGAGAAACTTGTGAAGAACTTGGAATAAAAGAGAGCGATATAGAATTAATTGTAAAGGGTGACATGCTACATAGATATCTCAATGCTAATATATATTCATATATAGGAATTATTGATGGCAATGTAGACTTTGATAGTATAAGTAACTCTGAAGTTAAGAGAGTTCATCTAATTGAACTATGCGAACTAATGACTGCAAAGGTAGAATTTTATTTTACGAAAATTGGCCCCTTTAATATTGAGGATTTTCCCTATGCGAAAATAGGCCATACCCATTATGATCAATGGATGTATAGAGATTGGGACGTACCAATAATAAAGTGCAAGGACATCGTAATATGGGGATTAACTGCAAAATTTATACTTGAACTTTTGAAACGAATTAATGAGTAACCGTTCGTATATTTAAGAATAAAGCAAAATAAAGTGATTCTGACTGTACAAAACGTGATTTTTGTTTTATAATGGATACAGTTAAAATATCTAGGAGGTATGAGATGAAAAAAGTATTAGTATTATTATTAGCTCTAAGTATGGTTCTTTGTTTCTTTGGTTGTGGTAGCAACGACGACGGTGAAGAAGCAGCAACAGATACTTTTGAAGTGGCAATGGTTACTGACACCGGAACTATCGATGACAAGTCATTTAACCAGGGAACTTGGGAAGGTGTTAAGGAATTCGCAGAGGATAATGACTTAACTTACAAGTATTATCAGCCAACTGAAGATTCCGCTGATGCAAGAATGGAACAGATTGACTTAGCCGTAACTAATGGCGCAAAAGTTGTTGCAACTCCAGGATTCTTGTTTGAAGACACAATATTTGAAGCACAAGATAAATATCCTGACGTTAAGTTCATATTAATCGATGGTAATCCACATGATGCGGATTACAACTACAGAACAGAAGACAACGCTGTTGGTATACTTTTTGCTGAAGAAGAAGTAGGTTATTTAGCTGGTTATTCTGCAGTTAAAGAAGGTTACACTAAGCTTGGTTTCATGGGTGGAATGGCAGTTCCTCCAGTAGTAAGGTACGGATATGGATATGTTAAGGGTGCAAACGATGCAGCAAAAGAAATGGGCATCGATGTAGAAATGAAATACCACTATACAGGTGGATTCACAGCATCTCCTGACATTCAGACCAAAGCAGCAAGCTGGTATGCAGCTGGCACAGAAGTTATATTTTCTTGTGGAGGAGGTATCTTCGACTCAATCAGTGCAGCAGCAGAATCAAGCGAAGCTGACGTAATTGGTGTTGACGTAGACCAAAGCTCACAATCAGATACTGTAATTACTTCAGCAATGAAGGGTTTAAAAGTAGCTGTTGTTAAGGCTTTAGAAGCATACAAAAATGACGAGTTCCCAGGTGGAGAAGCATGGGTACTAGGAGCTAAAGAAGATGGTATAGCTCTAGCAATGGAAACATCACAATTCGAAGTGTTTACACAGGAAGACTATGATGCTTTATATGAAGAATTAATTTCAGGTGACATTAAAATTCCAGTTGACACAGATGTAGAATCTGCAAAAGATATTGATGTAACTAATGTAACGGTAGAAATAGTTGAGTAACGACTTATAAATAATACTTAGCGATTATTTAGACAGAATATAAACCCCTAAAAGCGATAAGTTTTTAGGGGTTTTACTGTGTGAAAAAAGGAGATAGAATTAACCTTAACAAAAATAATCAGGCTTAAGTTAGAATATATGGTTAGTTGTCATATATTCTAACTTAAAACCTAGCAATTTTCTGAAGAAATTGTTTAATTCCATAAAACTATTTAAATAATGTCTGAATTGGGGTATAATTATAAAAGTGATAATTGAGAGGTAGGAGCCTATGGAATATGTAATAGAAATGCTCAATATTAGAAAAGAGTTTCCTGGCATTGTAGCTAACGATGATGTTAGCGTGCGATTAATAAAAGGCGAAATACACGCACTTCTTGGTGAAAATGGCGCAGGAAAGTCAACACTTATGAGTGTTCTTTTTGGTATGTATCGTCCTGAAAAAGGTATAATTAAAAAGAACGGAATAGAAATAAACATAAAGGATCCAAACGAAGCTAATAGGCAAGGAATCGGTATGGTGCACCAGCACTTTAAACTAGTGGAAAACTTTACGGCATTGCAAAATATAATCTTGGGTGTAGAAGATACTAAAAATGGTGTTCTTCTTATGGACGATGCACGAACAAAGGTTGTAGAGCTATCTGAAAAATATGGACTTATGATAAAACCAGATGAGCTTATAGAAAACATGACAGTAGGAATGCAGCAGCGTGTAGAAATTCTAAAGATGCTCTATAGGGAAAATGAAATTTTAATATTTGATGAACCAACAGCGGTACTTACTCCGCAAGAAATAGATGAATTGATGTCAATTATGAGAAAACTTGTGAAAGAAGATAAATCAATTATATTTATCACGCACAAGCTTAACGAGATTAAAGAAGTTGCGGACAGATGTACAGTTCTTAGAAAAGGCAAAGGAATAGGAACTGTAGATGTTGAAACTACTACCAAAGAGGAAATGTCAGAAATGATGGTAGGGCGTAAGATTGATCTTAAAATAGATAAGGCTCTTACAAAACCAGGAAAGATTATTTTCGAAGTTGAAAATCTTTCAGTAATAAGCAAGTGGTCAAAGAAAAAAGTAGTCAATAATGTTTCACTAAAGGTTAGGCAAGGTGAAATTGTGTGCATAGCAGGAATTGACGGTAACGGTCAGTCTGATCTAGTGTATGCGCTTACAGGAATAGGACCACATCTTGGTGGTAAGATTACACTTAATGGTGAAGATATAACTGACAGCAGCATTAGGCATAGAAATAAAGCAGGAATGGCGCATATCCCAGAGGATAGGCATAAGTATGGATTGATACTTGACTATAAGTTATCAAAAAATCTTGTTCTTAAGAAGTATTTTGAGGAAGGCTTTCAAAAGAACAAGGTCATAAACTATTCTAATGTCAAAGAATACTCGGACAAGCTTATAGAAAAGTATGATGTACGTACAGGGCAAGGTAGCAATACGTTAACTAGAAGTATGTCTGGAGGAAACCAGCAAAAGGCTATATTGGCAAGAGAAATAGAGGAAAACCCTGAAATTTTAATAGCTGTTCAGCCTACAAGAGGACTCGATGTGGGTGCTATAGAATACATTCACAAGCAACTTGTAAAACAAAGAGATGCTGGTAGAGCAATACTTCTTATTTCCTTAGAACTAGACGAAGTAATGAACCTAAGCGATAAAATATTAGTAATTTACGAAGGCGAGATTGTAGCAGCTTTAAATCCTGAAGAAACTAATATTAAAGAACTTGGCTTATACATGGCAGGGTCTAAGAGAAGTGAGGTGGTATCATGAATTTAATAAAAAATGTTACCGCAAAAGAAGGATATCATAAAATAATGGGCTCAGTTAGTGCAATAATAATAGGACTTATTTTTGGATTCCTTGTACTACTTTTAGCAAATTCTTCAAATGCTTTTGAAGGTTTTATAACAATTGTTGCTGGAGGATTTACAGGCGGAGGTAGAGGCGTAGGCCAGGTATTATATTTTGCAACTCCTTTAATACTAACGGGACTTAGCGTAGGCGTTGCTTTTAAAACAGGAATGTTTAATATAGGTGCCCCAGGTCAATTCGTAATGGGAGCAGTATCTGCCGTATATGTAGGAGTACATGTTACTTTTTTACCAGCACCATTTCATTGGATTATAGCTCTACTTGCAGCTGCAATAGTAGGTGGTATATGGGGATTTATTCCGGGAATGCTAAAGGCGTTTTTCAATGTACATGAAGTAATAGCAACAATAATGATGAACTATATCGGAATGTATTTATGTAATTTTATAGTAAAGAAAACTGTTTATAACAGTTTGAAGAATATTTCACTAGATGTGAAGTCCTCTGCTGTAATTCCAAAAGCAGGTCTTGATAAAATATTTGTAACTTTGCATGGTAACTATTCAGATGTATCGACGGTAAACGGCGGAATCTTAATTGCTTTTGGGATCGCGGTGTTTATATATTTTATAATGGAAAAAACTACACTTGGATATGAATTAAAAGCAGTTGGATTTAATAAAAATGCAAGTAAATATGCAGGAATTAATGAGAAAAGAAATATAATATTAGCAATGACAATTGCAGGAGCCTTAGCAGGGCTTGGCGGAGGACTATTATTCTTATCTGGTCCTAGCGGAAGACATTTGGCAGTAGTAGATGTATTGGCTATGGAAGGATTTAATGGTATATCGGTAGCACTGCTTGGCTTATCAAATCCAATTGGTATAATATTTTCTGCTATATTTATTTCTTATTTAGCACAAAGTGGTACTTACCTTCAGACACTTAACTACATGCCTGAGGTTGTAGATATAATCATTGCAGTAATTATTTACTTCAGTGCTTTTGCATTAGTAATTAGACAAGTTTTACCTAAACTAAGGAAAAAGTTTTATGAGCGAAAATCACAGCTACCTACTGCGAGTGAAGAAAAAGAAAGTAATGGAGGTGAAAAATAATGTCAATATTTTATTTAATAGTACAGCAGACTATGTTTTTCACAATTCCACTCTTGGTAGTTGCTCTTGGAGGTATGTTTACTGAACGTGGAGGAGTTACTAATATCGCATTGGATGGTACCATGATTATAGGCGCTTTTGCAGGTATACTTTTCATAAATCAAACACAAGACACCATGTCAGGTACAACGCAGCTATTACTAGCAATGTTGGTAGCAGTAGGAATAGGCATAATATTTTCTCTATTTTTAGCTTTTTCTGCTATTAATATGAAGGCTGATCAGATAATAGGTGGTACAGCGCTTAACTTGTTTGCTCCAGCCTTTGCAATATTTGCGGCAAGAACCATTCAAACAAACGGCGTTCAGCAGATTCAATTTAATAACACTTTTAGAATCAGCAAAGTACCAGTACTTGGTGACATACCTTTTATCGGGGATATGTTCTTTAAGTCTTGTTATATTACAACTTATATAGGAATACTAATACTTTTGGTGGCTACCTTTGTGCTTTATAAAACTAAATTTGGATTAAGACTAAGATCCTGCGGTGAGCATCCACAGGCAGCAGATTCTGTAGGTATTAATGTTTATAGGATGAGATACTCAGGTGTTATGATTTCAGGCGCATTAGGCGGCCTTGGGGGATTAATATTTGTTATTCCGACATCCACTAGTTTTAACGCAGATGTTGCTGGATATGGATTTTTAGCATTAGCTGTAATGATTTGTGGACAGTGGAAGCCGATGAGGATATTTATAGTATCAATATTCTTTGGGAGCATGAAAGCTTTAGCAGCGTCTTATTCTGCAGTACCATTTTTAGCAAATGCACCGATCACTAGTGATTTTTATAAGATGGTGCCTTTTATAGCAACGCTTATTGTAATGGCATTTACATCTAAGAACTCAAGAGCACCTAAAGCAGTTGCTCAACCTTATGATAAAGGAAGCAGATAAATGTTTTTACCTATATCCAAAAAAGACATGGATGAGAGAGGCTGGGATCAGCTTGATTTTGTAATAGTAACAGGGGATGCTTACGTAGACCACCATTCTTATGGAACTGCCATATTAGGAAGACTACTAGAGCGATATGGATATAAGGTGGGCATACTTGCTGAGCCTGATTATAATTCGGCTGAAGATTTTAAAAGGTTTGGAAAGCCTAGATTAGGATTTCTAATAAATAGCGGAATAGTTGACTCAATGGTTAATAATTATTCCGTCTTTAAACGTAGAAGAAGAGTAGATGAATATGCGCCCGGTGGAGTTTTTGGAAGAAGACCTGATCGGGCTGTTATAGTGTATAGTAACAGAGCAAGAGAGGCATATAAAGATGTACCAATAATAATTGGGGGCATAGAAGCTAGTTTAAGAAGGTTTGCTCACTATGATTATTGGGATGATAAAATTAGGCGATCAATACTCCTTGATTCAAGGGCGGACCTTCTTATATACGGTATGGGTGAGCGCGCTTTAATAGAACTTGCAGAAGCGCTTGATTCTGGAATTGAAATAAAAGACGTTACATGGATTAAGGGAACATGCTTTACAGGCAAGGACTTAACATCTGTGTACGATGAAGTTTTATTGCCAGATTACGACAAGATAACAAAGGATAAAAAGGAATATTGCAAAAGCTTTATGCTTCAGTACAAGAATAATGATTGTATGAACGGAGAAATACTAGTAGAAAAATACACTGAAAGTCAGTATGTGATTCAAAATATACCACAGAGTCCTTTAAATGGTCAGGAGCTAGATGATGTATACGAATTACCTTATGAAGATGAGTATCATCCTGTTTATGAAAAAGATGGCGGGATACCAGGCTTCAGAGAGGTAAAATTTAGCATCGTTTCTTCAAGAGGCTGTTTTGGAGGGTGTGCATTTTGCGCAATAACATACCATCAAGGTAGAGAGGTAAGAGGAAGAAGTAAAGAATCCATCGTAAGAGAAGCTGAAAAACTTATAAAGAAATATGATTTTAAAGGATATATCCACGATGTAGGAGGACCTACAGCAAACTTTAGACTTCCTGCATGTGAAAAACAGCTAACTGAAGGGGTTTGTAAAAATAAGGACTGTTTATACCCTAAGCCTTGTGGGAACCTTAATATAGATCATAAGGAGTATTTAGACATACTTAAAGCTGTTAGAAACATTGATGGCATCAAAAAAATCTTTATACGCTCTGGAATTCGTTATGATTATTTAATGGCAGATAAAAACCATAATGAGTTCATGGAGGAGCTTTGCGAGTATCATGTTAGCGGTACGCTAAAAGTAGCACCAGAGCATATATCAGATAGCGTCCTTAAATATATGAGGAAACCTTCAAAAGATGTATTTATCAAGTTCGTACGGGAATATTTTAAGACTAATGAGAAGTTGGGAAAAGAACAGTATTTAATTCCATATTTAATATCATCACATCCAGGATCGACTATAAATGATTCGATAGAACTTGCGATTTTTCTAAAAGAATGGGGTTTTATTCCAGATCAGGTTCAGGATTTTTATCCAACACCTGGAACGTACGCGACCTGCATGTATTATACTGAAATAGACCCGTTTACCATGGACGATGTATATATTGCTAAGACATTAGACGAAAAGAAGAGGCAAAGAGCTCTTCTTCATTTTAATAAACCTGTTAACAAGGAGTCAGTTATAAGTACTTTGCAAAAGAATGGTAGAGAAGATTTAATAGACTACTTTTATCCGAAAGGTAAAAACAATGGGAGTAATAGAAGAACTAAAAAGAGGAGTAGATAACGGCCAAGTAAAATGGGGTAGAGAGCTTAAGAGTGAATTTTATTGCACGGAATTCCACACTAAAAAGGAAACTGTAAATGCTATAACTTTTGGTGATAATCTAGAGTACATGAAATGGTTATTAGAAAAGGGCTACGGAGGTAAAATCGATTTAATATATATTGATCCTCCGTTTTTTACTAAATCAAAATACGATGCTACAATTAAATTTACTGATGATGATGGAAAAAAGAAATCAATTAAGCATTTAGCTTATGCCGATGTTTACGATGGAGAGCTTTCTGTATATGCAGAAAATATAACTGCAAGACTACTAGCAATGAAAGAGCTGCTTTCTGATAAAGGTCTTATATGGGTGCACTTAGATTGGCATTCATCTCACTACGTCAAGGTACTGCTAGATGAAGTATTTGGAAGCAAGAGGTTTGAAAACGAAGTTATTTGGACATATAAATCAGGAGGCACAGGAAAAAGACACTTTTCAAGAAAGCATGATACACTTTTAGTTTACAGTAAAACGAAAGATTACTTCTTTAATGTACCTAAAGAAAAATCGTATAACAGAGGATTAAAACCGTACAGATTTAAGGGTGTAAAAGAATATAGAGACGAAATAGGCTGGTATACCATGGTTAATATGAAGGATGTATGGTACCTTGATATGGTAGGCAGAACTTCTCATGAGCGTAATGGTTATGCGACTCAAAAACCGGAATCACTTTTAAAGAGAATAATTGAATGCTCGACTAAACCAGGTGACTTATGTGCTGATTTTTTTTGCGGATCAGGATCTCTTTTAGCTGCAGCTGATGATTTGGGAAGAAATTTTATAGGTTGCGACAGAGAAAAACTTGCCATAGCAACAGCTAAAAAAAGGCTTGATAATAGAGGAGCTATGTATAATTACTATTCAGACAATAAAGGCAGCTATACTTTAGATAGTTTTAAGGTTGGAATTAAAAATACCACTAAACTAGAAGGTGAATCTGTCCTTGTAACCCTTTGCATCGAAAAATTTAACCCAATTATAAATTTAAATGATATAGTTAAACAGGATAGAGAATTTGTGGATAAAATAGCTAAAGAATCACCAATAAATCTTTTAGATTACATAATTATAGACGATAATTATCAAGCTCCAAGATTTATTGCTACAGAGATTATTAACGACATGTTTAGCGATATTAAAGTGATTGTTAAAGGAGATTTAGGGCTGATTGGAGTAGATACTTTTGGAAATGAATATATAGATATCCTTTACAAGGAGGGTTTTAATTAAATGATAAAAAAGAAAGCGAGCGATATACTTCTCGATATAATCTTTATTTTAATAGGTACAGGGCTAAGTGGATTTGCAATTACATCGATTATGATTCCAAACGGACTTAGTAGCGGTGGAATTACAGGCATAGCAAGAATCGTTCAAGAGTCTTTTGGCATCTCTTTTTCAATTGTTTACTATATCCTTTCAGCTGTAGTATTTTTACTTGTAACTATATTGCTTGGTTTTAAAGAAAGCAAGAAATTAATATTAATATCTATAGCTATGCCCACAATGATATTAATATTTGAAAGACTTAACTTAAATCTTTTAGATGAAAAGGATTTAATGCTAGCTGCAATATACTGCGGAGTGCTTTTTGGGTTGAGCCTTGGCCTTATATTTTGGAGAGGCTTTGCGATGGGCGGCTCTGATTCGTTAGCACAAATAGTTAAGAGGAAGCTGTTCCCGTTTTTAGATACGAGCAGGATACTGTTTGTAATTGACGCTATTATCATATTAATATCAGGATTAGTATTTGACAGGAATATAGCGCTATACGCATTAGTTACTCAGTATATATCAATGAAGCTTATAGATGCTGTTTTATACGGTTTTGCAACTAAGCTTGTTCGTCTAGATGCAATTACAAACATACCAAGAGAGCTTAGGGATTTTGTGATTCAAAATGTGGTTAGAGGTGTTTCTAGTGTTGAAATTACAGGAGAATACACTGGTGTTAAGAGAAGAAAACTTATGATAATCTGTTCTCCTCGTGAGAGCATGTTGGTTAAAAGATTTTTAGCAAATAACGATCCAAGTTCCATGGTTTCAGTGATTGCTCTTAATTCGGTATGGGGAACTGGAAGAGGATTTAAGCAGATAGATAAGGAAGATAGTATTTAGATATGTGGGGGATTAGCTCAATTGGATAGAGTACCGGCCTTCGAATCCGTTGGTTATGAGTTCGAGTCTCATATCCCCTACCATTATTAATTAATTAATTGTAAAAACATAAAGTGATTTGACTTGGTTATCTGTTGGCATATATAACCTATAAAATATAAATTCATACCAAACAAAGAAGAATATTATTTTATAGGAAAACATAAAGAACTAAGCGGACTGTTTGTGAGCAGATGGACCGTTTTTAATTTGCTCTAAAAATATAATGAGGCAAAGAATATACGCACAATAGCAGTAAGGTTTGGAATTAAGCAAAAAATAAAAAAGCCTTAAATAACATTAAATTTATGGTATAATATACAGGTATATTTAAGAAAGGGAAGACTATGAGTAATTTGACTGTTAAAAAAAGAATAAACAAATTAAGAGAAACAATGGTAGAAGAAGGAATATCTCTTTATATGATAACAACAATGGATTTTCATATGTCAGAGATGACAAACGGATACTTTAAAACTTTAAAATATATGTCAGGGTTTACAGGTTCTGAAGGGAAAATGATAATTACTGAAAACAATGTGCATCTGTGGACTGACGGAAGATATGCAATTCAATCTGTAAAAGAATTAGAGGGTACTGATATTCATGTACATATATATAGCGACAGGAGCGATGAACTTCGTAATTTAAGTAGATTCTTCATTCTTAGTGGAGATAAAATGTTTACTGATGCTATCGAAAAAGCACCTAGTAAAAAGGTTATAGTAGCAAATAATGACTATGTTATAGGTTGTGACGGTAGAACATTTTCTGAAAATTTGATGCAAGATATTAAGGAAAGTATGCATATTGCATATGATTCAGGTATGGTAAAAATTAAAACAGACCTAGATCTTGTAGGTGAAGTATGGGAAGGTAGACCTAAATTACCAAAGGGGAAAATATATAGATTAAGCGATGATATTGCTGGAGTGCCGGCAGCTGAAAAGATTAAAAAAATAAGAGGAAGTATTAATCTTAGCAGTGGTAATATTGGTTATGTCTGTAGTTCTTTAGACGATATAGCGTGGCTGTTAAACTTAAGGGGCAATGACATAGAAGGAAGCCCAGTATTCCTTTCATATTTATACATGGGATCTGAAACAAAAGAAACATATCTGTTTGTAGACAGCACCAGATTTGGATATGACGTTAATGAATATCTAAAGGAATTAGGAGTAGAAGTTTATAAATATGACGAGTTTTATGAATTTTTAGAAAATGTGGATGTAAACTTTGTTGCTATTAATCCAAGCAAAAGCAATGCAGCTATTATAGACACTCTTGAAAATAGAGAAGATGTAGAACTGCTTGAAGTAGACGGTCTAATAGAAAATAGCAAGTCTATCAAGAATCCTGTGGAAATAGCAAATACCAAACGAATAAATAAGCTTGATGCCGTTGCTATGATCAAATTCATGAAATGGCTTAAAGAAAACGTTGGCAAGGTTGAAATGACAGAGATATCAGCAGCCGATTACTTGGAACTTCTTAGAAAAGAACAGGGATGTTTTGAACTCAGCTTTGATACGATATGTGGCTATGGAGCAAACGGAGCAATAATTCATTATACTGCAACTGATAAAAGCAATGCTAAAATTGTTCTTGGCAATTTACTTTTAGTAGATTCGGGCGGACACTATATGGGAGGAACCACTGACATTACTAGGACATTTGCTTTAGGAGAGATATCTGAAGAAATGAAAAAGCATTACACGGTTATTCTTTCTGGAATGTTAGAACTTGGAATGGCAGAATTTCCTATGGGCGTTACTTCGGCGGAGCTTGATATATATGCCAGGGCACCGATTTGGAAACATGGAATAGATTACGACCATGGAACGGGGCATGGCATAGGATATATGCTAAATGTTCACGAAGGCCCACAAATCATAAACTACAAAAGAAGTATGAGCTCTAAGATTATGCTTCCGGGCATGATTACATCAAATGAACCGGGGATGTATATAGAGAGTCAATATGGGATAAGGCATGAAAATGATATGTTATGCGTAGAAAAGAAAAATGGTTTATTGGGTTTTGAATATATGACTTTAGTACCCTTTGACATAGATGCGATAGACGTTAAATATTTAAATGAGGCACAAAGAAAAGCACTTAACGATTACCATAAGAATGTCTATGAAAAGATATCACCATCACTTAGTGAAGAAGAAAAAGATTGGCTTAAAAGAGTTACGCAACCACTTTAATTAACGGGAGATATTATGAACAACAAACCTTTTGAACAAGATCATGCAAATATGAGAATTATGCTAAAAAGGGTAGAGGAAACATACCCTGATAACATTGCTTTTGTTGTAAAGAGCAAAATTGGAAAAAAAGTAAGCTATAATAATATTACATATAGTGGGGTTCTTGAAGACACGAGAAAATTGGGGACTGAACTATTAGCAAGAGGCTTTGGCGATGCCAGATGTGCTATCATGGGAGAGAACAGCTATGCTTGGATAATGTCTTTTTTTGCCGTTGTCAATGGAGTAGGTGTTTCAGTTCCTACCGATAAAGCCATGAAAGTTGAAGAGGTAGAAAATTGCTTAAATAGAAGTAAATCAACTGTACTTTTTTTCGATAACAAAACATTAAAAATTGCTCAATCGATTTATGAAAGAGAAAGCACAGAAGTAAAGATGTTTGTAGGTCTTGATTTTGAACCTGAATTCGGAGTATCTCTAGATGTTTTAGTAGAGGCAGGCAGATTAAAAGTAGAAGCAGGAGACGACGCTTACGATAATAGAGATATAAATAATAATGAAATGTCGGTGATGGTATTTACTTCTGGAACTACTGCAAAATCAAAGGCTGTAATGTTGTCACATAGAAACATAACTAGTAATATATATGGTATGGCAGGTTTTGAGAAAATGTATGAAGATGATATAAATATGGCGTTTTTACCTTTTCATCATGTTTTTGGACTTACGGGTCTTATGGTTATGCTCACGTATGGAGCAAAGAATGTTTTCTGTGACGGACTTAAATATTTCCAAGAAAATCTAAAGGAATATAAAGTTAGTGTTTTTATGAGTGTACCTCTTTTATTGGAAACTTTATACAAGAGATTAACAAGAGAAATTCAAAAACAAGGCAAACAAAAAACGGTAGATCGTGCACTAAAAATCTGTGAATTGACAGAAAAATTTGGAATAAGTATTAGACGTAAGATGTTTAAGAGCATATTAGACCAGCTAGGCGGTAATATCAGATTCATCATAAGCGGAGCTGCGCCCTTTGATCCTGAAGTAGAACAGTCTCTTTCGGATTTTGGTATTTTAGTAGTAAACGGATATGGCCTTACTGAGATGGCTCCGGTAATAGCATCTGAGAGTCATCTTTACAGAAGACCAGGCACCGTAGGTATGGTGCTTCCTAATGTGAAAGCGAGAATATTAAATCCTGATGAAGAAGGCGTTGGCGAAGTTATTGCTTCAGGACCAAACGTTATGCTTGGATATTATGAAAATGAAGAAGAAACCAACAAGGTAATTATAGATGGATGGTATCACACTGGAGATTTAGGATATTTTGATAAAGATGGTTACCTTTGGTTAAACGGAAGAAAGAAGAACGTAATAATTTTAAAAAGTGGTAAAAACGTTTTCCCAGAAGAACTAGAGCAGCTTTTAAATAAACTAGATTATGCTGAGGAGAGTATGGTATTTCCCTTAAAGAAACACAACGAATTCGTAATTTGGGCTAAGATTGTTTATAGCGAAGACTATTTAAAAGAAAACAAGCTTGATTTGGAAAAATTCAAAGAAATGGTTGCTGAAGATATTGATAAAATTAACGAAAAACTACCATTTTATAAGCATATTAAAAAGCACTTTTTATCCACGAGACCCACAATAAAAACTACTACTGCAAAAACAAAGCGTGCTGAAGAAATTATAGCAATACGTGAGGAGCTTGAAAACATAGGAGGTTGAGTATTTGTCAACAGCAATAATATATCTTACATTTTTAATTGGAATAATTCTGGTTGTAAAAGGCGGAGATTACTTTGTTGAGGCGTCTACCTGCATAGCAAAGGTGCTTAGAATTCCTACCTTTATAATTGGAGCAACAATTGTAAGTATAGCGACAACCTTACCTGAAGTAATAGTGTCAGTTATGGCCGCAGCGCAGGGTAAGCCTGAAATGGCTATAGGTAATGCTGTAGGCTCAGTAATAGCTAATACAGGACTGATAATGGCCTTAGCGCTCATATTCATGGCAATAGAGGCTAAAAGAGTTCACTATATGAATAGAGGAATCTTACTGATAGCTTCAGCTGTCACACTTTATCTTGCCTGTGGCAACGGTGTATTATCAGGAGTTGGATCATTTGTGCTGATAGGTATATGCATATTTTATATAATTGATAATATAAAATCAGCTAAAAAACACAGAGAACCTGAAGATAATCAAGAAATTGATAAACGAAATATAAAGAAGCAGTGCCTTATGTTTATAGTTGGTGCAGCAGGCATTATAGTAGGATCAAGTTTTCTAGTTAGCAGCGGCAGTGAAATAGCAATTATGTTTAACGTATCAGAAAGAGTTATTGCAGTTACGATGGTTGCTATTGGGACATCGCTACCTGAGCTTGTAACTACCCTGACGGCAATTGCAAAAAAAGAAGCTGGACTTTCCATAGGGAACATTATAGGTGCAAACATAATTGATTTAACTATAATACTTCCGCTATGTTCACTTGTGTCTGGTGGGCCTTTACCCGTTGCAATTCAGACTATAAATATAGACTTGCCATTTGCTTTAGGGCTTACTCTAATGGCAATGATCCCACTCTTTGTAAAAGAAAAAGGATACACTTTACAAGGTATCCTGATGTTTATGGGGTATATATTCTATTTATTTGTTGCTGTAGCTTAGAATTATTATATCGATAAGATGCATGGAGAATATGTTTATTTCTCTGTGCTTTTTTATTTTATCTTCTTCTAAAATTAAATAACCGTTTATTAGCTCCAAATCCATAGAACTATCATTTAAAAAACTTGCATCTATGTAAATGCCGTTTGCTTCTTTAAAAGCTGGCACTTTAATCTGAAACTTCTTATTATTGATATCAAACACAGCCTCATAATTATTGTTAAAATCACCAAATGTATCAATAGAAAGTAGGCCTGATATTTGATTTCCAGATATTGTCAAATAACCATTGGATAACTTTAATGTTACAGAAAGACAAGTGTCTTGTGCTAGGTAAGGGAATCCATACTTATACATAGCCCCATGAAAATCCGTATATTTAATAATTTCTAAAAGCCTATATAGCTGTATGACATCTTCTCTGTTATGTGTTAGTATGGTTTTTTCTAAAGCGTCTTCTTTTGTTATTAAGTACTCTTTGAAGAGTTCCACGCTCTTTTTACCATCTATAGTGTCGAATCTGTCATCTGCTATCCCCAAATACTTTTCCATACTTTTTTGACTTAAGCTGCTCATCTGATTAGATAGGTCAGAATGATTTCTAAATACGCGATATAAGTCAAGAATATAACAATCTATATACTTGCCAATTTGATACTTAGTTGCCTTAACAGCGAGAAAAGGCATATCAAATGAAGCTCCGTTATATGTAAGCAGGTAGTCTATCCCTTCTTCATTTATGTAATCTAAAGTAGCTTTTACAACTGCGGATTCTTCGTTTAGACTTGTTGCTAAAAACTGTGTTACGGTAGCTATATTATCATTAACTGTAAGTAATGCTGTTAATATTATTTTGTCATTTGTGAAGCTTAATCCAGTAGTTTCAATGTCAAAGACACCGCATTTTCGATTACCAAAGTATGTATCGAATATTTTGCTACTGTATATAGGCATATTGTGTTTCGTGATAATTTTTTTCATAATGCACCTCGCCGTATAAAGCAAAATAGACCGCAGGGGTGCGATCTATTTTGTAAAAGGGTATTGGGACTAGAGATTAATGAGATTATCAGGGGGGATAACCTCTGAATCAATTATACCTAAGCACGTATTGAATTGCAAGCGTAATTTACTTAAATGCATAAATACCGTTAAATTTGTAACTTTTGGAATGGTTTTTACACATTGAACAGGAAATGTATAACATCTCCATCTTGCACTACGTACTCCTTGCCTTCAGAACGAATATAACCTTTTTCTCTAGCTTTACCCAGATTTCCATCGCATTCAATAAGTTTATTATATTTTATGGTTTCTGCTCTAATGAAACCCTTTTCGAAATCAGTGTGAATTTTACCCGCAGCCTGTGGGGCTTTTGTGCCTCTCTTAACAGTCCAGGCTCTTACCTCAGGTTCTCCCGCAGTTAGATATGATATTAAATCTAGCAAAGTATATGATGCTTTGATTAGTTTATCAAGTCCTGACTCTTCTATTCCAAGCTCTTCTAAAAACAATTCTCTTTCCTCGTCTTCAAGTTCTGCCATTTGCGCTTCAATTTCCGCACAAACAACTACAACTTCAGCGTTTTCAGTTTTAGCGAATTCGCTTACTGCAAGGACATAAGGATTATCTTTATTTGAAACCTCATCTTCAGAAACGTTGGCTACATAGATTATAGGCTTTGATGAAAGAAGATTAAGTGACTCCACATAAGATTCAAACTCTTCATCAAGTTCCATTGCTCTAGCTGAGTTGCCGGCGCTAAGGAAATCAATTAGCTTTTCAATCATATCTAGCTCCCGTTTAATGCTTTTATCGCCCTTTAAGTTCTTTGTAAATCTTGACTTAATACGTTCTAGTATTTCTAAATCTGACAGAAGAAGTTCCGTATTAATGGCCTCTATGTCGTCAAGGGGATCTGTCTTTCCTTCAACGTGTATAATATTGTCATTGTCAAAACACCTAACCACATGAACAATGGCTGCAACTTCACGTATGTGACCTAAAAATTTGTTGCCTAAGCCTTCACCTTTAGATGCACCTTTTACAAGTCCTGCGATATCACAGAATTCTATAGATGTATACGTTGTTTTCTTTGAGTTATATATATCATGCAGCACACTGATTCTTTGATCAGGAACTGTAACGACACCGATATTAGGCTCTATTGTGCAGAATGGGTAGTTAGCAGCTTCTGCTCCCGCTTTTGTAATTGCGTTAAACAATGTACTTTTTCCTACATTCGGTAGGCCGACAATTCCTAGTTTCATATATGTTTCTCCTCAACTGATCTTTTCTTTAATATTATATACATAGCAAGGCTGACTAATAAAATAACTATGCTTATCATTTGTGCTTGTCTAAACGAACCTATCATTAGACTATCGGTTCTTAGGCCTTCAACAAAGAATCTCTCAACAGAATAAAGAATTCCGTAAAGGCATGCAACTTGTCCTCTAAACTTTCTGTTATTATCTATATAAACTAGAAAGAAGAAAAGTCCTAAACACCAAATTGATTCATAAAGGAAGGTTGGATGAACGTATTCTCCGTTTATGAGTATGGCCCATGGCAAATCAGTAGGACCGCCGTGAGCTTCTGAATTAAAGAAGTTACCCCATCTTCCTATGGCCTGGGCTAATGAAACTGCAGGTAAGAACAAATCTAAAATTTCAAGAAAGTTAATCTTATAATGTTTACATAATAAGTATCCAGTGATAGCTCCGGCAATTATTCCTCCGTGAATGGCAAGGCCGCCGCCACGTATATTTAATATAGTCATAAAGTCCTGAGAATAATAGTCCCAATTGAAAATTACATAATATAGCCTTGCGCCTATTACTCCTATAGGGAGTATCCATATTACTAAATCTAAAATTCTTTCAGGTTCAATTCCATGTCTGTGTGCTCTTTGATATGAGAGTATAACTGCTAAAACAACACCGAGTCCGATTAATAAACCGTACCACATAAAATCATATCCCATGATAGAAAAGGCTATAGGGCTAGGTGCTCTCATAATTCATGTCTCCCTTCGAATATACATACCAAATTATTATAGCATAAAACATCGCTTTTATCCACAAAAAAACAAAGGAAAATGCCTTGAAAAAAGAACAAATGTTCGATATAATATGTAAAGAAAGGAGATGATTTTGTGACAGTTTTACATATAGATGCTAATTCTGCATATTTAAGCTGGACGGCGGCGTGGCTTATTGAAAATGGAGAATCCATTGATTTACGAAGCGTTCCGTCTGCCATAGGTGGAAACCCTAAAAACAGGCATGGAATAATTTTGGCAAAATCTATTCCTGCAAAAAAATATGGAGTTAAAACGGGACAATCTATAATGGAGGCACTTTCGCAATGTCCGAAACTTTTAATATATCCGCCTGATTATGACCTTTATATGGGATGCAGTGAAGCTATGTTATCTATAATATCTGAATATTCATCTGTCGTTGAAAGATACAGTGTTGACGAGTGCTTTTTAGACTGCACGGGATCTGAAAGGATTTATGGTAATCCCTTAGATGTAGCAGATGAAATTAGAAACAGAATAAGAGAGGAACTCGGGTTTACAGTAAACGTGGGAATAGGTCCTAACAAGCTTCTTGCGAAAATGGCAGGTGAACTTGAAAAGCCCGACAAAACTCATAGTATATTTTATGATGAAGTAAAAGAAAAACTTTGGCCACTTCCTGTATCTGAACTTTTTATGGTTGGAAGAGCAACCACAAGAAAGCTAAACAGAATAAATATAAAAACCATAGGTGATTTAGCTAATATGGACAAGGCCTATTTAAAGGCTATACTAAAAAGTCATGGAGCTTTAATATGGAATTATGCTAACGGCATAGATGATAGCAGATTTTTGAGGGGTGATGAGGTTATGCAAAAAGGTATAGGTAACAGCATGACTATAAAATATGATGTTTATGATAAGAAAGAAGCTTATGTATACATGCTGTCACTTTGCGAGAGAGTAGGGCTTAGGCTTAGAAAGCACGGGTTTAAAGCATCTCTTGTTAGGGTTAGAGTTAGGAGTAGCGATCTTAACGGATATACTCATCAACTTAAATTAAACTTTTATACGAATACTACATCGGAAATATATATGTATGCATGTAATCTATTTGACGAATGCTGGAGGGGAGAACACATAAGGCAGCTTGGAGTCTCTGTAGGAGGTTTCACCCGCGAAAATATATATCAGATGTCATTTTTTGATATGTCTTTAGGAGAAAGAAGGCAAAATGAAAAAATGGATTCGGCTGTAGATGCGATAAGAAATAGGTTTGGCGAGACGTCCATCTACAGAGGAACATTTGCCAACGGAATTATAAAACCCCTTGAAGGTGGAACCAATAATGGTAATTTCATATCAATGGGTGGACACGGAAAATAGAGGAAAAAAATGAAAATAGTATCAAAACCCATAGATGTCATCGTTATATTTAAAATAAAAGAAAAACCTATTCCATATAAGTTTAAATATGTTGATTGTGGTTGCAGTGAAACACGAGAGATAAAAGTAGACAAGGTTATCACAACGGCTAAGAGTAGGATTGCTGGAGTCGAAACGATAGTTTATAGATGCCAGTCTTTTATAGGCGGCCAAATAATAACATATGAGCTTAAATATATCATTGATGAATACAGATGGGTGCTGTATAAACTGTAGAATTGAAAAAAACTACGAAATATGGTAAAATTAAGTGAGTTTCACGAAAGGAAAAGGCATATAACTATGATAAATTTCGATTATTCAAAAGCTGAGGACTTTATAAAAAAGCAAGAATTGGATGCTGAATATATAAGTGCAAAAAAGGCAGCTGACGATCTTCAAAAAGGAACGGGAAAAGGATCTGATTTTATCGGTTGGAGAGATCTGCCAATTAACTATGATAAAAAAGAGGTTGAAAGAATAAAAAAAGAAGCTAAGAATATTAGAGAAAAAAGCCAAGTCTTAGTGGTTGTTGGAATAGGGGGATCCTACTTAGGAACGCGAATGGTTATAGAAGCATTATCTGGATACTTTTGTAAAAAAGAATTAGAGGTTATATATGCAGGAAATAGTTTAAGTAGCGACTACTTGAATGATTTGCTAGATTATCTTAAAGGAAAAGAATTTTCTGTTAATATAATTTCAAAATCAGGAACAACTACAGAACCTGCCATTGCCTTTAGGCTCATTAAAAAACTTATGGAAGAAAAATATGGTAAAGACGAAGCTTCTAAGCGTATTTATGTAACAACTGATAAAAATAAAGGAGCGCTGAGAGAGCTTGCAATTGAAAATGGCTATGAGACCTTTGTGGTTCCAGATGATGTAGGTGGTCGTTATTCAGTTTTAACAGCCGTTGGACTTTTTCCTATAGCCTGCGCAGGTTTCGACATTGAAAAACTTATGTCAGGTGCGGCCTTTGCAAGGAAAAATTATGATGAAGCTGTATTAAATTATGCAGCTGTCAGAAATGTTTTATATAAAAAAGGTAATGTAATTGAGCTCTTTGTGAATTACGAACCTAAACTTTCCATGCTGCTTGAGTGGTTAAAACAACTATTTGGTGAAAGCGAAGGCAAAGAAGGAAAAGGAATTTTTCCTGTAGGACTTACATATACTACAGATCTTCATTCTATGGGTCAATATGTTCAAGAAGGAAGAAGAATGTTCTTTGAAACGGGAATATCGATTGAAAATTCAAACAGAAAACTAGAAATTCCAAAGCAAAAGGATGATTCAGATGGCCTTGATTATCTAGAAGGAAGAGACCTTCATGAAATAAATAAAATAGCAGCAAAGGCAACTGCCATCGCGCATATAGAGGGTATGGTTCCAAACTTAGAAATACAAATTGACCGTTTAGATGAAGAAAATCTGGGAGAACTGATATATTTCTTTGAAAAGACATGTGCGGTAAGTGGATATATTAACGATATAAATCCGTTTAATCAGCCAGGTGTTGAAAGCTATAAACGAAACATGTTTGAGCTTCTTGGAAAACCTGGTTTTGAAAAGGAAGGTAATTAAAATGACTAAGGCGTTAGATACATATAAGAAATGGATAGATAGTGAAGATATAGATGATTCCACAAGAGAAGAACTGCTAGGAATAGAGAATGACACTAAAGAAATTGAAGAAAGGTTTTATGCTGACTTAGATTTTGGAACGGCGGGGCTCAGAGGAATACTAGGCGCTGGAACGAATAGGATGAACGTATATACTGTTGCACTTGCAACTGCAGGTTACGGAAAAGTAATAGCAAAACGCGGAAAAGACGCAATAGAAAGAGGCGTTGCTGTTTCATACGACACAAGAATATGTTCTGATGAATTTGCAGAAATGGCTGTAAGAGTTCTATGCAGCATGGGAATAAAGGTTTATTTAACGGAAGAGGGACGTCCTGTTCCGGTTTTGTCATATTCAATAAGAAAATATGGATGCATAGGCGGAATAATGATTACGGCATCACATAATCCTTCTAAATACAATGGCCTTAAAGTTTACGGAGAAGATGGAAGCCAACTTAATCCTGATGATGCTAAAAAAGTAAAAATGGAGATGGAAAACATAGTAGATGTTTTTGCCCTAACGAAATCACTAACAACATTGGATTCGTTCCATGATCAGTGCGCTGTTGAATACATGGGCGAAAATCTTGATAAGAGCTATACCGAAATGCTTTTAGGCTTATCTATAAATCCCGAAATAGTTAAGAAACATGCGGATATGAAAATAGTTTATTCACCATTAAACGGTACAGGCAATAAGCCGGTTAGAAGGGTTCTTAAGGAATTAGGATTTAATAATGTTATGGTAGTGCCAGAGCAAGAACATCCCGATGGAAGATTCCCTACAGTTGAAGTTCCGAACCCTGAACTTAGAGAAACAATGGAGCTTTCTATCAAACTTGCAGAAAAAACCCAGGCATCACTTGTGATAGCAACTGATCCTGATTCTGATAGAACAGGCCTTTGTGTTAGAGACGATAAGGGCAAATACAGAGTGTTAACAGGAAATCAAATTGCACTTCTTTTAATGGAATACATTTTAGATTCTAAAGCTAGCAGAGGTGAACTTCCTGAAAATAGTTTTTGCGTATCAACAATAGTATCTACAAAACTTGCAAGGACAATTTGCGAATACTACGGAGTTGTGCTGTACGAAGTTTTAACTGGATTTAAATACATTGGAGAAAAAATAAAAGATCTAGATGAATTTGGTGAACAACATTTTCAATTTGGATTTGAAGAAAGCTTTGGATATCTTGCGGGAACTGATGTTAGAGATAAGGATGCTGTAGTTGCAAGTATGCTTCTTTCTGAAATGGCGGCGGTATCTATGGAAAAAGGCGAAACCCTATTTGATAGATTAGAAAAAATATATGAGAAATTTGGGTATGCTGCAGAAAAAACAGTAGCTATAACTCGTGAAGGTATGGAAGGCAAAAAGAAAATTGAAAGTGCGCTTGTAAATTTACGAAAAGATTTTAAACTTGAAGGAGTAGTGGCAGTAAAGGATTACCTTGATGGTTATAAATGTATAATAGCTACAGGAGAAAAGGAAAAGCTTGATTTACCTAGTAGCAACGTTTTGATTTATGAAATGGAAGGAATAGATTGGCTATGCGTAAGGCCTTCAGGCACTGAACCTAAACTTAAAATATACTTTGGCTTTTATGGAGATAATAAAGCTGCAGCAGAGAATAAACTAGAGAGAATAAGTAAAGCGGTAATAGACAGAATACAAGAAGAATTAAAAGGAGAATAAGATGAAAATACTATTAACTGGTGGAGCTGGATACATTGGTTCTCATACAGCAGTAGAGCTTTTAAACTCAGGACACGAAGTGATTATTGCAGACAATTACTCTAACAGTAAGCCAGAGATCATTGATAAGATACGAGAGATTACAGGAAAAAGAATTAAAGCCTACGAGGCTGACTGCTGTGAATACAATCAAATGAAACAGCTTTTAAGCAATGAAAAAATCGATGCAGTAATTCACTTTGCAGGGTATAAAGCGGTGGGAGAATCCGTAGAAAAACCTCTTAAGTATTATAGAAACAATTTAGATTCTGCAATTACAATGATTGAACTGATCAAAGAGTTTAATATTACTAATTTTGTTTTCAGTTCTTCTGCAACTGTTTATGGAGATTCAGCGCCGCCATGCGATGAAACGATGAATACAGGATGCACAAATCCTTATGGATGGACTAAGTACATGATCGAACAGATTGTAAGAGATGTTTCTGTAGCTTGGCCTGAATTTAGCGGCGTCCTTTTAAGATATTTTAATCCTATTGGCGCGCATAAAAGCGGATTAATAGGCGAAAAGAATAATGGAATACCAAATAACCTTATGCCATATATAACTAAAGTGGCTTCTGGGGAGCTTGAAAAGCTTAGCGTATTTGGATGTGACTATCCTACGCCTGATGGAACTGGTGTTAGAGACTATATTCATGTTGTTGATTTGGCTAAAGGCCATGTTAAGGCAATTGAATATGCTGCTGATAATAAAGGCGCTGAAGTAATTAACTTAGGAACAGGAAGAGGATATAGCGTCCTTGAAATAATCAAAGCATTTGAAAAGGTAAATGAAATCAACATTAATTATAAAATAGTTGAAAGAAGACCAGGTGACATAGCCGAGATGTGCGCCGATGCAAGGAAAGCAAAACGAGTACTTGATTGGGAAGCTAAGGAGTCTCTTGAAGACATGTGCAAAGATTCTTGGAGATGGGAACAAAACTGCTAACTTGATGATTAACGCAAACCACCTATGATTTTGTATTCAAATGCAAATTAAAAATATATTAAAGGCGGTAAGTACAATTTAATTATTATGGATATAAAAATGCACCTCTAAATATTAGACTTTTCTTCGTCTAATGTTTGAGGTGCAATTTGTTTAAGTTATATTATTTATTTCCAAAGTTTTGAAGGGTATTTGCCTTCCTTCTTCATTTTTTCAATGGATGCTACAACAACGGGTTTATCTTCTTTATACGTAACTCCAAACCATTTGTCGCTAGATGTAAGTACATCTACGCTTATCTTATCCTCAGAAATAAGTTCATCTATTTTAGAGGGCAATAGATATTCGCTTTTCATAGGATTTGTTTTAAGAGCTTCATCTAAAAACAGAGAAAAACCTTCTTCGGCTTCTTTCATAAATGCTTCGTTGATTCCCCACATGTTCATAGATACCGGGGTGCCTTGAGTAAGCTCATAATCCACATTATCTTCCGTATATGTTATTTTACCTTTTATTTCTGCTATATCATAGGTTTCTTTTAATCCAATTAGCTTGTTGCTTTCTGAAATTTCACAAACACCTCTTGTAACGCTGCCATTTTCAGATAGTGTGTTTTCAATTTTGTATCCTACCATGCAGTAGTTTTCTTCGGTTGATTTATCGGCTAGATAATCATATATTTTAACAAAAGCTTCTTTACCATAATAGTCATCTGCGTTTATAACTGCAAAAGGTGCATCAATGGAATCTTTAGCTGCCATAACTGCGTGGCACGTTCCCCAAGGTTTTGTTCTGCCTTCAGGCACTTTATATCCTTTAGGTAAATCATCTATATTTTGATAAGCATAAGAAACATCAAAATACTTACCTGCTCTAGTATCAATAAAAGATTTAAAAGCTTCTTCAAAGTCATGCCTTATAACAAAGACGACTTTTCTAAAACCTGCTTCATAAGCATCGTAGAGGGAAAAATCCATGATGATTTCACCTTCATCAGTTATTGGGTCAATCTGCTTAAATCCGCCGTATCTGCTTCCCATTCCAGCTGCCATTATTAATAGTATTGGTTTCATAATTAGCTCCTCACTTTTTATTATCTACTAATCATTTTAACATTACTTGTACAAATAGTAAAGGCACATTAAGACGGATTTATTGGTGCAAAAATTTCTCACAAGGTGTATAATTATTCTAATACTATGTTTAGGAGAAGGATATGAATATTAATCTTAATAATGATTGGAAATACTATGAAGAATTTGATGAAAGCTTAATAAAAGGCTTTGTGGAAGAGGGCTTAAATGTAAGACTTCCTCACACTTTTAAAATACTTGATGCAAATTACGCGGATTCTTTACTCTATCAGAGAGATTCTATATATGTTAAAACGATTAAATTCGATGAACAGTGGAATAGTAAGAGGGTTTTTCTTAATATAGAGGGCGCCGCCCACTGCAGCATGGTATATTTAAACGGTAAATTTTTAAATGAACACCGCTGCGGCTATACATCTTACAAGACTGAGCTTACAGAAGAACTGGTAAAAGGCGATAATATTCTTGGGGTAAGGGTTGATAGCAGAGAAAGAAGTGATATTCCTCCTTTTGGCGGAACGTTAGATTACCTAGCATATAGCGGTCTTTACAGAGAAGTAAGCCTAGAGATAAAAAACACCTCATATATAGAAGATGTATACGTTCACACAGAAGGAAAAAAGCTAACAGCAGATGTAGTAATTGAAAATCGTCTAGAAGGCTGCTCACTTAAATATGAACTTTTAGACGGTGATAAAACAACTGATCTGGGAAGTGAACTAGATTCTAGGGAGTGCAACGTTTCTCTTTGGGATGTTGATAATCCAAAGCTGTATTATTTAATTGTAAAACTTTATGACAAGGATAATCTAATTGATCAGAAAAAAATAAGATTTGGATTTAGAGATATAAAATTTGAGAAAGATGGCTTTTATATAAATGGTAAAAAACTTAAACTTAGAGGATTAAACAGGCATCAATCATATCCATACGTTGGATATGCCATGCCTAAATCTGGGCAGGTAAGCGATGCCAATTTACTTAAGAATGACTTGGGCTTAAACTGCGTACGCACATCTCATTACCCTCAGTCTAAGCACTTCATAGATAGGTGCGATGAGATAGGGCTTTTGGTATTTACAGAGATTCCAGGTTGGCAGCACATAGGAGATAAAAACTGGCAAGAAATATCGATAAATAATGTTAAAGATATGGTACTGCAGTATAGAAATCATCCATCAATTATACTTTGGGGCGTAAGAATTAACGAATCAAAGGATTTAGACGATTTCTATGAAAAAACTAATAAGGTTGCAAGAAAGCTGGATCCATATAGGCAAACAGGAGGCGTTAGATGCTACGAAAACAGCCATCTACTGGAAGATGTTTATACATTCAATGATTTCCTCCACGATGGTACAAACGCTGGCGTAAGGAGCAGAAAAAAGGTAACAGGTAGTAACGAAGCTCCATATATGGTCACTGAATATAACGGACACATGTATCCTTGTAAGCCCTTTGACTCAGAGGAGAAATTACTCAGTCATGCTTTAAGGCATGCTAGAGTATTAAGTGACATATCAGCCCATGATGATATAGCCGGAGGATTTGGGTGGTGCATGTCGGATTATCAGACACACGTTGACTTTGGTGGAGACGATATTGTCTGTTACCACGGCGTCACAGATATGTTTAGAAATCTAAAACCAGCAGGTTATATATATAAAAGTCAAAGCGATTGCGAGCCAGTTATGGAAATAATGCCTTCTATGAATTTAGGAGAAAACCCAGCGAGTATTTTAGGTAAGGTATATGCGTTTACTAATGCCGATTATATTGAACTTTTCATCGATGATATATTCATAAGTAGGTTTTATCCAGACACTGAAAATTATGGAGCTCTAAAACATCCTCCTATAGAAATAAATGACATAATAGGCGATAAACTAGATGATGAGAAATATAGAGGCCGAACTAAAAAGCGTATAAAAAAACTTCTTTTAAAATATTCTAGAGGAGGATTTTCTGGCTTTAATACTAAAGATAAATTGCAGGCATTAAGCCTAATAGTCTTTGGTGGAATGAGCACTTTAGAAATTACAAGGCTTTATGAAACATATATAGGTAATTGGGGAGATAAAAGATCAGTATTTAAATTCGTAGGATACGTAAACGGGAAAGAAGCTGTAACCGTTATAAAAGGCTCTTATGATAATAAGCATCTTGATGTGAAATTAGATCATAGTGAATTAATCGAAGGTGAAACTTATGATATTGCTACCGTGAATCTTAAAATGCTTAATCAAAACGACCAAATTATGAGATACTATCAGGAGTCTATTGAACTTGAAACAAAAGGACCAATAGAAATAATAGGACCTAAGCTCATTAGTTTAAAAGGCGGAATGGGAGGCACTTACCTTAAGACTACAGGTGAAGCTGGAAATGCCAAACTTATTATTAAGGTGGACGGAGAAGAAGCAGTAGAATTAGATTTAACTATCAAAATAAAATAAAAGGAGAAGGGATATGCAAAGTCGCTCTAGCGAAATATTTGGAAATAAAACAAAAGAAAAGGTTTTAGGTAAAGCTGAGAAATCAAAGCTAAAATTTGAAAAGAAATTTGGTGATGATTCTAAAATCGATTACGTTTATCACTTTGAAGATAATGATACTTTAGGTAAAATCCTAGGAGTTAAAAACATGGTCCTTGGAGGTAAAGAAGAAATTTATGACAAGAAAGCAATAATTATTGGAAACATAAGGATGGGCTTTGGCCATTACAGAATATCAATGGCAATGGCATCTGCTGCAAACCACTTAGGATATGTTCCATATTGGATGGATCTTAATTCAATGTCAGTTTCTACAGGTGGTAAGGTTATTAGCAGCCAGAATGATTTGTATTCATTTGGATCTAGATTGTCATCTAAAAGCAAACTATTTAATAAGTTTTACTGGGAACCTCTAAACTATGAAGGTTTTAGAAAGCTTTCATACAATGCGATAGACCAGAAAAACGCCGAATTAATGGCTCCACTTTTTAAAAATGTGACAAAGGAAATACCGGTTATTGCAACTCATGTGTGGCCAGCGCAAGCCGCAATACATGGGAATATGAAATATGTAGTAAATGCAATACCAGATAATTGGCCTATGGCTCTTCATTTAGCTGAAGGAAGCGTGCATACGGTGCAGACACATTCTTCATATCTAGGATATAGGCTTTTAAATGGCATGGATGGAAATAAAATTCTAAATCCCATACCTAAGGAATGCATAGAGGAAACAGGGCACTACGTTGATCATGAAATTGTTTCGAATATAGAAAAAGACTGTGATAAAAGGAAAAGAAGATCAAAGGAAGGTGAGCCAATTAGATTTTTACTGACTATTGGAGGAGCTGGAGCCCAAAAGGATATATTTGTAGCAATTATTAAACATCTTCTTCCACGCATAAAGAAAAAAGAAGTAGTTCTATTTGTAAATGTTGGAGACTATAAAGATGTATGGGATGAAATAATCGATGAAATAGATGGAATGAAAAACGTAACTAAAGAGCACTTAAACGAATGGGAAGTTTCCGTTAAGTGGGCTGAAAGCTGGCTTGATAATAAAGTATACGGAATACATGGATTTTACCATGAAGATATTTTCGAGGCAGTATACATCACAAATCTTCTTATGAGGTGTTCAGATGTATTGGTGACAAAGCCTAGTGAACTTGCTTTTTATCCTATTCCAAAGCTCTTTATTAAAAGAATCGGAGGCCATGAGAAATGGGGAGCAGTCCATTCCTCAGAAATTGGTGATGGCAGTATAGAATGTAATGATACGCCTCACGTTATACAGATGTTAGATCTCATGATAAGTGACAGGGATGTAGTTAATGATATGTGCGAAAATTTAGTTAAAAACAAAAGCATCGGTCTATATGACGGTGCATATAATGCAGTAAAGACGGCCATTAGATTAAAGGAGGAGGAATAAAAAAATGAGAATAGCAGTAAAAGAAAAAGTCTCCTATGGAGTAGGGGCTGTGGGAAAAGATATGGTCTATGCTTTTGTATCAGGTTTTTTAATGTATTACTATAATACGGTGCTTGGAATTTCAGCAACTTTTATAGGCCTACTTTTCATGGTAGCTAGAATATTTGATGCTGTAAATGACCCATTTATGGGCATAGTAGTAGAAAAAACTAGAACACGTTTTGGTAAATTTAGGCCATGGCTTATGATAGGAACTTTAGTTAATGCACTAGTACTTTATGCCATGTACTCTGTACCAAGCGGTCTGGAAGGAAACAGCTTACTAATATATATATCAGTAGCATATATATTGTGGGGAATGACATACACAGTTATGGACATTCCTTATTGGTCTATGATACCAGCGATTACAGAGCCAGGAAAAGATAGAGAAAATATTTCTGTTATAGCTAGAAGCTGCGCAGGCGTTGGATTTGCGATACCTACTGCATTAACCCTTGTACTCGTTCCAATACTTGGAGGAGAAGATGAAAGATTAGGATTTAGTAGAGTTGCTATATGCATTTGCATAATATTCATAGTTACAATTAGTTTTACTGTTAAAAATGTCAAAGAAAAATTTGAAAGTAAAGAAAAGGCATTAACTGTAAAACAAATGTTTGTATCGCTTTTTCGTAATGATCAGGCTATAGTAGTTGTAATAGCAATTATATTTTTTAATGCATCTTTATATTTAACTAATCAGCTAGCTATATATTTCTTTAAGTATGACATAGGCAATGTTGCACTATTTGGTCTCTTTGCTACTGTAGGTGGAGCTGTGCAGATATTATCTATGGTAAGTTTACCTCTGATAAGGAAAAAATTTGAATGTAAAAAAATTCTTATTGGAGCCATTATGACGACACTTGTAGGTTACGCAATGCTCTTTATACTAGGTACTTTAAACATTCAAAATATTATTCTTCTTTGCATAGCTGCAGTGATAATCTTTTTCGGATTTGGTTTAGCAACTGTTCTTACAACCATATTCTTAGCTGATACTGTTGATTATGGTGAATGGAAAAATGGTCAAAGAAATGAAAGCATAGTATTTTCACTACAAACTTTTGTTGTAAAACTTGCTTCTGCGATTTCAGTTTTAATTGCAGGTGTGGGACTTGATTTAATTAAGCTTGACCAAAATGCAGCCGTTCAAACTGCTTCAACTCTTGGAGGACTTAGGGTTATTATGATAGTTCTTCCTATGGTAGGACTTATTGTATCCATATTTTTCTTCACTTCAAAGTATAAGCTTACTGAAGTTAGAATGGATGAAATTGTAAGCGATTTAAAAGCGAGACGTGAAGAGGTAGGAAATGATCAATAAAAATGGCAAAACATTTACAATAAATACTTATCAGTCAAGCTACATATTTCGAATTATGGAATCAGGTCAGCTAGAACATATCTACTATGGCAAGAAAGTATTAGGTGATATTATTGCAGATGCTGCTTCAGAAAAACACGAATTCTCAAGAGGTAATGCTATTAGTTATTCTAAAGAGTTTGATAGCTTATGTTTAGAGGATGTTTGTTTAGAATATTCATCCGTTGGCAAAGGTGATTCGAGAGACTCTTTTGTTGTGTGCAAATATGCTGACGGAAGCATCACTTCTGATTTTGTCTATTTTGGCTATGAAATAGGAAGTAGCGAAGAAATGAGCACGCTGCCTTCATCCTACGGAAGCGAAAAAACAGATAGATTAAAGATAATTCTTAAAGAAAAGAAAAAGAATGTTTTTCTAGAACTATTTTATACTGCTTTTCCTAAGTGCGACGTGATAACAAGAAGAGCCAAGCTGATTAACAAGACGGATGAAGAGGTAGTTGTTAAAAGGCTTATGAGCTTGCAAATAGATTTTGATGAAGGTGAGTTTAATTTTACTACCTTTAACGGAGCTTGGGCTAGAGAAATGGAGAAAAACACTGTAAGCTGCGGGCCAAACCTAATAGTAAATTCTTCTAATTCAGGCGTATCATCATGCGGCAACAATCCTTTTGTGATGCTTTCAGATGAAAATACAGATGAGGACTGTGGAAAGGCATATGCCATGAATTTAGTTTACAGCGGAAACCATTATGAATCTGTACAAAAAAACAGGGACGGAAGGCTTAGATTTTTAAGTGGTATTAATCCTGACAACTTTTCTTGGTATTTAGCTAAGGATGACGCATTTGAATCTCCTGAAGCTGTATTTACATTTTCTGATGAAGGCTTTAAGAAGATTAGTATTAACCTGCATAATTTTGTCAATGAACATATAGTCAGAGGTTATTGGAAGCACAGAGAAAGGCCTGTACTAAATAACAGTTGGGAGGCTGCGTATTTTGACTTTAATCAAAGCAAAATTCTAAAGATGGCGAAAGTTGCTAAAGAAGTAGGCGTAGAGCTTTTTGTACTAGACGATGGCTGGTTTGGAAATAGAAACGACGATAAGTCTTCCTTAGGTGATTGGTATCCTAACAAGAAGAAACTACCTAAAGGAGTTATGGGGTTAGCTGATAAGATTACTGGTATGGGCCTTAAATTCGGGATCTGGGTTGAGCCTGAAATGGTCAATGAAGAAAGCGATTTGTACAAAAAACATCCAGAGTATGCAATTGAAAATCCTAGTAGAGATCAAAGCCTAGGAAGAAATCAGATGATGCTTGATTTAAGCAATCAAGAGGTAAGAGAATATGTGTTTACTTCAATGAAAAATCTTTTTTCGTCAGCAGATATAAGCTATGTTAAATGGGATATGAACAGAATAATATCAGATTGCTATTCACAGAATTTACCTGATGATAGACAGGAAGAACTATCTCATCGTTATGTTACAGGTCTTTATGAAATATTAGGAAAACTTCAAAATGAATTTCCGAATATACTCTTTGAAGGTTGCGCATCAGGTGGAAACAGATTTGATTTGGGAATCCTTTGCTACATGCCTCAGATTTGGGCAAGTGATAATAGTGATGCATTATGCAGAACAGAAATTCAAACAGGGTGCAGCTACGGTTACCCAATGTCTTGTATAGGAGCCCATGTATCAGATAGTCCTAATCATCAGACCCTTAGAGAAACAAGCATAGAAAGTAGATTTCAGGTTGCTTGCTTCGGAATATTAGGTTATGAACTAAACATTGCTGAGTTAAGCGCTGAAGATAAAAAAGCTGTTAGTAAGCAGATTAAATGGTACAAGAAGCATAGGAATACTATGCAATATGGAGAATTCTATAGATTAAAGCAGGAAGGCAGAATTACTTCTTGGATGAGTGTGGGCAAAGAAGAAGCTGTAGGGCTTGTTTTTCAAAGCCTAGTTAAAGCTAATTTTGCTTATGAGAAATTCATATCAAAAGGGCTCAAAGAAAACAGCTACTACAGATTCACAAACAGAATAGTTGATACTAATATACTGGAATTTGGCAGTTTAATAAATGCTGTGTCTCCTGTTCATATAAAGAATAAATCGGTTGTTCATAATGCTGTGTCTAAGTTTGTTAAGCTTAACGGTGAAAAAGAAGATTATTTTGTAAGTGGAAGTCTTCTTAATAAAATAGGAATAAAATTAAAACCCGGATTTGCAGGAACTGGATATAATGAAAATGTGAGAATTTTTAAAGACTTTGCTTCAAGAATGTATTTGATGGAAGAAGCTAGGATGTATTTTTCGCCAGGAAGAGTAAACCTAATTGGAGAGCACGTAGACTATAACGGTGGCAAAGTGCTTCCATGCGCCATAAATCTTGGAATATATGGAAGCTTCATAAAAAGAACTGATGATAAAATACATCTTTATTCTAAGGATTTCAGCGAACTTGGTGAAATAGAAATATCTCTAGGTGATTTAATTTACAAAGAAGAAGATGGCTGGACCAATTATGTAAAAGGTGTGGTAACTACACTAATAAAACATGGATATAAGATTGATGAAGGTTTTAACCTTTATTGCAATGGAGATTTACCAAAGGCTAGCGGTCTTTCTTCGTCAGCATGTTTAGAAATTTTAGTAGCTTATGCTATAAACGAGGAATATAAATTAGGGATTTCCAATAAGGAATTAGCAGTGTTTTGTAAGGAAGCTGAAAACAACTTTATTAACGTTAAGTGCGGAATTATGGATCAGTTTGCAATAGCTATGGGTAAAAAAGATAATGCTATATATCTTGATACTGATACGTTGGATTTTAAATACGTACCAGCTGTATTTAGTGACTTAACCTTGGTGATATGCAATACTAATAAAGAGAGGAAATTGAGTGAATCTGAGTATAACCAAAGGCGTGATGAATGCAGTGAGGTTCTTTTGTATTTAAATAAAGAGCTTGACTACAAGAATTTAGCTGACATATCTTCAATAATATATGAGGAAAAGAAGAATTTAATACCCGATGAAACTTATGTGAGAAGGGGTAGACACGTAGTAACTGAATGCGAAAGAACAAAGCAAGCTAAAGAAGCACTAATAAGGGGTGATTTCAACGAATTCGGAAAGCTGCTAAACGAATCACATAAATCCTTAAAAGAGGATTATGAGGTTACAGGGATAGAGCTTGATACTATAGTCGAAGCTGCAGTTTCTCAAGATGGAGTACTGGGGGCAAGGATGACAGGGGCAGGCTTTGGAGGCTGCGCTATAGCACTAGTAGGAAATGAACAAGTTGATGATTTTACAAAAAACGTGTCTGAGATTTACGAGAAAAAGATAGGGTATAAACCATCATTTTATCCTGTAAAGATTGTTGATGGGCCCAAAAGAATTATGTAAAAAATATCCGAAAAATCATTGACAAAAATAGCTATTTTTGGTATCATATCACTTGCGGCACTTTGTGTTGCAGTGTGGCGGTGTAGCTTAGTTGGCTAGAGCGTCCGGTTCATACCCGGAAGGGCGGCGGTTCGAGTCCACTCGCCGCTACCATAATGGGCGTATAGCTCAGCTGGGAGAGCACCTGCCTTACAAGCAGGGGGTCATAGGTTCGAGCCCTATTACGCCCACCATTATAAATATTTGGCCTGGTAGTTCAGTTGGTTAGAATGCCAGCCTGTCACGCTGGAGGTCGTCGGTTCGAGCCCGATCCAGGTCGCCATATTTATTTGACAATTGAATAGCTGAATGATATAATTTTTTCACAAAACATTTATATGGTGGGTATCGTCAAGTGGCTAAGACACAGGGTTGTGGCTCCTGTATACGTGGGTTCGACTCCCACTACCCACCCCATTTTTATTGGGGTATCGCCAAGCGGCAAGGCAATGGATTCTGATTCCATCATTCGCAGGTTCGAATCCTGCTACCCTAGCCAA
>JAAYHV010000067.1 GCA_012744355.1 Clostridiales bacterium
AATATAAATTAAATTGCTTTATTTATATTGTTTTTCCTTAAAAGGTAGAATACTAACCAATATTCCAATGCTACAATAACATGCGCTGCTATTATATTGAAATTTAAAACTTTAATACTTAAAAAGATTGTTCCAATATAAATAAGCATAAATACACTTATAAAAATAAACTTATTATTAATATGCTTTTCCCCTTAATTTTAGGCTCTAGGATGCGATCTGTTGAACACATCTTTCACTCTGTTATTTGTTACGGACAGATAAGCCATTCCTACAGATATATCATCAAATCCCATAAGTTCCTGCAATGTCTTTAAATCCGCTCCATTTTGAAGCATATGCACAGCAAAAGTGTTTCTAAGTATCTGCGGTGTCATTCTTGTTTCTATACCAATCTTGCTGCCGTATTCTTTAACTATCTTCCAAACACCTTGCCTAGTTAGTGGGTTACCTGAAAAATTTATAAATAAGTAATCTTCAGGATGTATCGAAACACTGCGTTTAATTGCACAGTAACCTTCGTCCATGTATTCTTGTAGCGCTTTATGCGCATAACTTCCAAGAGGTATTATTCTACTGTTTGATTGACCGTCTGTGCATGTTATAAAGTTCATCTTGAAATTAATGTCCTTATTTTTTATCTTGTTTATTTCAGTTACTCTTGCTCCTGTGCCATACATGACCTCTAATAACGCTTTGTCTCTAAGACCTTTTAGAGTTTTTTCTGGTAACTCGAGGAGCGCTTTTATCTCTTCTGTAGATAAATAATCTATTTCTCTCTTGTCAGATTTTGCAGTCTTTACATTGTCAAAAGGATTTTTTTCAATTTCATTAATTTGCACTTTGCGAGAATAATAGGCTCTTATGGATGATATCTTTCTATTTATAGTAGCTTTAGATTTATTTTCATTTTTTAAGTAAAGTATGTAAGCTATAGAATCCCCATGGGTGCACTCAATTAGATTTGGTATTTCTCTCTTTTTTAGAAATGATTCAAAAGCACTTATGTCTCTCTTATATGCTAATATTGTATTTTCGGCTTTATTTTCTTCATTTTTAATATAATCCAAAAATTCTTTCATTCCTTACACTTACTCCTTTTTCAAAATTTCATTTGCTATCATTATACCAGCGATGGTTTTCCCATCATGAATTTTGCCGGCTAGTACCATACCTACGAGTAGATCCATATCATATTCAAATATTTCTATATCTTCACTTTCATCAAAATCAGTTTCTCCTGGTGTTAAATCAGTACATAAGTATATGCTGAGTTCTTCGTCAGTATATCCTACACTAGGATAAAATTTTGTTAAATACCTAACTGTATTAGCAGTATATCCGGTTTCCTCTTTAAGTTCTCTTAAAGCAGTTTCTTTAGGATCTTCATCCCCATCCCTTTTCCCTGCAGGCAATTCTAAAACTTCTTTATCTAAAGGTTTTCTAAACTGATTAACCATGAGAACTTTGTTGTTATCTGTGATTGCCACTACTACAGCTCCACCATTATGCTCAACAACTTCTCTATAGGAAATCCCGTTTTTTACCCTAACGGTATCCTTCCTCAAATTCAGAATAGCTCCCTTATATATCATCTCGCTATTAATAGTATCCTCTTTAAATGACATTTTTTCTCCTACTCAATTTCTTCAATTTTGATTGCACCAAATGCACAAGCCATGGCACATAACTTACACCCATTACATTTTGATTGATCAATTACTGCGCCCTTTGGCCCAGAAGAAATCGCTCTCTGACTACAATATCTAATGCACATCTTACAATCTCTACACAACGAAGAATCTACGTAAACTCTTACTTTCATTTAATTACTCCAAACACTTATTTTCTTATATTAATCGCCTTTACACATAATATATTATTTATTTTACCACTAATCCTTGAAGTAATAAAGGTATATATGAAAAAAGTGGGTTAAAACCCACTAATAATTAGTCGTAAGACAGGTACTCATATGCCGAAATCGCATATATAGTGTTATTTGATGATATCACCCTAAACTTCGGTTTCCCTATGTCAATTTTAAGTAAGACGTATGGTTCCTTTTCTAAATCAAAATCTACATCCAACTCTCCATATTTTCTATACTTTTCACTCTCATCTGATATGAGTATTGCATATTTAAATGCTGTTTCTTCATCTAAATTAAGATTTAGCATTTCCTCAATCTTACCAATAACTCTTTCGTCGTCAAAAACCAGATATCCCTCACCGTACGCAGATTCATCTATGTAAATAGATGCAGATGCTACAGCTTCATCTGATATACTTTTCAGTAATTCTTTTTCTCTCGCCATATTATTAAAATCACTTTGGTATGTGATTAGCAACGCTGCAAATATTATTATTCCTAGAGTAATGATTAGATTTTTCAATTCTCACGCTCCAAATGCTCACTAGTAGTATAAAAATCGAATTTATAAAAGCCCATATTATCTGTATCTTTAATCCCGAAGAAATCATTAGCTACTATCAATTTTTTTATAGGCAGTTTTACATAAATATGAATAAGATCTCCTCTGGATTTCTTTTCTTCCGTTCCCTTAATTACAATTTCACCGCTATCACAGTTTGCAACATCTGATAGCCTACTTGATAATTCAATTCTGCTCTCACCAGACAGATATCCTTCCTGTTTAGATATTTCTTTAATACAGTTTATCTCCCTATCTATATTCATAACAGTGTTGTGAATTTGCTGATTATTAATAAACTGAAGAAGGTAAACCATCAAGATTAATACGCTAGCAATGGTTGTTATTAAGTTTTTCATATTTTCCTACTCCAAATATTCTTCAATACAATCAAGCATAACTCGTTTAGATTCATTTTTAAGGCTGCCTTCATTGTCTCCTACTATAAGATTAAAGATTAAACACCCAAGAATTATAGTCCCTACTATAATCACTAGATTCTTCATATCAATTTCCTTCTTCGTACACAGAATCTATGGCACTTATTCCGTTAGATACTACATTTTCTGCAGCTATCTTGAGTGAATTCTCACCGTCTCCTAGTATAAAGGTCCCGACAATAGTAGTTCCTAGAAGTATAGTTCCAATAATTATTATCAAATTTTTCATCTTTCACCTCACCAAATTACATTTAGCATATTGATTGCATCCATGAAAACTACAACGACTGCAAAGTTTAATAATAGTGCAAAGATGTTTATAGTCACTATTACCGTAAATATCAAACTGTTTCTGTCAGCCAGTTTTTTATTAAAAGTTTCTCTTTCTGCGATCAAACTACTATTAAAAGTATCGATCTGCTCTATCATCGCGCCTGCATCCATATTATCAAGCTTTTTTAATATTGACACAAAATTTCTCATGTTCTTATTATCTAGCGCCTCTGTCATATATTTAAAAGCCATCTCCGGATTCCCGTTTCGATAGTATGACAGGCTTTTCATATAATATGGTTTTAGCTCGTTGGAATTTTCCATTAGTTGCTCTATTATATAGTCAGATGACATGGCTTCATTTGATTTAATTAGAGCTAAGTTTTTAAGACATATACTACTTCCTATCATGTCTTTATTTAGCTTTTTATCATTAATCTTTTTCTTAGTCTTCTCTATAATAAGCTTTTGCTTTGGAAACCTACTCACATTACTTTTAAAATTTTTACTTTTAAAGGTAACTCCTGAATTAAAATAAACAACTAATCCTAAAATAAATAATATTTCAAATATATTGATACTACCACTCCCTTATATGTCTAGCTTATTATCATTAATGTATAACTTAGCAAGAACCCCAATGAAATAAGTAATAATTATCACGAAAAACCATCTTATTCCTGTGTCAGTTAAAAACTGATAGTCTATAAATTTTTTTATAGTAAAATTAAAAAATTTGATTGCTCCTAATACAGTTAAAAGATAGCATATAGGTGCCATATATATGATCATTAAATTTGCTTCATTGCTCTCCCTCCTTAAATGTTCTTTTACTGTTTTACTGTTTTGCACTGCTCTTAGCAAATCAGTCAGTGCATCTGTAACTATTACGCCTCTTGCAAGAGCAAAATACATATTAGAAGAAAGAATATCAGACCATGACGTATTGACCTTGTATCTAAATTTGTATAAGCTATTTTTTATATCATTTTCATCGGATGCTAAATTCATATCTTTAGATAAATCAAGTATTACATTTTTCATGTGCGGCGCATTAGTAATGTTTAAAGCCGTATGCTCAATAGCAGCGCGCATATTATATCCTGTGAATTTATAGCTATTTAGAAGCTCTGCTATGATTAAATCCCCCTCGTTGGCGTTAGATAATCTATCTACCTTTAGTTTCATTCTTAAAACGATGTATGGCGATAAAAATACTACAGCAGATATCATGAGGACCATTGTTATATTCATTCTGTTTACAAGTAGCGCGGCAGTTGCTACAGATAAGACTATTGAAAAGCTTATGAACCTGGTAATAGATTTATCTCCCTTAAGACCAAGCGTAGAATTAAGCAACATAATAAGTTCATTGCTATCTAGAAGCTTTTTTTTCTCTTCTTCCTCTTTCCTATAAAAAGCTTTTGATTTTTTTAAAGAATAATGAAATATCAGTAGTATTTCTTCTTGAAAACATAGTGTTATCCCAGTTATCATCATAAGGTAAAACATTAAATTTATTATCATCCATCACTCCTATAATATCCCGGTACTAAGGCCTTATCTTCCAGAGGACGCTCGTTATAAAGCTTTCCTAGCCTTTTCTTAAGCTCAATCGTATCTCTATCACAACCATCATTATAAAGCTTATCGTTCCAAATCCATTTTTCACTTTTCATATCATATTTGCATATTGGATTTATATATACTTGATCATTTACAACATCATAATAGTATTCTTTAATGCCTATCATCCTTTTTTGCGAACGATTGTCAGGAACCTGAATAAGCTCTATTACGATATCAAAATTCATAAACACTTGCCCAACTAAATCTTTAATATTTCCACCGTACTTTGACTTTATTTTAGATGCCATTTTCAGAGGAATATTATATGCATCATTATCATGTATAGTTGCTTTACATCTTTTTGTTCCTGATGATGTTATTTCAAGCGCTATGTTATATGCTAACCCATCGCGCATTTCTTCCAGAACCACGTAATCATTGTCTCCTCTCAAAATGGATTTAGTAATCATTTCAAGTTCATTGCCATCTGCAATCAGCTGCATAATAGGTGCATCTGGCATCAATTTATGCCATGGTGTTTCTGGGTCTGTAGCTATAACTAGTCCTTCTAGATTAGAGTCCTCATTCATTTGCCAGCTCTGCAAAAAAGTGGTTTTACCAGATCGAACTGGTCCTGCAAACAGAACGTTATAACCTATTTTTATCATCAACCTAAAAATCTCTACGGCTTCTTTTGGTATAGTATTTAGCTCTACCATATTTTCAAATGACATCCGCTTAATTAGATATTTTCTAAAGACTATAATCTCTTCATTTTCCTTGGTTTTTTCTCCTGAGTATATTGTTATTCTTATTCCGTTATGAAGATAAACCTCATGAAATCCTTTATTAGTGTTTTCAAAAGGCGTGGCTAGAAGCAGCGACCTCATTAGTTGCTTTCTTCTTCGTTTTCCAATTCTTTGTGGTTGAAGTTCTGTTTTGCCTCCTATCAAGCAGTATAATTTATCTCCTATTAATTTTGCAGAAGATGAGTTTTTGTACTTGTCTAAAGTATCGTATGCCCAAGGGGCCAGTCCTGAAATTCCAAAGACTTCGTGAAATATCGCATCATACAAATCTATATGCCAAGGTGGATACCATAAATCAGTAATTTTCCACCTTATTATTATTTCTCTTATTTTTTCCTTATAGTATTTAGTTTCTTTTTCATAACCGATTATTGCTCTTTTTTCCCTTTCTAGTTTATTATCCTTGTACTTATCGTCAGTTATTCCCCATTCATCATCTAACTTTTCTCTAACAAGCTCACACACTTTTTCAAATTTTTCTTGCTTTAGTCCGCCTTCAATACTAATATTCCCTATGTTCAATAAATATTGATCTATATAAAATTCACTCATTATTTCACCTATTCAAAAAGGAAAACTTACTCTTTTTATTTTCTAAACCTGTAATATCGCTTACTATGTCTTCAATGCCTGTTCTAAATTTCGAGTCGCTAAGTAATGTGTTTTTTCTTATTTCTGCTATCCAGCCCTCTTTTACATATTCCACGGTAATTGCAGGCTTTTTTCCTATAAAAGCTTCTATCTCAACTATCCCTTGGTTGCCATGCTCTGCTAAGTATTTATTGCTTATCAATCTTCCTTGAATTTTCATGGGATAAAGCACAGAGTAGTATTGATTTATAAATCTTCTAATACTCTTTTCTTGCTGGGTTATTATGAAATAAATTCTATCCGCTATTAAAAGAGATGAAATGCCGATCCCATAATTGATATTGCAGCCTCCGTCGATTACTATATAATCGTAATCATTTCTTACAATCGATATTATCTTTTGTAAATCATCTTCCACATAGTATTTAATTCTAGTTATATCCCTAATTCCTGGAATTATATCAAGACCACTGGTTCTTATCATGATTCCTTCTATATCTTCCTTGACTAAATTACCAGATACCAAATTAGCTTTAATATCATCTAATGAAGATTCTTCATCTGTAACCACGTAGTCATTGCCATAATTGCCGCTGCACAGCATCAGTAATACTTTCTTACCTTCTTTGCTTAGTTTTTCTGAAACAGACTGGGCTATCATAGTCGTACCAACTCCAAAGTCTGCTCCAAAACACGTTATTACTTTATCCATCTCTTACTCCTTAATTGTACATAATTACAAATCTGTTTCCCAAAGATGCCAAAGTGGATAATTCATTAGCCTTTTCTTCATCTACTATTACCTCTACTAAGCTAATATTTGAGGAACCTTCAAACCTTGTCGAGTCACTGGAGACAACTTCCTTATTCGTTCCATCTTTTGCATATACCACTACAGCGCTAGTTACTTTATTCCCATCTACATAGAAAAACGCAGTATCTCCTCTTCTCAGGCTTTGAGGGTAAGACAGAAGCCACTTATTTGGTATAGCCATTACGTATTTATTGCTACCAGAATCTGCAACTAGATTTGTTTCTTCAAAATATTCAGGAAAAATCGGCGCTGCCTTATGAACAAATTGTATGCATTCAAGTCCTACTATCTTATTTTTATCCTTAGGCCTAATTGCATCTTTCGAAGCCTCTCTAACTTTAGTGGCCACTATCATTTCATCTGTTATAATCTGGCTTTTATCTATGTTTTCCTTTAGGACTAGTATCTCCTCCATAGTAAATATATCTCTACCTTTTGCTTCCCAAATAAACATACCAGCGAGGGATAAAATTATTAGCACAAGCCCAAATATCTTTTTTCTTCTTATCATGATTACCTCTATATTTTCCTATGAAATCCCCAGTATTCATCTCTACCATCGATAATTATTGAAACTCTGTCACTAGCCTCACCAGCTTTAAAAACAAATATTACCTCTTTTGGTTTGCTGATATATCTATTATTGTTAAGCATAATGCCAGTAAATATGTCTCCGCTCTTTCTTTTTAATATAGCCTTATAATCTGTGTTTTCGATCTGAACTTCTACGCTGTTTGCCGCAGCATCATTGAAAGTACATTCAAGAATAAAGTTTTCGCCGGGCCAAAAAACATTTCTAAATCTAGGATTAACTTTTTCCATGTACTCATTAAATCCTATGCGATCATTATGTTTACCTTCATAACCTTTACTTAAGTTGTATTTAAGCCTCTTTTTATCCCACTCAACCGTATGATTCACCCTTCCCTTTAATATTTTTTCAATTGGCGTTACTGGCTCGCCTCCATCAATGTATAGCTCACTCTTAGAGCTTATATTATAGTACCTAGGCCAGCCTTTTCTGATGTTAAGATCACTTGTTTTATATCTAACTGTTGTACTGACTTTTATCAGATACGTGCCTCCTTCATCAGCTATATAATCTCCTATTACTTTTTCTCCATTTACAGTCATATTGGCCAAGTAGATAACATCAAATTCGTATTTGGCTATTCTGTTATGAGTTGAGGCTTTAGCCAAAAAGCTATTTTTGATATCGCCTACTTTAAAGCTTATCTTCAAGTTGTCATTATCAAAAGTAATTTTGGGGGGATTTACTATATCTGCGCTAGCATCAATTGGATTTATTTTGCCTACAGTAAAGCTTCCACTTGCAGCTTTTACTAAAATGCAATTAATGCAAATTATTATTATGACTAGAAGTTTCTTTCTTGTGAACAAACGCTTCATAATTGCCTTTCATAAAAAAATACTAGTAATCTTTTATTACTAGTATTCTACATTATTATCATTTTACTTACAGTACACCTTTAATAGAGTCTGAGATTCTCAGCTACATAGTATATAAGGCGCTGTTTCCATTTTTTCCACGTGTTTTCATGAGCATAATCCTCATATTTTCTGTGATTTATTATATTATCTAATAAACCGTTTTGATATTCAGCAGGAATTTTATCTAAGGCGCAATATATCCCGCTAAGCTTACTGTCGATTATAGATATCTCACCGCTAAGCCTATTTATTTCATCATGACTTTCAGATAGCTTCATGCTTTTATACATATCTATGTTATTTAAAATCACATTATCATTTAAATAAGTTACCCTCTTCTCCATTCTTTCCATATCCCTAATTATCCATATGCATTGATGGTAAATGGCAGTAGGCAGAATGTAATTGCTATAACATTTGTATTGATACTCACCCATTTTTCTCCTCCATAAGTTTTATAAGTATATTCTGCTTTATTAAAAAACATATGTAAATAGGATTTTAAAATTAAGTACTATTAAAGCCAAATCATGTATTTTTCAGTAATTTTATAAACACGAAAAAAAGAACCGACATTCATCAGTTCTTTCTATATTATTTTGCTTTTCTATTGGTGAGTGAAATTCCAGTTAACGTAAGCGCTGCTCCAACCACTATATACCAACCAAATGGATCTCCTGCAAAAATCACTCCTGATATTATACCTATTACTGTAACACTGTTATTAAACACATTTGTAACTACAACAGGTGAAAATTTAGTTAGTATGTTATTAAATGCTAAGTAGCATAAACAGGAACAAGCCACAGCCAAGAACAAAACTCCAAGCAGAGGCTCTAAGTTTGTTGCAAACACGTAATAGGTGTTTAGCTCATCTCCAAATATAAAGTTCAGTATTGTAAAAAAGATACCTCCCATAACAGATATAGCGAATGTTATCTCTGTTGGTGTAAACGCCTCCCCCGATTTGTTGATCAAATTCGTGTAAAATGCGCTGCACAATACGGCTCCTAAGAGGACAAAATACCCCGCTATTTTACCACTTGCGGAAAAATTAGGGGAAAAATATATACTTATAGTTATTCCCAAAAATGCAATTATTACTGCAAGTACTATTTCTTTTGTTATCTTTCTTTTATATATAACTGTGCTAACTACCATTGTAAATATTGGAATAAGTGCAATCATAATTGCTGATTCTGAAGTTGAAGTCATTCCAATGCCTGTAGTCTCAAATATCGAGTATAGGCAGGGCTGAACTAAACCTGCGACTAGAAGCATGCCCTTCTTTTTTCCTTTAAAATCACACTTTATTATCTTTGTTAAGTAAAGTGCTAAGAATATCAAAGCGGATATACCCCATCTTAAGCTGAGTAGTGATATAGGATCGAAATATTCCAAGGCCAAAACTGTAGCAAAAAATGACAGGCCCCAAGCTAGCGCTGCAAATGCTGTGAATATGTAGGTCATTATGTTTTTATTCATATTTATTCGCCATGTAAAAGTGCATAGATTCTTTGATTTAGCATATCTATCGCTACCCTATTAAACCCACCTTCAGGGATTATTATGTCTGCATTCTTTTTGCTTGGCTCAACAAATTGTTCATGCATTAGCTTGACAGTAGTTAGGTACTGCTCAACTACTGATTCAAGCGTTCTTCCTCTTTCTTTAACATCTCTGACTATTCTTCTTATAATTCGAACATCAGCATCCGTATCAATAAAAACTTTGATATCAAAAAGATTGAGTAAATCTTCATTTTCAAAGATCAATATCCCCTCAACTATGATTACTTTCGCAGAATTAAGCTTAACCGTATCATCCACTCTGTTGTGTATAGTGAAATCGTATACCGGCCTTTCTATGCTCTTTCCAGCAACTAAAGTTTTGATGTGCCCTGCCATAAGGTCAGTATCAAAACTATTAGGATGGTCATAATTCAGGTGCTTTCTTTCTTCAAAAGAGAGTTCGTTATGAGCTTTGTAATAGTAATCGTGACTGATAATTGTTATCTCATCATTAAATTCATTTTTTATAGCATTTATTAAAGTAGATTTCCCTGAACCTGTTCCTCCAGCTATACCTATTACAATAGCTTTGTCTTTATTTTTCTTGTCCATATCCTACTTACAGCCTACCTTCATCTTTAAGTATATTTAGCTCTTCATAGCTTCTATCCTCTTCTGTCATTATAGCACCTAAGTTAATCGATGCTTTTTCTAGCTCCTGTACTACGTTATTTATCTTTATTAGTTTTTCCGATGAAATCTTTGCACCGGTGGCAAGTTTTGCATTATATAACACTCCATCCATACCTACACTAATATTGGATATTTTGTTTCTTAGCGATTGTATATCGCTGTCGCTAAGACCCTCTATAGTTCCTTTAGTCTCATTTAAAACTTCAGTTCCATCAAGCTCAAATTCTGACACACCTTCAACTACAAATAGATCCATATTTAGTTTTTCTTTGATATGTGCTGCAAAATCTCTCTTAGCATCCATTTCTCCGTGGACTAAGAAAACTTTTTTAGGTGGTTTTATGAACCCTGATAGCCACTCTGTTAAGCCGTCTCTATCTGCATGTCCGGAAAATCCTTCTAAGTTATATACTTCGGCACTAACATGAATATCTTCTCCAAACAAAGTAACATCCTTTATACCTTCTACAATTCTTCTGCCCAGCGTGCCTTCAGCTTGGTATCCAACAAATACTATGCTTGACTTCTTATTCCATAAATTATGCTTTAAATGATGCCTAATTCTTCCTGCTTCGCACATTCCGCTAGCAGATATAATTATCTTAGGAGAGTTATCCATGTTAAGCATCTTTGAGTCTTCGGTAGAACGAGTAAATAAGAGATTCTTAAAATCTAAAGGGTTATTTCCTTTTAGTATATATTCTCTTGTTTCATGATCAAATACGTCAGCATTCTTCTTAAACACTTCAGTCGCTGATGTTGCCATAGGACTGTCTATATAGACTTTGACATCTTTAAGCTGCTTAGCTACTTCAGTGTTTTCGTCGTAAATTCTATCTAGTTCATAAATCAGCTCTTGGGTTCTTCCAACTGCAAAGGAAGGTATTACTACTGTGCCACCTCTTTTTACAGTTTTGAGTATAATTGCTAAAAGTTCGCCCATACTAGTTGAATTTTTTGGATGTAATCTGTTGCCGTATGTTGATTCCATAATAACATAGTCAGCCTTTTTAATTATTGTTGGATTTCTAAGTATTGGTCTATCCATCACACCTAAGTCACCAGAAAATACTATCTTGTTTTCCTCATCGTTTTCTCTAACCCATAGCTCTATAATTGCAGAACCTAAAATATGGCCCGCATCATTAAAGACTATGCGCATCTGATCATTTATATCTCTAATTTGATCGTATAAAATAGGCTGAACATATTTTAATGCCTCTACAGCGTCGCTTACAGTGTATAGAGGTTCTACAGGAGGCTTACCTGCTCTTTGAGCTCTCTTACTATCCCACTCAGCATCCTTCTCATGAATATATGCGCTGTCTCTAAGCATAATTTCAAGTAAATCCGCTGTAGCGCTTGTGCAGTATATTGGCCCTTTAAATCCTCTTTTTACTAGAAGAGGCAATCGTCCACAATGATCTATGTGAGCATGGCTTAAAATTACGCACTCTATTTCTGAAGGTTCAAACTGAAAAGGCTCAAAGTTTAATTCGTCTTGTGACTTACCACCTTGAAATTGACCACAATCTAATAAAACCTTATGCTTATCAGTTGTAATCAAGTGACATGAACCTGTAACACCATATGATGCTCCGCAAAATTTAATTTTCATAGTTCCCTCCCATATTCAGATAAAACTTATTTAGTTATATAAATATCCCAAAGTGCTCTTTTCCCAGAAGACACTAAAATAGCACCCGCTTTAATTGCATCGATAACCTCATCTTCAGTTTCAACCAATCCACCTACCATAACGGGTACGTCGATAATATCAATTATTTCTGCTAATTTTTTTGTTACTACTCCAGGCATTACTTCTACAATATCAGGCTTAGACTGTTTTATAGTATCTACTGCAGTAGATACTGAATGTGAGTCTATAATAAAAAACCTCTGTATAGTTTTTATTCCCACATCCTTACCCATTCTAATTATATTTGTTCTCGTACTAGAAATATAATCTGCTCCTAAGTTTTTAATATAATTAATACCGGACCTATCCTTTCCGATACCTTCCATAAAATCAACATGCACACATATTTTCATTTTTGCGTCGTGAATCTTTTTGATTTTTTCGTCTAACGTTAAAATGTCAGATTTCAATAAAAAAATAACCTCTGACTTTGATTTTATAGCTACGTCTAAATCTTCAGATGTCCTAACCGCAGCAGCAACTACATTACTATTAAATTCGGCCATTTTATATTTCTCCTAGATAAGTTTTCTATTTATTCTCACTGTGAAAGTCAGAACCTTCTGTAATATGTAAATGATACTTCTCCGCAAATTCAACTAGTTTCTTTGAATCATCCTCAGATGCCGAGGGATGATAACATTCTAATCCCTTAAGGCCCTCTACTTTTAAATCTTTAACAAGGTTGTTTAAGTTGAGGAAAAACTCATCGCTCCCTTTTTCTCCTATACCTTTTATTTTCATAGGATGCGCTAATACAGCGATTCCCTTAGCATTTTTGATTATATTTATAGCATCCTTAATGTTTAATTTTTTTCTTGTGATATTTTCGATCTCTTCCTTTGAATATATTCCGGATTCGGAACTAAAGGCATCATCCATTTTAGCTATCATGCCCTTGTCTAGAAGATATCTTGCAATATCAGGCTTGCCTATATAATCATTCCCTTTAGCTTTGTATATTTCATCTATGTCTACGTGATATCCTAAATCATTGAGTTTTTTTATTAACACCTTATTTCTGTCTCTTCGCCATTCTTTTAGTTCATCTAACGTTTCAATAAATTCATTATTCTCTAAATCCATATTATATCCCAGTATATGAACATTAACTCCTGCTTCTGTTATAGAAGAGAGTTCTACTCCTTGTATAACCTTTAATTCTATTGCTTCTCCTGCTATTTTTGCTTCTTTAATACCATCGACTCCATCATGATCTGTAATGGCTATGACATCATATTCTTCTTTTTTGAATTTCTTTACAACTTGAGTAGGCGTTAACTCACCATCTGAACAATTAGTGTGTATATGGTAGTCCACTTTTAATTCCATAAATATCTCCTTACCCTTCTATGTAACTAATGTATGGTAAGTCTCTATATTTTTGGTCAAAGTCGAGTCCATACCCCACTATAAATAAATCTTCAACTGTAAAACCAACATAATCCGCGTTGAAGTCTACCTTTCTACCGCTTGGTTTATCAAGCATAGTGCATACCTTTATGCATTTTGGATTTCTATCATTTAGTCTTTCAACTAGTCGCATTAAGGTTGTTCCAGTGTCTACTATATCTTCAATTATAATGACATTTTTACCATAAATATTTGTATCAATATCTTTGGTAATCTTAACTAAGCCTGTACTGGTAGTACCAGAGCCGTAGCTACTAGCTACTATAAAATCTATTTCAGTATCAAGTGTAATATTTTTCATTATATCAGACATCCATAAAATAGCGCCTCTTAGAGTTCCTATTAATACGACTTTTTCGCCTTCGAAGTCTTTGGATATTTCTTTGGAAATTTCCTTCGATCTTTTCCAAATCTCATCTTGAGTATACAAAACATTACCTACTGTTGTTTTTTTCTTTCTTTCAGCCACTTGATTATCTCCTTCTCAATCATTCTTCGTCATCTTCATCTTCTTCATTTTTCTCTTTACGTACTTTATATTTTACACCATCAACAACATTTTTTCCATGAAAATTTTTGTGCACGTATTCTTCTTCAGTCTTTTTTTTTAAACTCGCATCTAATTCTTCGCCAAAGCCTATCAATATAAAAGCCCATAGGAATAGATCATCTAATAATCCTATGGGAAAAATAAATATCGGTATTAAATCTATAGGCACGATAAAATAAGCAGCTGCCAATACTACTATTAGCTTCTTGAATATTTTTACGTCGGGATTGCGAAGAAATGGTATTATAGCTTTAATTCTATTCTTTAGCAGTCTCATTATATTCCTCCAAAAGTTCAGCCATTACACTTAGCAGTTTTTCCTGCCCCGTTTTTTTAAGCGATGATATTGGTATTACTATATCATCATCAGAAAGACCTAAGGTCTTCCTGATGACATTAATGCCTTTATATAGTTCATTTTTAGAAACTTTATCAGCTTTAGTAGCTACCACTACACCGTCTAGTCCATAAAATTTAAGGTATTTATACATCTGTACATCTTGATTGGAAGGTGCATGACGAATATCAACTAGTTGTATTACTTTAAGTAGATTTTCTCTGTCCTGCAAGTAATTTTCTACCATATCTCCCCAGGTGCTTGATACCGATTTAGATACTTTAGCATAACCGTATCCCGGTAAATCCACAATCCTAAATTCGTCATTTATTACATAGAAATTAATCGTTCTAGTCTTTCCTGGAGCACCACTGACTCTAGCTAGCTTCTTTCTGCAAGTGATCAGATTAAGAAGAGAAGATTTTCCTACATTAGATCTTCCTGCAAAAGCTATTTCAGCTTTATCGGCTTCTGGATATTGATCTGGCCTTACGGCTATTCTTTCTAAATCCGATTTATTGATTTTCACTTTGCTCTCCTTGTTTAACCAGTGCCTCGTTAAACGCATCTTTAGCTTCATCTATCATGACGAATTCCATCTGCCTTTTGACTGCTTTAGGTATATCATCTAAATCAGCTTCATTTTCTCTCGGTAGAAGTATTTTGTTTATTCCTGCTCTATGAGCTGCCAATACTTTTTCCTTAATTCCGCCTACAGGTAATACTTTACCTCTTATAGTGATTTCGCCAGTCATAGCTACATTTTTCATTATTTCCAAACCAGTTAGTGCAGACAAAAGCGCCGTGCACATGGTTACTCCAGCTGACGGTCCGTCTTTAGGAGTAGCTCCTTCCGGAATATGTATGTGAACATCATTTTCCTTGAAAACTTCACACTCTATACCATACTCCCCTGCAACTGATCTCAGGTAACTTATTCCAGCTTGCGCTGATTCCTTCATAACATCTCCCATTTGACCAGTTAGCACAACTTTACCGCTACCTTCAACTTTGAGAGCTTCGATAAATAGTATAGTGCCTCCTACTCTTGTCCATGCCATTCCAGTAGCTACGCCCACTTTGTCATCGCCTTCAACAACGTCAGATCTGAATTTCTTTTTACCTAAATATCCCTCCAAACTTCTAGCTGTTATGTGATGTGTTTTCTTTCCATCCATAACTATTTGCTTGGCAACTTTTCTACAAATATTGGCAACTTCTCTTTCGAGATTTCTAACACCAGATTCTCTGGTGTAGTTATTTATCATATCTCTAATAGCAGCCTCGGAAAATGTTAATTTATTCTTTTTAATTCCGTGCTCTGCTATTTTTTTTGGTATTAAATAATTTTCTGCAATTTTAACTTTTTCATCTTCTATGTATCCTGAAATCTCTATTACTTCCATTCTGTCAAGAAGCGGTCTTGGTATTGTTTCTGTAGTGTTTGCAGTCGTTATAAACATAACCTTTGATAAATCAAAGGGAACTTCTAAATAGTTGTCTACAAAGGTTTTGTTTTGCTCAGGATCTAAAACTTCTAAAAGCGCTGAAGCAGGATCTCCTTTAAAATCAGAACCAATCTTATCAACTTCATCAAACAGGAATAACGGATTATTTGTTCCAACTTCCTTAATGTTGTTGATTACTCTGCCTGGTATTGAACCTATGTATGTTCTTCTGTGTCCTCTTATCTCGGCTTCATCTCTTACGCCACCTAAAGACATTCTTGCAAATTCACGATTATTAGCTCTTGCAATAGATTTTGCTATAGAAGTCTTACCAACTCCCGGAGGGCCCACAAGACAAATAATTGGACCTTTAATGTTTTTAGAGAGATGTACTACAGCTAAATATTCTAATATTCTTTCCTTAACTTTCTCTAGCCCATAGTGATCTTCGTCTAAGATTTTATTAGCCTTTTTTATGTTTACATTTATTTTAGAAGCTGTGTTCCAAGGTAAGCTAAGTATCGTTTCAATGTAGGTTCTAGTTACTGTAGCTTCAGGACTTGACTGATGCATTTTAGTAAACTTTGATATCTCTTTTTCGACTTTTTCTCTTACCTTGTCAGTAAGATTTAAACCATCTGTTTTACTAAGCCATTCGTTAGCTTCATCATCAACATCTTCAGTTTCTCCAAGTTCGTCTTTTATTACCTTGATTTGTTCCTTTAAAAAGTATTCTCTTTGACTTTGATTAAGATTACCCATAACTTTTGCTGATATTCTTTTTTCCAAAAGCAATATTTGATTCTCATCATTTAGTAACTGAATTACTCGCTCTAATCTCTTAGATACAAGATCCTGCTCTAAAAGCTCCTGTTTCGCTTCGTAAGGAACCTTAATTTCCCCTGCCATAGTATTACATAGCAAAGTTATATCATCAATCTTGTTGATCATTTCTTTTATAGAATTATCCGTATTTCCGATAAGTTCTACATGTTTAGAGAAGCTTTTCTTTGCAATTCTCGCAAGGGCTTTTGTCTCAATTTCATCGTCTACTAAAAGATCTGGTCTAACATTACAATCACATAAAAACGTATCGTTTTCAATTCTGATGTTTTCCAAATCCACCCTTTTTTCGCAACTTGCCAAAACTCTAACATATTCAGAGGATTTCTTAATTATTTGTCTGCTTTTAATTAATACACCCACTTTATAGCAATCATCCACATCAGGATTATTGATTTTATCATCTATCTGTGTTGCCACTACTATTAACTTATCATCATTTGCTGCTAAGTTTATTGCATTAAGAGATCTTTCTCTTCCTATATCAAAACTAACTGTAGTTCCTGGAAAGAAAGTTTGCCCAATTAATGGGATAAACGGTAAATCTACATAGCTATTTTTTTCGTCCATGACTATTTCCCCCTCTCACATATGTTTATAAAGCGACATACCGTCAGAAGACCTATGTCGCTTTTATATACTTTATTTTTCTTTTAAGACTAGTTTAGGCATTTTACCTTTAACAACGGTGTCCTTAGTAATAATGCACTTTTCTATATCTTCTCTAGATGGAATCTCAAAAGCTACGTCTGTCATAATACTCTCAACTATTCCCCTTAGGCCTCTTGCGCCTGTTTTTCTTTCTACTGCTTTTTCTGCTATAGCCTTTATCGCATTTTTATTGAATTCCAATTCTACATCGTCTAGTTCAAATAAGGCTTGATATTGCTTGATAATCGCATTTTTAGGCTCGGTCATAATTCTATATAATACATCCTCACCTAATTCATCTAAGATTACATTAACAGGAAGTCTTCCTATTAGCTCTGGTATGATACCATACTTAAGCAAATCTTCTGGCTGAATTTGAGACATAACATCGTTTTCATCTTCCATGCTGAGATTTATTTCGGAGTTAAATCCGATTACTTTCTCGCCTATTCTTCTTTGAACTATTTTATCAAGTCCGGCAAAAGCTCCTCCGCATATGAATAACACATTTGTCGTATCAAAGTGAATAAACTCTTGAAGCGGATGCTTACGTCCTCCTTGCGGCGGTACGTTAGCAACAGTGCCCTCAATTATCTTAAGAAGTGCTTGCTGCACACCTTCACCACTAACATCACGTGTTATAGACATATTCTCTGATTTTCTAGCAATTTTATCAATTTCATCGACATATATTATGCCGTGTTCTGCTCTTTTAAGGTCCCCATCTGCTGCTTGGTACAGTCTCAGTAAAATGTTTTCAACATCTTCACCTACATATCCTGCTTCAGTAAGCGACGTCGCATCTACGATGGCAAAAGGTACATCCAGTATTTTTGCTAAGGTCTGTGCAAGTAGAGTTTTACCACTACCTGTAGGTCCTATCATCAATACATTACTCTTTTGTATTTCCACAGCTTTCGATTTGCCGTGACTTGCCCCAATCTTTTCAAGATACTTAATTCTCTTATATTGATTGTAAACTGCCACAGAAAGTTCCTTTTTAGCAGATTCCTGACCTATAACGTAATCTGAAAGTTGATCATATATTTCCATAGGTTTCGGAAGTGTTGATAAATACTTTCTGGGCTCAATCTCTACATCTTCATCTAGTATCGATTGACACAGGTCAATACATTCATCGCATATGAAAACATCTGGGCCTACAATCATCCTATTTACTTGAGATTTTGGTTTTCCACAAAAGGAACATACCGATTCATCGAAGTCTTTTTGATCACTCATCTATTCCCCTACCTTTTTTCAATAACCTCATCAATTAAGCCATACAATGCTGCATCATCTGCTGACATAAAGTTGTCTCTATCTGTATCTTTTTCAATTACTGATAATTCTTTTCCTGTATTCTCGCTTAACATTTTGTTGAGTTTTTCTCTAGTTTTTATTATCCAGTTTGCGTGAATCCTGATATCTTCAGCTTGGCCTTGTGCACCACCTAAAGGTTGGTGAATCATTATTTCCGCATTAGGAAGTGCAAATCTTTTGCCCTTTTCTCCTGCTGCAAGTAAAAATGCTCCCATGCTAGCCGCTAAACCTACACAAACAGTAGATACGTCAGCTTTTATATATTTCATAGTATCATAGATTGCAAGTCCTGCTGTTACTGATCCACCTGGACTATTAATATATATAACTATATCTTTTTTTGGATCTTCAGCTTCTAAAAATAGTAATTGCGCAACTACTACACTAGCTAAGCTGTCGTTAATCTCCTGATCAATGAACACTATTCTGTCTTTTAATAATCTTGAATAGATATCGTAGGAGCGTTCTCCTGCGCTTGTCTGCTCAACTACATAAGGTATTAAACCCATATCGACCTCCTACTATTCTTTTTATTTAACAATGGCTTTATCATAAATCAATTCTATTGCTTTCTTTAGTTTTAAATCTTTTTCAAAATATCCTAAGTTTTCAAGACCTATCATCTTCTTGATTTCTTCTACGTCAGACTGATATGTTTCTGCAATTTGCTTAATTTCTGCTTCAACTTCTTCTTGGGAAATTTCTAATTCTTCAAGATCAGCTATAGACATTAGAATCAATCTTGTTTTAACTCTTTTTTCTGCTTCCTCCTTGATTTCATCTCTCATTTCCTGATCGTTTTTGTTTAAGAACTGTTTGTACATATCTAAGTTTAAACCTTGATTTGAAAGCTGCTGATTCAATTCTTGAAGCATTCTATCAACTTCTTCTTCAACCATTACTGAAGGCACTTCGATTTTATTGGCTTCAACAACCTTTTCGATTGTCTTGTCTTTCATCTGAGCTTCAGCATTAAGATCAGCTTGTTTTTGCATTTTTTCAGCTAAATCTTTTCTGTACTCGTCAAAAGTCTCAAATTCACTTACGTCACCCGCAAAATCATCGTCAAGTTCTGGTAGAATTTCTTCTTTAACCTCATGTACAGTGCAATGAAACAATGCTTCTTTACCTGCTAGGTCCTCTGATTGGTATTCTTCAGGGAAAGTAACAGCTACATCTCTTTTTTCTTCTGGCTTTATTCCGATTAACTGCTCTTCAAATCCAGGTATAAATGAACCTGATCCAAGTATTAGTTCTTGGTTTTCTGCAGTTCCACCTTCGAACTGTTCTTCACCAACAAATCCTGAATAATCAAGTACCACTGTATCTCCATCTTTAGCTTCTCTTTCAACGGTTTCTATTCTTGCCTGCTTTTTCTGAGCTGCAGCAAGTTCTGTTTCTATATCTTCATCTTTTACTTCAATTAATACTTTTTCAATTTCAACGCCCAAATAATCCTTAACTTCTACTGTAGGATACACAGGAACTGTTATAGTTACTGTTAATTCCTTACCCTTTTCAATGTTTGAAAATTCTGCAGAAGGTGAATCTATTATTTCAAGCTCTAATTCAGTAACTGCTTTAGGGTATCCACCTTGGAACATCGCGTTTACTGCGTCTTCATAAAATACGTTTTCACCGTATCTCTTTTCGATAATACTTCTTGGCGCTTTGCCTTTTCTGAATCCGTCTATAGCAAATTGCTCTTTACTAGACTTATATGCATCGACAACTGCAGCTTCAAATTCCTCAGTTGTAAATTCCATAGTAAATTTAACTTCGTTGTTTTCTCTTGATATGAATGTAGCTTTCATCAAATCCTCCTAAAATATATGTTTTTTAACCAATTAACACCTGTTTTATTGCAATATTAATGCAATTCTAGAGTATTATACACTTATTTGTCTATTATGTAAAGGTGATTTTATATAATTTGTAGCCCTCTAGCGAACTTACTCTGGTTTTCAGGCTCTAAATTATATTTATTTGCTAATTCTTCACCTAATTTTACCAAATTCTCCTCATTTCCCAGGAAAAGTTCTATTTCAAGTTCTGATATATGAACCTTGCCTTTTGCTCCAATGATCTCTCCTTTGTCTATGGATACTTCACAAATGGTCTCTCCGTCATCAATTCTAAACTGCTTTCTCACAAAATCCATCTTCATTATAGGTATAAGTCTTTTGCCATTAGCAGCTTGTTTAAGTTTTTCCTCAGCCTTGCTTTGATTAAATAAATCAACCTTTGGATTTTCCATGTAAGTATCATCATTAACCGAAAGATTTACTTCTTCTCTAACGTGTTTACCATTTTCGACTTTACCATCCCACTTGACAGTGGCTTGAAGTTTATCGTTTTCTTTTCTCATTCTAAATGCCATTCCTGAATTAAGCAAATCGTCGTCTATTGTGTCAAAATATACAGACAGCATATTTAATGTATTTTCAGAACCTAGCTCTTTGATTTTTTTTAACCCAGGGTCGTTAATTATTCTATCTGCTATTAGTTCGTCATTAAGGGTATACTTTAGTTCTATTTCCATAATTCCTCCATAATACTTTTTTTATAACATCATTAGATTTTATATCTAAAATATTTTTTTGTCAATCCATAAGATATCGGCACTATATATAAATATATGCTGTATGGTATTGCTTGAAAACCAACACCTAAAAAGCTAAGTGGCACTATGCACGCTATGCTCCAGGGTACTAATGATGAAATTAGTATAGCCGAATTTTCAATATCAAGCGCAAGTTCTTCTTTACTTCCATCATTATCAATGTACACATTCTTCATAAGATCACAGCACATTATGCTAGCAATGGTCTGATTACAAAATACTCCTACTGTAAAAAAAGACATAAGTACCATCACAAAGAATTTACCAGTCCTTTTGACCATCTTCCCCAATAATTCTTCTAGTCTTTCAAGCATTTTAGTTCCATCAAATATTCCGGAGTAGGAAGAAGATATCATCACGATGATTATTACCTCAACCATTGAAATTAAACCTCCACCGTCTAGTATATTGCCTAAAACTTCATGCTCTGAACTATACCCAAATATTCCTTGCTCTATTAGATTCGAAACTTCGTTGCCTTGTACTAGTATTGAAATCAGCCCACCGCTTACTATACTAGTTATTAATGCCCATATTACGTTTATTCTAAACAAAGGCAATATCACCATACATAATGCAGGTATTATAGTAAATATCGATATATTAAATTCCTCGCCTAAAGCATTTATTATAGTATCATCAACACTGTTTATTGGGTTTTGATAGCTTAATATCCCATACACCACTAGGCATATCGCTATAGGAATTATCGCTGTCTTAAACATTCTTTTTACATTATCTATCAAATCTGTTTCCGTAATGGTTGCTACTAGTATTGCGCTAGATGATACTGGTGATCCTCTGTCTCCAAAAAAAACACCTGACATTACAGCTCCTGCAGTAATTATCTCATCTACATTTCCACTTCTTGCAAGTGACATAAATATTACTCCAACTGTGCCTGCGACTCCAAATGAAGTTCCTAAAGCATAAGCCAATATAGCTGATAGTAAAAATGTGATTAAAATAAACAAATTAGGAGAAACTAGCTTGATTCCGTAATAAACAAAAAATGAAATTGTTCCCGAAGTCCTCCAAATCGCTGTTATAAATCCTATTAGTATTAACACTTCAACTACTACTAATGAACTTTTTACGCCTTTGCCAGTAAAACCAATTAAGTCTTTGCTGGTAAATCCTTTTCTCAATCCTACCACTAAAAATACGACGAGTCCTGCAATTAATGCCAGTACTGTTGTTATGCCTAATACCAGGCAAGTCACCATTGCGGCTATAAATATAGCGAAGCCTATTAATAATTCCATTAACTACTCCTATTTTGCATCGCTTGATTTATTAAGCAGTTCCTTTGCCAGTTGCCTATTAAAGGCCTCTTTAGTAACTTTATATTCATCTTTGCTATTTATTAATGCTATCTGAATAGCTTTTAAATGCTTTGTTGCTATATTTTCGCTAATCTTCTTAATCAATGCTTCTTTAATCAAATGAGATTTTATAGATGAATTGATTATATAAATTCTCGCTATCATCAATGAATTGATGGAGTTTATTTCGATTATACTGTCTATACCTTTTATATCGCTAATAATCTCACTTACTTTTCCCTTTACTGTATCAAGAATAGTTTGAGCATAATATCTATTAATTATTAGCCAAAACATAGCCATTGCTATAGTCCCTAAAAGCACTGCTGCAAAAATACCAAAGCTATAAAATGTTCCTATAAACATTAATGCCCCCATTAATACTGAGAGCCACCTTAAGTTTTTGATTTTATTTAATTTGTTATCGTAATTCATGATTTCCCCCGGCCTTATTATAATGTAGAAACCTCATCTTGTAAAGATGTTTCATTGTGATATAATATTATACATCACTATATAACTACCCAGGAGGATGATAATGAAACCCTTAAATAAATATTTTGATCACACTTTATTAAAACCAGAAGCAACCAAAGATCAAATCATATCTTTATGCAAAGAAGCTGTAAAATACGACTTTTATTCAGTTTGCGTTAACTCGTACAGAGTTAAACTAGCAAGTGGATTTCTAGAGAATACAGATATTAAAATAGCCGCTGTAGTAGGTTTTCCTCTAGGAGCTATGACAATAGAATCTAAGACATATGAAGCCATAACAGCACTTCGAGATGGCGCTACAGAAATCGATATGGTAATAAATATAGGAGCGTTAAAAGATGAGGATTACGAATTCGTAGAAAGAGACATCTTTGCTGTAACTAGCGTAGCAAAAGACTATAATGCAATCGTCAAAGTTATAATTGAAACTTGTCTTTTAACAGACAAAGAAAAAATTAAAGCTTGTGAACTTTCAGAAAAAGCGGGAGCAGAATTTGTTAAGACTTCCACAGGTTTTAGCACTAGCGGCGCTACGGAAGCCGATGTGGCACTGATGAGGCAAACAGTAGGTGACAGGCTTAAAGTTAAAGCCTCAGGCGGAATAAGGTCTTTTGAAACGACAAAGAAGATGATTGATGCTGGAGCTGACAGAATAGGTGCTAGCGCAGGAGCTCAAATAATTAAAGAGTCTAAATAGTAAAATGCCGGAAGCATATAGATGTGCTACCGGCATTAATTTTATATGTTTAAGCAAGACCCACAGTAATCATTGCAATCTTGTATACTTCATCTGCGTTGCATCCTCTTGATAAATCGTTTATAGGTGCATTTAGTCCTTGTAAAAGTGGTCCGAATACTTCATATCCGCCTAGCCTAGCACCAACCTTGTAGCTGATGTTACCTGAATCTATGTCAGGAACTATAAACACATTTGCTTTACCAGCTACAGTAGAATTCTTAGCCTTTGTCTTGGCCACTACAGGTGAAATGGCTGTATCAAATTGAAGTTCTCCGTCCACATCAAAATCAGGGTTTAACGCTTTAATCTTAGCAGTAGCATTTTTCACCTTTTCCACTCGTTCACCTTTTCCTGAACCTAATGTAGAATATGAAAGCATTGCTACTTTTGGTTCTAGACCAAATTTCTTAGCTGTTTCAGCAGTTTGCAAAGCAATCTGAACAAGCTCGTCTTCAGTAGGATCAATATTTATTGCGCAATCTCCAAATATATATGTAGTTTTACTGTTTTCATCTTGCTTGTTTAGCACCATGCACGAAGAAACTATTTTGCTTCCTGGCGCTGTCTTTATAATTTGAAGTGCAGGACGAACCGTGTCTGCTGTAGAATAAGTTGCTCCACCAAGCAGTCCATCTGCCTTACCCATTTTTACCAGCATAGTACCAAAGTAGTTGCCTAGCATCAGCTTTTCTCTACATTCATCTTTGGTCATCTTGCCTTTTCTAAGCTCTTCCATCTTATCGACCATTTCATCAATTCCAGGATATTCTTTAGGATTGATAACAGTTATACCCTCAATAGAGTAACCGCTTTCCTTTGCTGCTTTTTCAGCATCTTCCTTAGTGCCTATAAGTATTGGTTCTAACATTCCATCTGCCTTTAGTTTACTAGCCGCCTCTACAATCCTAGGATCGTGACCTTCAGTAAAAACTAATTTTTTTGCGTATTTCTTTAAAGTTTTTTCAAATTGCGTTAACATTTATGATACCCTCCATATTATCTGTATGCCCAAAATTGAGCTAATTATAAGTTTATTAATCGTAAAATTTCATTATATCTGTGTCAACGGAATCGTTGTCAAAGAATAAATTAATCATATTCAGAAAATTTTCAGACAAGTCACTAGCATAACAGAGATTTCTACTGTCATTTGGCTCAGCTAGCATTCCTTTCTCCTCTAACATTTTTCCAACACTATTTATGACTTCCTCAGACGGATTTAATAGTTCCATATCGGGGTACAGTCTTTGGATGTTTTCTTGTATGATTGGATAGTGTGTACATCCTAAAACTAATTTATTTATATTTCTTTTTTTCTGGAAATCATCTATATAGTATTTTATCATTAAATCCATAATTTCATTATTTATTATGCCTTCTTCAATTAGTGGAACTAGAGCCGGGCATGCCAAAGAATGTATGTTAATACTCTCATTATACATTTTTACTTTATCTTCGTAGACCCCGCTGCTAATAGTAACTTTTGTGCCGATTACTCCGAATTTATCTTTACTTTCACCAATTTCAGCTATTTTTCTAGCCATTGGATCTATTATGCCTAAAATAGGTACTTCTGGGAATCTTTCTTTTAGTAAATCAATACATGTTGCGCTTACAGTATTGCATGCAATTACTATAAGTTTAACATCATGACTTACCAGATAATCAACTATTTGAGTTGAGAATTGTCTAATATTTTCTATTGATTTAGAACCGTAAGGTGTTCTAGCTGTATCTCCATAATATATGATTTTTTCATTAGGCAATTTCTGATGAAGAAACGGTATACATGTTAAGCCTCCAAGACCAGAATCAAAAAAGCCTATAGGTCTGTTATCCATAAGTTAGCCTTCCTTTTGTTACAAATTGGTGCGGATAAAGGGATTCGAACCCCCATGATTATTCATCACACGGACCTGAACCGTGCGCGTCTGCCAGTTCCGCCATATCCGCAAAAAAATATGCGCAAGTTGCAACTTGCGCATTTATTTTACCACCAGCAATAATTTTTGTCAATTGAGTAAAGTTCCTACTCTAGAAGATAACCATATCCATTTTCTTCCATTTCGTCTATTGGAATGAACTTAAGGGAGCTGCTATTCATGCAGTATCGCTCTCCGCCACTCTCTTTAGGTCCATCATTAAATACATGGCCTAAGTGTATGTCTCCTAAATTACTTTTTACTTCTACTCTTTCCATGCCAAGGGATGTATCCTTTGTTGATTTAACTACATTTTTTGAAATAGGTTTAGTAAAGCTTGGCCAACCTGTTCCCGAGTCATATTTATCGTTTGATGAAAATAGAGTAACTCCAGTTACTACATCTACGTATATACCTTCTTCCTTGTTATCATAGTATTCATTTTTAAAAGGCTGATCTGTATTACACTGTATTGCAA
>JAAYHV010000068.1 GCA_012744355.1 Clostridiales bacterium
ATAGCTTGGTAAATAAGAGACACCGCTGTGAGCATAGAAATACGCCATCAAGTATGCTCTATTCCCAAGAAGCTCCCACTTCAAGCGTTAAAACCGTTAGGTTTAGCTAAGTGGTGAGTAGTTCACTAAAAAAGCTACTAACAAAAGTTTTAAGCGGTTTGTAAAAACCGATTCCATAATTGTCTCCTGTGATAGCCAGATGTCCGTCGAAAATAAAAGGGAGATGTTTTTTTATAAGATCCAAAAAAACAGGGAGAGGGATGAGCGTGCTGGTATTAGCTGAAAATTCATGTGTCAATTCTTTTTTCATTTCAGCAAAAGCCTTATCAAAGCGATCTTTTCCCCAATCACCATAGCCGCTGTAGCCATTTTCAATGACAAACTGAAAATATCCAATATCATCCAAAGCCTGACTAAAAGTAATTGCTTCAGGCGTTTCTTTTTTTATATTTTTACCTTGATTATATGCTTGTCTAATAGTTTGCATATGATCTTTAGCACTATATTTTAAAAAGCAAATGTTTGTTTGTTTCATCTTCGCTCCTATATTTTAAGTAGTCTTCCTTGCGATATTTACTTTCGTATATTTTCTTTTCACTGTTTTTTCAATGACTTTTCACTGTCTTTTTCAATGACTTTATATTGTGTTTTTCACTTACTTCATAGACCTCTTAGCTAAGGATAGGAGAGGGATATGACGTAGGCTTCAATCGCAATGATTCCACACGCATAGCCCAAGTAATTTAGATTCAAGAATGCCATTCTTTGTAGTGAAGTATCCATTGGATAATAATCTTTTGCAATATTGGACTTACCATAAATACTTTCAAGGGCTTGCTCCTGATCTTGAACTTCGCTGATGATAGTAAAGTTTTCAGCAAACTTTAGGATGTTACTGTTTTCTGCTAAAAGGTTCTTATTTTTCGAATATAATAACCAAGAATAACAGACAAAGGCTTTAAATTTGTAGGTAGGGTAATGTTTATTGAAAAAGACTAAAGCAAGACGAAAGGATTTTTCCACTTCAATTGGCGATAAATCTGCTGAGTGCTGAATATGAACGTTAATAACCGGAGAATCGGCTGGCAGACTTTCTTTTTGCTCTTTACTAAAAAACCATATATTCTTCGCCTAATAATTCTTGTTCCAAATATTTCATTTCAAATATTTGGAACTGCAGGGAATTCAATTTAAACAGGTGCATATTGAATAGATGTCTCAGCCAAATTGAATCGTCGATGGAAAGACCGAAGCTTTTAGTTTCATCAAAATATAATTCTTGCCGTAGTTTAAGATCCGCTACCGAATCAATAAAAACTGACTCTGGAATATGATTGGCATTGTAGTTCTGTTTCAATTCAATCAACTTGAAGCAAAGAATGGATAACCTGGTAAAAGGATCCTGTTCACATAGCTTGAAATTGGGAATCTCACCATCATATGCCTCAATGGCTGCTGACTCTATAAAATTAAACCTATTCTTGATGGCTTCTAAGACTTCGGATGTAACTTTATGAGAAAAGTTAACTGCTATCAAAATGTTTTCTAATTCGACGATAGATTTATGATCAACTTGATCCATCCATGACCTCCTGGTCGAAACTGTTTTAGTGTAAGAAATAATATAGCGATGCTATAATTATACTTTAAAGTGAGCGCCATAAATACTTCGAAGCTATTCTTTTAAACTCTTATTAGAAAAACCTCTAATTATAAGTAGGACAAAATCGATGAGGCTAAGCTGTATAAAGACTCATCTTGAATGCTTTGGATTTTGTTGTACCCATTTATTAAGAAACCTAAAGGAAATCAGAACAAACTTACTAAAAGATCATAAGGATTGTAAGACAATAAACAATTTGATATCATTAATTTGTATGAGTATTCCTAAAGGAATTGCTGTTTTTTTGAGCAAGTATTTAGTTTAAATTCTTTCTAGCTTAAATTGACAATCAGGATATTAAA
>JAAYHV010000008.1 GCA_012744355.1 Clostridiales bacterium
AAATGTTCATTTTGATAAATATATTAGCCTTATTTATTTGCATAATAATGCTAGCTATTCCGACATATTTTAATGGAATTTCATTTTCCCTAGATATTACATTCATTAAAATGGCACTATTAACAGTATTGTTATGTGTTTTATATATAATTTTACATGAGCTTGTGCATGGGGTGTTTATACTAATATTCACTAAAGAAAAACCATCTTTTGGAATGAGCATGGGACTTTTTTATACAGCTACTGATTACTACATGCCTAAAGTACAATATATAATAGTTGCATTAGCACCCGTAGTTATATGGGGAACGCTGCTGCATTTGATATATATGAATTTAAGTGGGCCGCTCTTTTGGGTTTTCTATATAGTTCAGATGCTGAATATTTCAGGAGCAATAGGGGATTATTGCATAACCATTGTAACTATAAGGCTACCTAAGGATATTCTTTGTAAGGACAAAGGCGCATCTATGGAATTTTATGGAGCTATTAATGAAGAACGACAAAACTAGAGGAACAATATTTATGTTAGCTGCCGCGGTTTCATTTGCCATGATGTTTGTTATGGTTAAATTCTCGGGAGATATTCCTACCGTGCAAAAAGCTTTCTTCAGAAATATAGTCGCATTTATATTTGCGATTACTTTGCTAAGAAAAAACGTGGAAAAGATTGAGCTTAATAAAAAGGTGGTTAAAGATTTAGTTTTAAGATCTGTCTTTGGACTAACATCTGTAATATGTAACTTTTATGCAGTTGATCATCTGCTACTTTCAGATGCAAATATGCTTACTAATACAAATCCATTCTTTGCTATATTGTTTAGCTATTTTCTTCTAAAGGAAAAGATAAAACCTTATCAGATTGTAGCTATATCGGTAGCCTTTATAGGAGCGTTGTTTGTCATTAAGCCTTCATTTCAAATTTTCGACTTTGGTGATTCTTTAATTGGTTTGTGCGGAGGGATATTCGCTGGGGCAGCTTACGTTTGGCTGAGAAAACTAGGAAACAATAAAATACCAGCAACTTTTGTTGTGGCTTTCTTTTCTGGGTTCTCTTGCATAGTAATACTACCGTTTATGATATTTAGCTATTCACACATGACGGTAAATCAGCTTGTTATACTTCTTGTGGCAGGTGTATTTGCCGGCTTTGGCCAATTCTTTATTACTAATGCATATTATAAGGCTCCAGCTAAAGAAATATCAGTATATATGTACACACAAGTTATCTTTGCAGCTGTATTAGGATTTCTTTTCTTTGATCAGAGACCAGACATGTACAGTATAATTGGATATCTTATAATCATATCGATGGGCGCCTATATATTTTTTAAAAAGAAAAATGAAATTGAAAATGTTAATAAATAACAGTGGAATTAAAACTCTGTGTATATTGATAATATGTATAAGTAAGCCTAGTATCTAAGGATACTGTACTTGACGAAAATGCATTTAAGACTTATCATATAAGTAGAGTATAAAACTTAAAGGAGGAGGATGAAGATGAAAACACCAGAAAAAGTAATGGACTTATTAAAGGACGAAGACGCAGTAAAAACAATAAGTACTATATCAGAAGATGGGAAATTACATTCAGTAGTGGCTGGCAGTATTATGGCTTTAAACGAAGACAGTATGTTCGTAGCAGAAATATTTATGAATACTACTTCAGAGAATATTCAGGCTAATAATAAAGCGGCCTTCTTAATAGTTAAAGGAATGGAATCATATTTAATAAATGTGACAGCTCAGGAAAGATATACCGAAGGAGCATTTTATGATACGATGTCTGCGCCTATGAAAGAAAAAGGACTACCTGTAAAGGCGGTATGGACTTTTAAGACAGATGAAATATTTGACCAAAGTGCATCACCAAACGCAGGTAAAAAATTAGTTTAATAACCGTTAGTAATAATATACACCGCTGAGCATATAATTAGCTTAGCGGTATTTTCTTGATTAGATGGGCGAATAATAGTATAATCAACTGTAGAATATGGAGGGTAAAATGTTATGAAGCTAATAGTAGACAAAGAATACACAGAAATTGGAATAAAAGCGATTGTAGCAGTGAGGATTTATGGATATGCTTTAGGTGAAGTAAGTAATGAGGCCGAGTGGTTAATTAGAAATAATGAAGGAATAGCTTTAGCCTATGCTGATTCTTTAGATAATCCGGTGATAACAGGTTACAGGGATATGATTAAAAATATAGGAAGAAGCCAGAAAAAATTTCCACCTTCTGCGGAGGCGCTAATAGCTAATATCAAAAGGCGAAAAAGTTTCATGAGAGTAAATCCGATTGTTGATATTTATAATGCCCACGCTGTAACCAGCTTTTTATCAATAGGAGCTCATGATTTAAGTAAAGTAGCAGGAGATATCCACTTCACCTTTGCAACAGAAGGCGAGGAGTTTCAGCCTATAGGCGGAGGCACGAAGAAAGCAGTAGAAGGAGACTATATATACAAAGACGATAATGGGATAATGGCATTTTTAGATGCTAGAGACGCAGAAGAATACAAAATTGACGAGAATTCAAAAGATATAATATTAATTGCACAAGGCAATGCTAATACTTCGGTGGGATATAGGAAGAAAGCATTAATAAAGATATCAGGAGATATCATATCTAACTTTGGTGGTAGCTACGATTTAATAGTAGTAAAAGCTGGTGAGGAAGGTGGATGATATGAATACCCATGAACTTGTTTTAAAGCAGAGAGAATATTATGAAGACGGTAAAACTCAGTCAGCAGAAGAAAGAGTTTACTATTTAAGAAGACTTAAAAGTACAATTTTGAAATATGAAAAAGAGATAAATTCAGCTCTTAAAGGAGATTTAAACAAACATCCATTTGAAACTAAGATGACTGAAACGGGAATGGTGATTGAAGAACTGAATTACTTTATCAAAAACACTAGGAGGTTTGCTAGAAACAAAAGAGTGAAAACCCCTGTGGCGCATTTTTGTTCTAAGAGTTATATTCATCCTGAGCCTTATGGAGTAGTGCTTATCATGTCACCATGGAATTATCCATTCCAACTGGCAATAGAACCGCTTATTGGAGCACTTGCTGCTGGAAACTGCGCTATATTAAAACCTTCAGCATATGCTAAAAACACTAGCAGCTTAGTAAAAAAGATAATTGAAGAGGTGTTTCCTAGTGATTACGTAGCTGTAATTGAAGGTGGGCGTGCAGAAAACGAAGAGCTACTTAATGAAAAATTTGACTATATATTTTTTACTGGTAGCAAGGCGGTTGGTAAGTATGTAATGAAGTGTGCATCTGAAAAACTAACCCCAGTCAGCTTAGAGCTGGGTGGTAAGAGTCCTGTAATAATTGATGAAACAGCAAATATTAAATTAGCTGCAAAACGTATAGCTTGGGGCAAGTGTTTAAATGCAGGGCAAACGTGCGTAGCACCAGACTACATTTTGATTGATAAAAGAGTCAAAGAGCAGTTTATTGATGAGTATATTAAAATAATCGACCTTTTTTATGAAAACGAAAATTACTCATATTTTCCTAGAATAATTAACGATAAGCATTTTCAAAGAGTAAGAGCACTGATAGATGATGATAAAGTTATTATGGGCGGAGCCGTAAAGGCTGAGGAACTCTTTATAGAGCCAACACTTATGGATAACGTAGCTTGGGATGATGCGATCATGAAGGAAGAAATCTTTGGACCTATTCTTCCGGTTTTAACATATGATGCGTTGGATCAGGCTATAAAGATGATTGTAGAAAGACCTAGACCTCTTGCCCTATATTTATTCACATCAGACAATAGTGTAAAAAAAAGAGTAGTAAGTAGAATAAACTTTGGAGGAGGTTGCATAAACGATACGATTATTCATCTGGCAACATCTCACATGGGATTTGGAGGAATTGGCGAAAGCGGAATGGGAAGCTATCATGGTAAGAGTAGTTTTGATACCTTTACTCATTATAAAAGTATAGTTGATAAGAGCACGTATATCGATGTCCCTGTAAGATACGCTCCCTACACTAAGAGAAAAAAGAAAATATTAGATAAGCTTATGTAAGCCCCTTGATGCGACTTTGGTTTTTAAATGCTTAATGACATAATAAAGAATGGAGATACAAAAAATGATTTGGATAGTATTAATATTACTTGTAGTTTTAATAGTGTTTTTTGTAGCCTGGAGGCTTTTACAATTATCAATTAATCCAAAACGATTTACGACTTTAGAATCAATGGAACATGAAAAGGCAAAAGGCAATTTAGAAGGGTATGATGCGCTATATAAAGAAGAATACATAATTAAATCTTATGATAATTATGAACTTCACGTAACGTATGTACCTAATGATAGCGATAGATTCGTAATCATAACCCATGGCCATACTAGTACTAAGTGGTCAAGTATTAAGTATTTGATGATGTACAGAAAATTAGGTTATAGCGCAGTTATATATGATACAAGAAATCACGGGGACAATAAAAGAGGATATATAACATTAGGCTTAAATGAAAGTAAGGATCTATTAGAAGTTATAAAGGATACAAGATCTAAATATGGAGAGGATATATACTTGGGCTTACATGGCGAATCAATGGGCGCGGCAATAAGCAATATGGTTCTTAAGTATAAACCGGAAGTGGAATTTGTAGTATCAGATTGTGGCTATGCCGATTTTGTAACTCTGGCAAAGACGATAGCTAAATCAAAATACCATATGGCAGAACCTATAGCAGACCTTGGTAATTTGTTATGCAAAATGACATATAAATTTGATTTAAATGAAGCTAAACCTATTGATGTTATAAGAAACAACTACGTACCGATTTGCTTTATCCACGGTGATAGTGATTCACTTATAGATAAAAAAAATGCAGAGATGATGTACAAAGAAAATCCGGGATACAAGGAACTTCACATGTTTGAAGGAGCACAGCATGCTCAGTCGTATAGTAGTGATCAGGTTAAATATACGAAGATAATTGATGAATTTCTAAATAAAGTAGAGGGAATTTCGCAACAAACATAATAATATAATCAAAGGGTAGAAGACATCGAATTTATTAATAAAAGATGTAGATACAAGGCATTTATGAATTTTTTTGATAAATAGTCGCTTTAATCATTAGATGAATTAGAGCGCTTTTTTTAAAACAACATGATGATAAATACGAATCCATCAGTGTGTACAAATGAAAGTAAAAAGTGCTAGGTTACAACTGAAAGCAGAAAATTCCTTTATTATTAATTATGATGATAATATAAAATATATAGAAGAAACTTAAAAAAGGAGTAGAGATGACCAATGAATGCAAATGGGTGTTAGAAGCTCTAGAAGAACTAGCTGTTACGGCAGTTAAAGATGGTGAATATTGGAGAGCTACATATACAAAAGAAGATAAAGAAAGTCTGGTACTTCTTGAAAAATGGATGAAGGAAAAAGGATTTGACACGTATTACGATGAAGTAGGAAATCTGTTTGGCAGAATTGAGGGCAACTCTGATGAAATAGTGTTAACAGGTTCCCATAGAGACACTGTTAAAAACGGCGGTAAATATGATGGTGCTTTAGGAGTGCTTGCTGGAATAGAATTATTATCAACATTAAAAAATGAATATGGAAAACCCGAAAAAACAATGGAAGTAGTTGCAATTTGTGAAGAAGAGTCGAGTAGGTTCTTAGCTGGTTATATTGGAAGTAGGACAATTACGGGTACTTTAACGGAAGAGGATCTTAAAGGAAAAGATGCCAATGGAATTTCGCTTAGAGCGGCCATAACAGAAAGTGGATACTATAAGGGTAAGTTGCCAGAAGGTAAGAAAAACATCAGTCAATTTCTGGAATTGCATATTGAGCAGGGCGCTGTCTTAGAAAATAGCAACATGAAAATTGGTATCGTAACGTCAATAGTAGGAATGATCATAGGAACGGTAACTTTTATTGGAGAGCAGAATCATGCAGGTACAACGCCGATGAGTATAAGAAAAGATCCTATACCAGTTACCGCGAAATATATTACTTTACTAAATGAATGGTCTGATCAATATTTCGATAAGCTGACATGTACAGTGGGGGACATTAAAGTAGAGCCAGGTCAGTTTAACATTATTGCAGATAGAGTTAAAATTACATTTGATATTAGGTCAAGCGACAATAAACTGCTAATTGAAGCAAAAGAATACTTATTAGCACTCACAAAACAATTATCTGGCATAGTGAAAGGTGAAGTTGATATTGCCTGCTACGACCAACCCATATATATGAGTGCAAAAGGTATTAAAGCCATGGAACACATAGCTAAAGCGGGAGAATACGAATATTTAGTTATGTCTAGCGGTGCGGGTCATGATGCTCAAAATATTGCTGATTACTGTGATACAAACATGATATTTGTGCCCAGCGTAAAAGGTATTAGTCATTCACCGGAGGAATTTACTAAAACTGAAGATATAGAAGTAGGTTTGAAATTTATGAAAGAATATTTAAAAAAAGTTGGATGGCAAAGATAGAAGAAGATTACAGTGACTATACTAAATATATGGATGTGATTAATGAATTTGTAAATAAAGTTGAAAAAAGTACGTAATAAACATATTAATACAATGAATATAATGGAGGGATTAAAGATGTTAGATTTATTAATCAAAGACGGTCGATACGCAGATTTTGAAACAGGAGAATTTATAAAAGGAAACAT
>JAAYHV010000069.1 GCA_012744355.1 Clostridiales bacterium
GGCAGAAGTAAACCTAGCGCCAGAGAAATTATCTGTTGAGGGTGTGCCAGTGACTGGCAAAATTGACCATATATTAGTAGATGACAATGCGAAAACTATCGAAATTTATGATTTTAAGACCGGCGGCTATCACAAAGAAAAATGGCGTTCGCATACTACGCTATATAAATATATGCTGCAACTAGGGTTTTACAAACTACTGCTGAATAATTCGCCAACTTACGACAAATATAAGGTAGAACGAGCGCATATCTTATTTGTGACGCCAGATAAAGACGAAGAAGTATACGATAAAGTTTATGAATTTAATGACGAAGATGAAAAAGAGCTGATTGCCTTGATGCGCGCTGTGTATAATATGGCGGAGAGTTTGGAATTTATGAACGACCCAGAGATATTCGTATCAGCAAATAACGCTTTAGGTGTTAAAGATATAAAAGATTTCGTGGCGAAAATACTAGGGCGATGATCCGCCAAGGCAGGCTGGGCGCATAAGTCTCTCTACCTTTGCAACATCTGACTAGGTGTTTTGCACTGTAAACCTAAGTGTAGCCTATGATTATTGTAAAAGTCAAGATATTGAAAGAGCGTTTGGTTTATTGTATTAGTTGTTTCATTCCTATGCATATGATGCCCAATACACTCATTTGTAAGTGTCCTATTAAATCTTTCTATATGAGCATTGTCATTAGGATGATGTATTCTTGTATGACGATGAGTAATACCTCTACGTTCTAAAGATATAGTAAAAGTACGTGAAAATTCAGGTCCATTATCGCTCTGTACGGTCTTAAATTTAAAACCAAACTTCATCTCGGCATGAAGTATCGTCTTGGTAGCATATACTGGTAGAAGTTTATCATGACATTCCGCGTAAGACATCCTAGTATATAGATCAATTACCGTAATGATATATCTTCTTTTTCCAGTTATCTTATCTACGTAATGTACCGTATCTATTTCTACTAAATCTCCTGGTGTGTTGGCTAATGGTCTTTCTGTAGTCTTATGGTATCTTTTCCATTTAGACCATTTATTTAGTTGATGATGTCTTTCTAGAGTACGTTTAACACTGGTAAGACTAATTTTGTAACCTTCTTTTATTAACTCATACCAAATAATCTCAGAGCAACGGCTATATTGACTTCTTAGTTCTAATATTCTCCTTATAGTATTATCATCTATTCTTTTAGGATGATGCTTAGGAGCAGATGAAAGAGTCTTAATAGTCCATCTAGCGTATTTAAGTTTACCAGCTTCATTTACTTTTCTACTTGGTCTATTATAATTTTTTAGCTCCAGACTGTTAATTTCTTTCCATTTGATATACCAACGATAAATAGTAGTACGATGCACACCATATCTACGAGCAACTACAGTTAGTTTCCTTTTCTCTATAAGAAGTTCTTTTAAAGCATTTCCTCTTGCTTTTTCTAGGTTAGGATTGATAGAATAAGACATAAGATAGGTCCTCCTTTATATTAGTTTGTTGTTTCTATTACTAGTGTAAACGACCTATCTTTTTGTTGCAAAGGTGGTGGACTAATACGGAGGCCTTGATTTTTTAGGGAAAGTGTGATATAATGAAGGGAAGAAGGTCTTTTTGTGGCTTTAGTAACTTTTCAATCAGGGAATGGAGAGAAGATTAC
>JAAYHV010000070.1 GCA_012744355.1 Clostridiales bacterium
AAGAGAGGTTACCTTGATCAGATAATATATTCAATTCTAAGGAGCGAGTATGAAAAAGCTTAAACTGAAGCTTTTAATAATATTAATAGTATTGTTTTTGGTTTCATGTGGAAATAAAGAAGGTGAAATATTAGGACCTTATGAAATTAACAGCATAAGAGATGGTGACACGATAGAAATAATTATGAAGGAATATCCTAAGGACAGCTCGGGAAATTATGCAGATCATGAATATATTGAGGAAACAAACAGCTACTCAGTGCCAGTTAGACTTATTGGAATTGATACAGAAGAATCCGTTGCCAGCGATGAAAGCAGAAATACTGAATTTGGCAGGGTGGCATCTGATAATACCAAGGCTATATTAAAGGATGAACAAGTATACATAGAATATGATGAAGATATGTTTGATAAGTACTATAGGTTGTTGGCATATGTTTACTATGAAGAAGACGGCGAAATGGTAATGTTAAACAGGGAACTTTTAGAAACAGGCATGGCAGAAACTATGTACGTTAAGCCTAATGATAGGTATAGAGATGATTTTGAAAAACTTATGAAGAAAGCTAAAAAAGAGGGGCTTGGAATGTGGAGATAATCTACCAAACACCTTGACTTATGCCTTGATATTTAATATACTTTATAAGGCGCCCTTAAGTGGCTCCGCCGGACGGTTAGGGTCCTGCGCAATGAGATGCCGTGAACCTTGTCAGATCCGAGAGGAAGCAGCAATAAGCGGATTTTCTTATGTGCCGCAGAAAAGCCTTTTCCTAACCCAGCGGAGTCACTTAAGGGCGTATTCTATAAATGAAAGGAGCCAACATGTACATAGCACTGTATAGATCTGAAAGACCGGAAGTGTTTAACGAAATACTAGGCCAGGAGCACATTGTAAAGATACTTAAAAACCAAGTTGCTAAAGGGACAGTAAGCCAAGCGTATCTTTTTACGGGAACCAGAGGTACGGGTAAAACATCAACTGCAAGAATATTAGCAAAAGCTGTGAACTGCCTAGAAGATGATAAGCCCTGTGGCAAGTGCGAAAACTGTTTGGCTATTAAGGATGGCAAATTTCTTGATGTAATAGAGCTAGATGCTGCTTCTAACAATGGAGTAGAGGACATTAGAAGGCTTAGAGAAACTGTAAACTACCCTCCTTCTGTAGGTAGGATGAAGGTATATATAATTGATGAGGTTCACATGCTTTCTACAGGAGCCGAAAATGCACTGCTCAAGACACTTGAAGAACCGCCTGAGAATGTACTTTTTATTCTGGCAACAACGGACCCACAAAAGGTAAGCGCAACAATTAGGTCAAGATGCGTTACTATGAATTTCAGGAGAGTATCAGAAAATGATCTCGTAAGCGGCATGAGTAAAATTTGTGAGAAAAAAGGAAAGAATATTACTAAAGACGCACTGCGCGTACTTGCTGCTAACGCAGACGGCTCGGTTCGAGATGGATTAAGTCTGCTTGAACAGTGTATAAATGCAAGCGGAGATACAATCAGTAGAGACTTGGTGCTTGAATATATTGGAACTGCGGGGGATGAATTCTTTATAAATTTAACTGACGCTGTGTATGATGGCAGAATTGCAGATGCTTTAATACTTATAGACAAAGTAGTCAAGGATGGTAAAGATACAAAGCAGATATTAAAAGACTGGCTTGTTCATTACAGAAATCTCTTAATTACTAAATTTGTAGATAACTCCGAAGACCTTATAAATATGTCTACAGAAAATATAAAGATATTAAATGAGCAAAGTGAAAAATTCGGATTATCAGATATTAATAGAGCAATCCTCTTATTATCTGATATGGTTAATAGGAGTAGGTATTCAACTCAACCAAGAATATTGCTGGAAACTGCTTTAATTACCTTAGCTAATGAAGAAACTATGGAAATGGTCCCAACTGTAGCTAAAAAAAAGAAGGTACCTAAAGCTGAAGTTAAGAAGGCAGAGAAAGCTGAAGAGAAAAAACCTGAAGTTAAAGCCGCAAATGATGACTTTTCTAAAGTATGGAATGATATAATTAAGAAAGCAACTGAAGAAAGCAGAAGTTTTAAGTCCATGGTTGGAGCTTCCTGCGTTATAACATCACTAAATGACAGTAAATTGGTTTTAGAAATTACAAATAAAAGCCGAAAAGGTTACGTCGATAAAGCGCGCGAACTAATTTCGGACAAAGCTAAAGAAGTTTTAGGTAGAGAAGTTGCGATAATAATCGGTAATGCACCAAGTGATGTGAATGAAGGTGCAGACTCAGCGACAAATATAGCAAATAGCTTTAAACAACAGTTTGATGTTGATTTAGAAGTTAAATAAAAGAAAAGGAAGAAATGATATGGGAAAAGGTATGAGAGCTGGTAAAAAACCGGGTAAAAAGAGTGCTGGCGGAAATGTGCAAAAGCAAATGCAACAAATGCAACAGATGCAGCAGGAAATGGAAAGCATGCAAGCTGAATTGGATAAAAAAGAAATTACAAGTACAGCAGGTGGAGGCGCAGTTGAAGTGGTTATAAACGGTAAACGTGAATTGACCAAGTTAAAAATTGATCCAGAAGTTGTAGATTCGGATGATGTAGAAATGCTTCAAGACTTAATTATTGCTGCAGTAAACGAAGGAATTCGCCAAATTGATGAGCTATCAAACAATGAAATGTCTAAGCTAACAGGCGGACTAGATATTCCAGGACTGGCATAATGAAACAATATCCAAGGCCGCTTAACAAGTTAATAGATGAGCTTTCTAAGCTTCCTGGGATTGGAGGCAAGACTGCTCAAAGGCTAGCCTTTCACATATTGTCATTAGACGATTCGGAGGTAGAAGGACTTGCAAAATCACTTGTAGAAGCAAAAAGTAAACTTCATTATTGTTCAGTGTGCGGAAATATAACTGATACTGACCCTTGCGCAATATGCTTAGATACTAAACGAAGTAATGAAGTAATCTGCGTAGTAGAAAGTCCTCAGGACATTTTAGCAATTGAAAGAATCAGGGAATATAGAGGTTTTTATCACGTGTTAAATGGTGTTATTTCACCTATGGACGGAATAGGGCCTGATGAGATTAACTTAAAGTCACTGATTCTGAGACTTCAAGGAAGCGAAGTTAAAGAGGTTATAGTGGCTACTAATCCTAATATTGAAGGTGAAGCTACGGCAATGTATATATCAAGACTTTTAAAACCGTCTGGCATTAAAGTGTCTAGAATAGCCCATGGATTGCCTGTGGGTGGAGATCTAGAATATGCAGATGAGATTACTATTCTTAAAGCAGTTGAAGGAAGAAGGGAAATATAATGCAGGGTAGAGAGATGCGTTATGAAAGCATGATAAAGCAGTGCGTTTCATTGATAGAGGGCGAAACCGATATTATAGCTAATCTCTCCAATGTTTCGGCTCTCCTAAACGATTTCCTTGAAGATGTTAACTGGGTAGGGTTTTACCTTCTTAAGAATGGCGAGCTTGTACTAGGACCGTTCCAGGGCCCAGTAGCGTGCGTTAGAATTAAAGTTGGCAGCGGTGTTTGTGGGGCTGCAGTATCAGAAAATAAGATTCAAGTAGTTAAGGATGTGCATAAGTTTCCAGGGCATATAGCCTGCGACTTAAGTACTAACTCCGAGATAGTAGTCCCTATAATTAAAGAGGGTAAAATATTTGGAGTCTTAGATATAGATAGCGAAAGTGTTGGAAGATTTGATGATGTAGATGCTAAGTACTTAGGAAAGTTAGTAGAATATTTAGTTTAATATAATATCGGCAAAGTAATCTTTGCCGATATTTAAATGCAAAGAAAAGAGACTAGGCTTGGCCTAGTCTCAATATATATGTGTAACCCTTTTATAATAAATTGTATTACTATCTTAGAACCACCCTAATCCAAAGAATGAATTAATTTGACCAACTAGAACTAATAACATCATAACTGGTGCCAAATATTTCAAACAGAACAGATAGAATTTCTTACTTTTAAATTCGCTAGAAAGGGAAATTTCATCAACAAGCACATCTTTTCTAATCCATCCAAATACTATAGCGGTAAGGAAGGCGCCAAGTGGCATTAATATACCTTCTGATACTAAATCAAATCCATCTAACCAAATGAATTTACCGAATAATGGAGGGAAGTATGTACCTAAGCCATCTAATGATACTAGAACTCCTTCAATCATAACTAAGATTCCAAGTATCCAAGTGTATTTTGTCCTTTGGTTAATGCCTGTTTCTTTAAGCTTTTTATCAACAGGAATTGACACGATACCTTCTAAAAGTGATATAGCTGAAGTGATAGCAGCTATAAATACTAATGCGTAGAATATGAATCCGAATATTGGGCCTGCAATACCAAGACCATTAAATACTGTTTGTAAAGTTACAAATAATAATCCAGGACCTGCGCCAAATTCCATACCAGCGGATGCTACTGCTGGCATTATAGCAAGACCTGCCATGATAGCTATAACTGTATCTGCAATCGGAATAATCATTGCGTTCTTATTAATGTCTTGTGTCTTAGGCAGATATGATCCATAAGCAACCATGATGCCCATTGCAAGTGAAAGTGTAAAGAACATCTGACCACCTGCAGATGCTAGTACAGTAATCCATCCTGTTCCTTGGAATACAGAGAAGTCAGGTTTAAACATGAATTCCAAGCCTTCTATAGCACCAGGAAGTGTTACACTTCTTATTATTACGATGACTAGCATTACGAAAAGCGCTGGCATAGCAACCTTTGTGAATTTTTCAATACCTTTAGATACACCGCGCAGTACAATTAGAATTGTTAGTGCAATGAATACTACAGTATAAATACTACTTTCTGCTTGGTTGGAAATAAAAGTTCCGAAGAATTCGCCACCATCAGCGCTGTTAACTCCCCAACTAGCATTAAATAAATCTCCTAGGTTAGACACTGCATATTTCATACAGTAACCACCAAGCATACTGTAAAAACCTAAGATTAGAAATGGAGCAATCGCGCCCATCCAACCGATGGCAGTGTATTTAGTGCTTATTGCCCTATACGCGCCCACAACACCTGTACCTGTTTTTCTACCTAATGCTAACTCCGTATTTAGCATGATATAACCTACAAATACTACTAGAATTAAGTAAAGAAGCAAGAAAGCAAATCCTCCGCCTACTCCCATTTTGTAAGGGAACCCCCAAAGGTTACCTAGTCCTACTGCTGAACCTACAGCAGCCATAAGAAAGCCGAAATTACTTCCCCATTGGCCACGGTTGTTGTCTTTTTCCATTATAATACCTCCATAAAATGTATAAATAAATAATTACATAGCTTTACTCACTAATTTGATAATTATAGCATTTACGCATTAAGCTGTCAATAAAAATAAAAATAAAAATGAAAGTTTGTTTAAAAAAACAAATTAGATGAATTTGCGAGTTAAAATTTAGCTCATTTTCATACTTATCACACACTCTACAAAGATTATACTCTTGTAATCTAGAAGCAAAATGATATAATTATGCTATGTTAATGGATTAAATAGGAAGGTATTATATGGCTATAGATAAAGTAAGAGAATATTTGAAAAAATATGAGGCCGACGAGAGAATTATGGAATTCAAGGAATCTAGTGCAACTGTCGATTTAGCAGCTAAGGCAGCAGGCGTAGAAAATGGTAGAATTTGCAAGACGTTATCATTTAAATCTCCAAATGGCTGCATATTAATCCAAACAGCAGGAGATGCAAGGATAGACAATCAGAAATTCAAAGCGAAGTTTTCTACTAAGGCAAAGATGTTAAAACCTGAAGAGGTAGTAGAGTACACAGGCCACGAAATTGGTGGAGTGTGTGCTTTTGCAATAGAAAATCCAGAGGTACAAATATTCTGTGATGAATCCCTAAAAAGATTTAATACAATATTTCCTGCGTGCGGAAGTAGTAACAGTGCAATAGAAGTTTCCTGCGAAGAACTGTTTGAATACTCACAGGCCAAGGAATGGATAGATGTCACTAAACTTTAAAGAGGATAAGAATAATGGAAATAATTGAGCGAAATAGCGGACTTAAAAGGGAAATCATCAGGATAACTATACTAACCTTTGCAGCTTTTCTTTATGCATTCAATATAAATAGCTTCGTAAGTACTGGAGACTTATATCCAGGAGGGTTTGCGGGGGTTACAATACTAATACAAAGGATAGTTACAATGTTCTTTGATACGTCTATACCTTATACTCTAATATACGTACCTATTAACTTAATACCAGTTTGGATTGGCTTTAAGTATATAGGAAAGAAATTTACCCTTTATTCACTTTATGTAATTGTAGCTACTAGCTTATTGGTAGATACTCTGCCGTTAATTACGATAACTTATGATATAGTTTTAATCGCAGTGTTTGGTGGGATTTTAAACGGTGTATCTATAGGAATATGCCTAATAGTTGGTGCTAGCGGTGGAGGAAGTGACTTCCTTTCAATATACTTTTCCGAAAAAAAAGGGATCGATGTTTGGAACTACATATTTTTCGGCAACGTAGTAATTTTAACAGTAGCCGGTATTATATTTGGCTTTAACAAAGCAATGTATTCAATACTATTTCAATATGCGGCTACCCAACTTATCCAAACAATATATAAAAGACAACAAAAGCAGACCTTCCTTGTTATTACCGAAAAACCAAATGCTGTATATCAAAAGATAACAGAGTTAACTCATCATGATGCCACCTTATTTAAAGGGGAAGGATTATTTGAGGGAAAAGAAAGAAACTTAATATATTCAGTTGTATCAGCTGAAGAGACGGATAAGGTGAATCAAGGTATAAAACAAGTCGATCCAATGGCTTTTACTAATATATTAGAAACAAGATATGTAGGTGGAAGATTCTACAGAAAACCGAAAGAATAGTATGGGTATATAATATAAGAAGATTGACCGAGATAGCTCAAAAGCTTTTCTCGGTTTTTAAATAAAGTGGAATAAAAACTTAGAAAATTTAAAAACATTCAGCTTGAAAGGTTAATAAAAACAACTTGAAATAATTCAGAATCATAGTATAATACTCATGAAGAACAAACGTTCATCAATACTACATGTTCAAAAGGTTTAATATAGCTAATTTAGGGTATAATTTTATGTAGTATTATTAGCATAAAAGAGCTAGCCTAATTAGTGAGATTTTATTATATACATTACAGAAAACAAAAGGAATAGTATGGATTTTAAATTAACATCAGAATATAAAATGATGGGAGATCAAACCGAGGCGGTTTCTAAACTGTACTCGGGATTTTTAAACGGAAAGAAATTTCAGACGCTCATGGGTGTTACAGGGTCCGGCAAAACATTTACCATGGCTAATTTAATCGAAAAAATAAATAAACCAACATTAATCATATCCCACAACAAGACTTTAGCGGCCCAGTTACATGGAGAGTTTAAAGGATACTTTCCCGAGAATTCAGTTGAATATTTTGTATCATACTATGACTATTATCAGCCTGAGGCTTATGTGGCATCGACTGATACCTTTATTGAAAAAGACTCAGCAATAAACGCAGAAATAGAAAAGCTTAGGCACTCAGCAACAGCGGCTTTAGCTGAGAGAAGAGATGTGATAATAGTTGCCAGCGTATCTTGTATATACGGACTAGGTAGCCCTTTTGATTATGAAAACCAGGTGCTATCACTTAGGCCGGGGCAGACAAAAGATAGAAAAGAAATACTATATAAACTGATTGAAATACAGTATTCAAGAAACGATATAGATTTTCAGAGGGGCACGTTTAGAGTAAGGGGTGATATAATTGACATATTTCCCGCTGGCAGTGATATCGCTATAAGAATAGAAATGTTTGGTGATGAGGTAGAGTCGATTAAGGAAATGAATCCTCTTACTGGAGAGATTTTAGGAATAAGGCATCACATAGCCATATACCCAGCATCTCACTACGTAACATCTAAAGAGAACATAGAAATAGCTAATAGAACAATTAGAGAAGAACTGTCAGAAAG
>JAAYHV010000071.1 GCA_012744355.1 Clostridiales bacterium
CGACGATTATAAGGAATTTGCTGTAAGCATTACAGATATAAAGCCAGGTATTGATAAGATTGCATTAGAAATTAATCCGATGATACGTGGAAGTAGCAATAGTGGTCTTGAAGAATTGGTGGCTGGAATTAATGAGTTAGCAACACAATACGGTACATTTGATGCTGGACTTTCTAAGTACCTAGATGGAATTGAAAAGACTGCTAACGGGTACGATGGATTAAATGAAGGAATTTCAGATTTTAGTGGCCAATATAATAAATTCGATGGTGGAGTAGTTGATTTATCCGATGGAATTTCCGAGTTAAACAAATCAACAAAAGATTTACCTAATATGATAGATGAAATGATGGCAGAATATGACAATACTAACTATAAACCGATCTCTTATGCATCTGAAGAAAATGAAGAAATAAAGGCATTACAGTTTTTGTTAACTACAGAGAGCATAGAAATTAAGAAAGAAGAAATAGCACCTGACTCTCAAAAAGAAGATCTTAACATATGGGAAAGATTTATCAGGCTTTTCATTGGTGACTAAAATAAATTATTTGTTAGTTTGATAATAAAAGATTGCAAGCTGAGTTCTATCTCTTAAATCTAGCTTTTCAAGAATTTGGCTTATATAGTTTCTAACTGTACCTTCGCTGAGATATAATGTCTCAGCGATTTCTTTATTGTTTAAACCCTCAGAAATTTGCTCGATTATTTCATGCTCTTTTGTAGTTAGGCCTAGCTTTTCCCAATCTAAAGAAACATTTTTCCTAAGCATACTAGGAAGTTTGGATACTATATCAGTTCCAAATACTGACTGACCTCTGTAAACTGACTTAATAGCACTATTCAAGCTGTCGTAATCTTGTTTTATAAGGTAGCCTTTGATACCTAATTTTAAAGCATTTATTATGTATTCGTCATCTTGGAATGTAGTGAGAAGTAGTATCTTTGCCTCGGGATCATGAGCCAGTATTTCAGAAGAAGCTTCAATACCATTCATATTTTTCATTCTGATATCCATAAGACAAATATCAGGCTGTAATTCTTTATACAGTTTAAGTCCATCTGTACCGTCGCTACCGATTCCGACCACTTCTATTTCAGAATCGGATCCTAATATAGTTTTAAGTGATGTAGTCACAAATATATCATCATCTATAATTATTATTCTCATATTAACCTCCAGTTAAATGGCATACTGATTTAGCAGTTCGGCGCCTAATCCTGTAACGGAAACAATTACAAAAGCGATTACTATCAAGACTAAATAGCAAAAAAAGGACCTGGCAAAATTTCTCCGATTTATATTACTGCTACTAAAAGAAAATATTACTAAACTGATAAAGCCTATTATTGGCAAAGAGAAAAGTACTGAATACCAGAAATATGCCCAAGGAGATAAAGGCCTGTATTGGCTCGGTAAATTATTTTCATTATAGTTAGCGCTCATCATGTTGCCTTTCTATTATTGCACATAAGATTATACCTTGAGTTAAAATGGTATTTACTCTTCATAAGCTTTTTCTTTTGGTATAGTTATAAAAATTTTAAATCCATCATCTCTAAAAATATTCAAATTTCCTTTTAATAAAGCTACTCGGTCTCTTATATTGGTTAGACCAATTCCACTTGCATTATCATTTAGATTTATGGTTTTGCCGTTGTCTTTAATTATAAGCTGATAAATAGCAGGATGTTCTCTAATTATAATATCTACTAAATCCGCATCACTGTGTTTAATAACATTTGAAAGTGCTTCTTTTGTTATAGAAATAAAACTGTACTTAATTTTGCTAGGTATATTCAATGTGCAAGCATATTTAAAATCAATTGGGCAGAATTCAAATCCGTTTATAATCGAATTTATAGCTTCTTCTAAGTTTACTGATTCATCGTGCAAATCATGGACACTGTCTCTTATAGTGCTCATAGCATTATTTAGAGTTTCATTCATTGAGTCTAAAGATGGCGACAATTCTTTTTGTTTGTTTAATGTTTTTAAGGCGCCGTTTATCAATATGGACCGAGATAAAAGGTGTCCTACGTTATCATGAATTTCTCTTGCTATTCTGTTTCTTTCTCTTAAGGTAGCTGCGTATATCTCATAATCCTGCTTTTCTAAAATAACTTTGTTTCTTTCAGTAAGCAGATAAGCAACTTCTCTACCATCATCAATAGTTCTAATCAGTTCATATTCTAATTTTTCAAATTTATGATTATCGTATACTGTAATTAAAGAAATTAGGCAACCAAACAATATAAAGAAAATTGCAATCGGATTTTTTAGTGAAGATGAAATTGCTAATAGAAGAAATGAAATCATGTAAAAGACCAAAAACAAGTTGCTCTTTGTAATTAGTAAAGATCGAACAATTCCAGCTACTACTATAGGGATAAAAAAAGATAATACAGGCAATATAGTTGTGGCTAAAGCATACAATAGCAATAAAGTCATTGATAAGTATTTATTTTCAAGTATGTATTCCAGTCCAATGCATGTTAAAGCCAAGCATAGAGATATTATTGCGGGTCCTGTTATATCTACGAAAAAAAGCAAACACATATTAAAGCCGATTAATAGCCCGTAATTAACAATCTTTTTCATTACAGCCTCCAAAGTCAGTATAACAAAGAATGTGACAAAAGTCATTATAGATATGGAGAATTTTCACTAGCATAGGGATGTTAAGCAGCATATAATTAAGTTAATAATATGGAGGTGATAATATGACAAAAATAATTGAAATAAACAATTTGGTTAAGAGGTATAAGGATATTTTAGCACTTGATCATCTGAACTTACAAGTTGAAGAAGGTGAGATATTCGGACTCTTAGGACCTAACGGTTCAGGCAAGACAACATGCATAAATTGTATGCTTTCACTTTTAACTTATGATAAAGGTGAAATTTTAATCTTTGGAAAGCCACTTAATCCTGATAGCTACGAATCTAAAAGAAATATTGGTGTTGTATTTCAAAACGTAGCAGTGTTTGAAAAGTTTAGCGTTAAAGAAAATATTGATTATTTTTGTAGCCTATATATAAAGGACAAGACCGAAAGAAAAAAATTAGTTCAAGAAGCCATAGATTTCGTCGGTCTAAATGAATACAAGAAAATGAAACCAAAACAGCTTAGTGGGGGTCTTCTAAGAAGACTTAATATAGCTTGTGGGATAGTTCACAAACCAAAACTAGTTCTTTTAGATGAGCCAACGGTTGCAGTAGATCCGCAGAGTAGAAATCAAATACTAGAGGGGATAAAAAAGC
>JAAYHV010000009.1 GCA_012744355.1 Clostridiales bacterium
AATATCCAAGAGGAAAAAAATTATGAAGTAACTGACGGAAAAGTTGCATGCTTTCTTAGCTATAACTATAAAGAAGGTTCAATGTATATTGCAGGGCTGAAAGCTTTTGAAGAATTTGGAAAATCAAACGAGAGAAGTGTTGAGATAAACAAAGAAGAAAACTTTCTTACTTTTGTGATTACCAAATCTACGGGAACTGTTACTAGAGCTCTTGATGGTCTAAGTGTATATTTTAAGATGCATCTTACCACAAAAGATATTATAGATAAAAGTTTTGAGCCTGCACCTAATTACGAGGAATTAGGTATTACGGAATTTGCTGAGAACAGTGAACAAATGATAAAGTTAACTGATGAGCGAATGGTTTAAGTTGGCGAATATTTTATAAACCTTATAAATGAATTAGATGAATAAATACACTTGAATTTTAGAAGTTTACAGATATAAAGACAGGACTTACTGGATAAAAGTGAAAAATTCGGTAGTTGAATGAGCGGAATAGATGTGTTACTCTATTCATAAGTGGATTGGATACGATTTAAGCACTTCGCTACTTTTTTACGCAAATAAGTTATAGCTCAAGAAAGGAATTATCGGATGATGCAAACTTATATTATTATATATATAATGGACATTAGTGCCCTCCTTTTTCTATTTGTGCTATTGCGCGTAGATAATTTGATGGGAGCTCGTCGTAGCAGAGCATTCTCCTACGGGATTATTTTTACGATTGTTGTTATTTTGTCTGAGTTTGGAACGATATTAGCTAGCGAAGGAAGTGCAGAGTTTCGAACTTTTAATGTCTTTTGCAATGTTGTAGGTTTTGCGATTACACCTACCATTACGATGGTTTTAATTGCTATTTTTGACACTAAAATTCTTCGAACGAAGAAAGTATTGTTGTTACCTACAATACTAAACACTATTGCTGTATTGCTATCACCATGGCTTGGATTAATCTTTTATGTTGATGCAAACAATCATTATCAACGAGGAATTTTCTTTTTCTTTTTCGTGTCAGTATATATTATCAACATAATACTATTTGTTGGTATAATTTGGTATACAGGTCAAAAGAATCTTTATACGATTAAATGGAAAATAGCCAGCTTGTCTCTTTTTATCGTGGTTGGTTCATGTATTCAGCTTTTGGTTCCATCAGTATATTCCTCATGGCATTGTGTGACACTATCTCTGTTATTGCTTTATATATTACTATCGGAATTTGAAGGTAGCTTTGATGCGTTAACCGAGCTATACAACCGGGCAGCTTTTGAGAAAGCAACAAAACGTCTTAAAGGTAAAAAGATGTTTTCTGTAGTCGTTATGGATATCAATAACTTTAAAGAAATCAACGACACTTACGGACACGACTATGGAGACACGGTTTTAAAAGAAGTGTCAGCAATAATAAGAGATTCTTTTGATAATAACTGCAATTGCTACCGTACCGGTGGAGATGAATTTTGTGTTATACGAAGGGATGCAAATCAAGAAAAACTTGAACGACAGCTTAAACATATGACAAACAGCCTTACAAAAATACGCGAAAGCGACAGATGTTTACCAACGGTTGCTTATGGGTATAGTGTATTTAATGGAAATGAACCTTTGGATTTTCAAAAAATGATGAAGAAAGCTGATGAACAAATGTACTATCATAAAAAGCTACAAAAAAAGAATAATTTTGAGCCAGATAACAAACAAGACTGTTAGCACACAAAGTCGAAAATTCAGCATATTAAAAGAAAAAGAAGAAAACTAAATTTAGAATTAAATTTATTTAAAAGGAGTGAAAGAAAATGAAAAAACAAGTTAAAAATAATGTATCGTGGGTAGGAAAGGTAGACTGGGAACTTCAAAGTTTTCACGGAGAAGAATTGTCAACCCATAAAGGTTCTTCATATAACTCTTACCTAATTCAAGAAGAAAAGACGGTTCTAATTGATACTGTTTGGGTTCCTTTTGCGGAAGAATTTGTAGAAAATCTGGAAAAAGAAATCGATTTAAATGAGATTGACTATATTATAGCGAATCACGGAGAAGTTGACCATAGTGGAGCACTTTCTGCTTTGATGAAACGTATTCCTGACAAACCAATTTATTGTACTGCCAACGCTGTTAAATCTTTAAAAGGCCAGTATCATCAAGACTGGAATTTTAAAGTAGTAAAGACTGGAGATAAAATTGATATAGGAAACGGCAAGGAATTGATATTTGTTGAAATGGCAATGCTACATTGGCCAGATAGTATGGCAACTTATTTAACGAAGGATAATATATTATTCAGTAATGATGCTTTTGGGCAGCACTATGCTACAGAAAAATTATTTAATGATTTAGTAGATCAGTGTGAGCTTTTTGAAGAGTCCATTAAATACTTTGCTAATATTTTGACGCCGTTTAATTTCATGTTACGAAAAAAGTTAGATGAAATTATTGCACTTAATTTACCGATTGATATGATTGCTACAGGTCATGGAATAATTTGGAGAGACAATCCAATGCAAATTGTTGAAAAGTATTCTGCGTGGGCAAATGATTACCAGGAAAACCAGATTACCATTATCTATGACACAATGTGGAATGGTACAAAATCACTGGCAGAGATGATTGCCCAAGGAATTAGTAAAACTGATTCTGAAGTAGTCGTTAAGCTCTTTAATATTGCGAAAAGTGATGAAAATGACATCATCACTGAAGTGTTTAAATCTAAAACAGTCATAATGGGATCTCCTACGGTAGGCAATAATATCTTGCACACTGTAACAGGATTTATACAATTAATGAAAAGCATGAAATTTAAAAATAAAAAGTCAGCGGCATTTGGTTGCTACGGTTGGAGTGGAGAGTCAGTAAAAATATTAAATGATTTAATGGGAGACGCAGGCTTTGAAGTAATCGGTGAAGGTTTCAGAAATCAATGGAACCCAGATGAGAATGCACTAAATGAAGCAGTTAGTTTTGGCGAAACTATAGCTAAAATGTAAATAAAATGAAGAGCTATAAGAAAAGGTCGTTTAGGTAATGTGCCTATACTCAAATATATTTAATAATGCAAAAAGAATGGAATAAGGATAGTAGTAGTTATAAAAACTAGCGCTAAACTCATTCCATTCCTTGTTTAAACAAAGCATTTAAATGATATTTCCTATTTGATATCCCTATTATCAGAGGCCGACTTTTTAAAATTAATCATAAGAAAGGCATTAAACACCATCTAAGATATTAGACATAGTAAAGAAAATACTACGCATACTACACTAACTTATGAAAAATTAAGATGAATTTAAATCAGATAAAGAAATTTAAATATTATATTAATCCGGCTTTATTAGCTAAATAAAAATATATATCTCGGCTTTTGAAAGAATAGAATAGATGTGCTTTGCTCAAAGAGAAGATTAGATGTATAATAAACAAGAAATAAAGTTTTAACTAATAGGAAACGATAAATTATTATATCAATAATAGGCAGGTAGACTAAGTTAAAATAACAGCAATAACTGGAAGCTAGAAAAAAATCTGGTTTGCAATGGTAAATTGAGCAACAAAATGAATTATAGAGAGGTATATAAAATGGACACTGAAAAACGCTTTGCTATTTTAATTGATGGAGACAATATTTCTGCTGAATATATAAAAACAATACTTGATGAAATTTCAAACAAGGGTATTGCGACATATAAGCGTATTTATGGAGATTGGACAAAACCCAATTTGGGAAAATGGAAAGAGATCCTTCTTGAGTATTCGATAACTCCAATGCAGCAGTATAGTTATACAGTTGGGAAAAATGCAACTGACTCTGCAATGATTATTGATGCAATGGATATTTTATATTCGGGAAAAGTCCAAGGCGTTTGTTTGGCAACATCAGATAGTGATTTTACAAAATTAGCTTCCAGGCTGAGAGAATCAGGTATGGAGGTTATTGGAATGGGAGAAGAAAAAACTCCTAGGCCATTTGTAGCTGCATGTGATGAATTTAAGTTTGTAGATAAGCTGTCAAAGAAAGTAGAAAAAGTTTCTACTTCTCATTTTGATAAATCACACAAATTAGCTTGTTCTGAAAATAAAGATACAAATAGTTTGGCTACCAATGCTTCTAAACAAAAGAAAGTAGAAACGTCACAAACTGATATTGATACTATACGTCAAACTATTGTAGCAGTAATCAATGATAATTCAGATGATGATGGTTATATGCTTGTTAGTGATATAGGGAATATCATTTCTAAAAGATATGTCGACTTTGATGTAAGAAACTTTGGACATAAAAAAATGGTGCCTTTCTTGGATTCATTAAGTTTGTTTGAAATCAAAAAAATAAAAGATGTTGATAACAAAAAACATCCTAATGCTCAAATAGCTTATATAAAATTAAAAGACTAGATTTATAAATTAATTAGTAAGACGAGTATTAAAATATGGAGGCGGATAAATGGATTATTCAATTATATACAGCAGTGGGACTGGTAATACTGTAATTTTGGCAGAAGCCATAAAAGAAGCACTTCCTACGCAAAAGTGTAAATACTTCGGTGTATCAGACGGAGAAGAAATTCAGACTAAGCTTGTTTTTGCAGGATTTTGGACAAACCAAGGAACTTGTGATAGTTCAGCAAAGGCTTTCTTAAAGACTCTAAAAAATAAAGATGTTTTCTTGTTTGGTACAGCAGGTTTCGGAGGCAATCAGGAATATTATGACAAAATCTTAGATGCTGTGCAGGAAAATATAGGACTGTCAAACAAATTAATTGGAACATACATGTGCCAAGGTAAAATGGGGATTGCAGTTAGGGAAAAATACGAAAAGATGTTGGCAGAAGATCCAGATAATTTAAATGTGCAAGATATGATTGACAATTTTGACCGCGCTGCTACGCACCCTGATTTAACTGACTGCGAGAAGTTAAAGCAGAAGGTCAGAGCGCTGAATGATTGAATTTGCTTTGATATAAAAACCAAAAGAAAATTACCATAGTCTGACCGCTACTCAAAGAAATTGTTTTCTAGGCGATCAGACTCTTTTATATAAATTGACTTTAACATAAATGCTGTATACAATGGTGAAGACAACGTTGTTATGACTAATGCATGAGAGGGTGATTATTATGGATGTCAACGATTTGCTTAAAATCGCTGTAGAGGAAACTGATAATCTGATGGATGGAGAAATATTTCTCGTAAAGGATTTGTTTAAAGGTTACAAATGGAATCGAATCGCAGTTAGGGATCGATTGTTATTAGGAACGTTATTTTTAAACCATGTTAATAAGAACAAATATAACCTGGTAGCGATTGAAAAAACATCTTCTCACCAGCAAAGATATAAAAAAACAAATAACTGACATAAGATAACCTTTATAAGTAAGGTGATGCTGACTTAAAAAGCAGTATTTTTAGCATAAAGAAAGGAAGGCTGTTTTGAATTTTATTATTTCAAAGTTTAATAAAACATTGTTTTCGGTCCTCCCGATAACAATACTTGTATTAATACTTAATTTTACTATATCCCCAATGGAAACAACATTAATACTTAGATTTCTAATTGGCTCTTTATTTGTCGTAGTTGGGCTTACTGTTTTTTTACTTGGCGTGGACATTGGAATAACTCCACTTGGAAGTCTAACAGGATCGTCACTAGCTAAAACAAATAAATTATGGATAGTATTAATCGTAGGTGTGATACTTGGATTCTTCATATCAATAGCAGAACCAGGATTGATGGTTTTGTCAAATCAAGTTAACTTAGTTACCTTAGGGCAAATACCAGGCATGAGGATACTTGTAATTGTGTCTATAGGATTAGCTATTATGATGTCGCTTGGATTTTTAAGGATATTTTATAACATTCCCTTATATAAGGTGCTCATCGTTTTATATCTAATCATATTTGGGTTAGCAATATTTACTTCTAGCGAATTTTTGGCAATCTCTTTTGATTCTTCAGGTGCTACGACGGGAATACTGGCAGTACCATTTATGTTGTCGCTTTCTGTAGGTATATCTAAGCTTAAAAAAGATAGTAAGGCATCTGAAAAAGACAGCTTTGGATTGGTTGCCATTGCATCAACTGGTGCCATTATATCCGTAATGATTTTGGGAATATTTTCCAAAACTGACGAGTTTTCTTCTGGACTTTATTCGGAAACAGCTGAATCAACTTCTATAATTAAACCGTTTATAGAAGCGATACCAGAGTATGTAAAAGAAAGTTTTATGGCAATTTTGCCTTTACTGGTAATACTTTTAGTGTTGCAGAAAATTTCCTTTAAATTAAAGAAAAGAGAACTACGTAAAATACTGACAGGATTTATATTTGCTTTTACAGGATTAATAATTTTTCTAATAGGTGTAAATGAAGGCTTTATGGATGTAGGGACTAGTATAGGTAATAATTTAGCGTTAATGGATAACAAGGCCTACATTATTATTGTTGGTTTTATTCTAGGTGTCGTAACTATTTTAGCAGAGCCTGCAGTGTACGTACTAACTAATCAGATTGAAGATGTAACAAGTGGATACGTAAAGAGCAAAGCTGTGCTAATTCCGCTTGCAATAGGAGTTGGTATAGCAGTTGCGCTATCTGTTATTCGTATATTAGTGCCAGGAATTCAATTATGGCATTATTTGCTAGTCGGGTATATAATTAGCATATCGATGATGTTTTTTATACCAAAACTTTTCGTAGGAATTGCTTTTGACGCCGGTGGAGTAGCAACTGGACCAGTCACAGCAACCTTTATATTGGCGTTTATACAAGGTGCTGCAAATGCTTTTGATGGGGCAGATTTGATGGTAGATGGTTTTGGAATGATTGCTATGGTTGCAATGATTCCGATTATAACCTTAGAAATATTAGGTTTCGTATTTGCAATAAAGTCAAAAACAAAGGGAGTTGAAAAAAAACATGGCTAATTTGGATAGCGTAGCGAATTATGAATTGATGTGTGTAGTCATAAATTACGGAATGGGTAGTCGAGTTATGCATAAAGCGAAACAGTATGGGATTTCAGGGGGTACTGTGTTCTTAGGAAGAGGAACTGTTGATAATGCTTTATCAAAATTCCTTTCATTGTATGATGAAAGAAAAGAAATAGTTTTACTAGGTACTGACAATCATACTGCAGATTACGTTTCAACTCAATTAAAAAAAGATTTCCATTTTGAAAAATCAAATCATGGAATTATCTTCACAACTAGTATGAGTGGAATTGTTGGGTCAAGTCGTTTTGGCGACAAAAAAAGTGAAGAGGGAAGAGGTGTAAATAAAACAATGTATCAGATTATTATTACAATTGTGAATAGAGGCAAAGCTGAGGATGTAATTGAAGCAGCAGAAGCTGTTGGATCAAAAGGTGGAACAATAATTAACGCAAGAGGTTCTGGAATGCATGAAACAAGCAAATTATTCAACATGGAGATAGAGCCAGAAAAAGAAATAGTTATGATCCTTTCTAAGGAAGATATAACAGATACTATTGTGTCATCTATAAGAGAAAAGTTGAAAATTAGTAAACCGGGCAATGGCGTTATTTTCATTCAAAATGTTAACAAAACCTATGGTATTTACGAATAACTCTGATTTAATTCCTATAGAAATTAAAAAAAATATATAGACTAAAAGAGGTAAAGTCTTAGGTCAGTTCGTGATCGATAGGTCAAGCCTCTTTTTAATTTTGAAAGATGAGGTTTATGATAAAAAAATATTAGGCGAATATTGTAAAATGCGTAAAAAACGTATATAATGTTAAGGAAGAATTTATAAATCTCAAAGATAGTAAAAAAGATATAGTGCTAAAATTGATGTTACAATTCTTGTTTAGACATATATTATGAATAAACAATTTTAAAAGTCTTAACCAAATAACAAAACAATTTTAAATTGTAGGTAGAATAATAAAAATTATTGGATGCAGATTATATTTCGGAGGTAAAAAATATTGGAAATTTTACGCAATAAAAGTTATGAGGAAGTTAGTAAAGAAGCAGCAAAAATAATTACTAAAGTAATACAAGAGAATCCAAAGGCGATTCTTGGTTTGGCTACTGGCAGTACACCTTTAGGATTATATAATGAATTAATAAAGGAATTTAATGAGGGGATTTTAGACTTTTCTGAAGTTAGAACTTTTAATTTAGATGAGTATATAGGATTAACACCAGAACATGAACAAAGTTATAGATTTTTTATGGAAAACAACTTATTCAAACATATAAATCTTAAAATTGAAAACTGCCAAGTACCTTCGGGAGTTGAGGTAGATTATGACAAGTATTGTGATGAATATGAAAAAATGATAGATGCAGCTGGTGGTATGGATTTACTTATTTTGGGTGTTGGAGAAAATGGGCACATTGCTTTTAATGAACCTAATACGAGATTGGGCTCTGCAACTCATATAATTGACTTAACAGAAGACACTATTAAAGTGAATTCGCGTTTCTTTAGAAGTGAAGTTGAAGTTCCTAGGCAAGCAATTACTATGGGTATGGGCACTATAATGAAAGCAAAAAAAATAGTTTTATTATTAACTGGAAAAAATAAATCGCATGTTTTGAATAGACTGTTAAATGAAAAGTTTATTACTGCTGAATTCCCAGTATCATTTCTTATGATGCATAGAGATGTAACAGTTATTTTTGATGAAGAAGCGTGCGGTGAAATCTAGATATAAAATCAGGATTAGAGTGCGTATGTCCTGACCAATGCTAAGCAATTAAAAATTATACAACCGAATAAATTCCTTTATTCTAGCAAAAAACGAGATGGCAAGGCCCCTGAATTTGTAACTAATTAGAGAGCCTTGCTATTTTTATAGAAAAAATTTCACCTGTTGTTTCAATGATAAAATCCAAGGAAATAGCGACATTCTATCTTAGCAACTAATTATTGTAATATCTGCAAACGAGGATAGAAGACTATTCTTTTGTATATTGACAAATTCCATATACAAAGAAAAAACAATATAAAAGACTGTATTGGTGGTTATGCAATTTATACTATGGTAAAATCAATATAGTTTTTGTGGATTTATTGTCCTTGAAGTTTCAGCAAATATAACTTTAGTTTACGAGCAAAGGAGTGAATAAATTGAATATTCATGAGTATCAGTCAAAGGAAATATTTAAGGCATATGGAGTACCTACTCTGAAAGGCTTTATGGTAGAAAACACAGAGGAAGCAAAAGAAAAAGCTGCGCTGTTTAGGTCGGATGTGATTGTTGTTAAGGCACAAGTACATGCAGGCGGTAGGGGTAAAGCAGGAGGCGTCATTCTTGTGAAGTCTTTAGATGAAGCAGTTAAAGCGACAGACAAATTGATTGGAAAATCCCTTGTAACACACCAGACTTCACCTGAAGGACAGGTTGTACAAAAGGTATACTTGGAAGAAGGCTGCGACATAGAAAGTGAATTTTATTTGAGCTTAATCGTTAATAGGAAAAAATCTTGTTATACGTTTATAGCCTCATCTGCTGGAGGAATGGACATAGAAGAAGTAGCTAAGACTTCTCCTGAATCCATAATCTACGTAGATATAGATCCAAGTATTGGTCTTAAATCTTACCATATTTATAGGATTGCGAACTTCTTAAATTTAGACAAAAAAGCTTTGAAGGATATCCTTGAAGGATTGTATTCTTGTTTTACTAACAAAGATGTTTCGCTACTGGAAATTAATCCCTTAGTGCTAACTAAAGAATCTAGGCTTATTGCACTAGATGCAAAAATGAGTTTTGATGATAATGCACTATATAGGCATCCTGATATAATGAAATACAAGGATGAATCTGAAGAGGATAAAGAAGAAATTGAAGCAGCTAAACATGATCTTGCTTACGTTAAATTAGACGGAAATATCGGATGCCTTGTAAATGGAGCGGGTCTTGCGATGGCAACTATGGATTCCATTCATATGGCAGGAGGTTCACCAGCTAATTTCCTAGATGTTGGTGGAAGCGCTAGTGTTGAGATGGTATCAAAGGGATTTGAAATACTACTAAGCAATCCCAAGGTGGGCGGCATATTTGTCAATATATTTGGAGGAATTATGAGGTGTGATACCATAGGAAAAGGTATTGTAAATGCCGTTGAAAATTTAGAATGCAAAGTTCCTATTGTCGTTAGGCTAGAAGGAACAAATGCGAATATTGGTTTAGAAATAATATCAAATTCAAAGATAAATGCTATTTTAGCAGAAGATATGGATGATGGTGCAATGAAAATAGTATCATTAGTTGGAAATAAGGAGGCAGCTCATGAGCATTTGGGTAGATAATAATTCAAAAGTAGTAGTACAGGGAATAACAGGCTCAGCTGCTAGGTACCACACAGAACAAATGTTGAATTACGGAACAAACATTGTTGCTGGTGTTACACCAGGCAAAAAAGGACAATCAGTTAATAGCGTTCCAGTGTTTGATACAGTATTAGAAGCAGTAGATCAAACAGGTGCAAATGCATCCATAATATACGTTCCAGCTCCTTATGCGGCTGAAGCAATTATGGAAGCTATAGATGCTGAGTTAGATCTAGTTGTGTGTATTACAGAGCATATTCCTGTGCAGGACATGTTAAAGGTCAAAACATATTTAGAAGGAAAGAAAACCAGGCTAATAGGTCCGAATTGTCCAGGGATTATTACGCCAGGTCAATCTAAAATTGGCATCATGCCAGGTCACATTCACGTTAAAGGTAGCATCGGAATCGTATCAAGATCAGGAACCTTGACGTATGAAGCGGTCTCTGCCGTAACCAAAGCTGGACTAGGCCAAAGTACGGCAATAGGTATTGGAGGCGATCCTGTTGGCGGTACGAGTTTCATTGACGTTTTAGATGCATTTAATAAAGACGCGATGACTAAAGCTGTGATTCTTATCGGTGAAATTGGTGGTGACGCGGAAGAAGAGGCTGCCAAATGGATAAAAGAAAACATGACTAAACCAGTAGTAGCATTTATCAGCGGAAGAACGGCGCCAAAAGGAAAAAGAATGGGTCATGCTGGAGCTATAGTGTCTGGTTCTTCTGGAACAGCCGAATCAAAGATAGAAGCATTAAAATCCGCAAACGTTAGTGTAGCAGATAAATTTTCAGATTTAGTGCCTCACTTATTGAGGGAATTAAAGAAATAAATAAGACCAATATTGATGATACAGAAAATAAAGAACTAGCAAACCTGAGAATAACCGTATAAGCCATTCTCGGGTTTGTTTTTTAGTATATACAATTTGTATTTATATATCTTGAAGGTATTATATATAAAGTGTATAATTAACGATACCGATAATACCGAATTTTATACAATATATAGCTCTGAAATTTGCTTAAAATCCAATTATAATGAAACTTGGCTTGGTGTATGAACAAAAATTTCTTATTGATCAGAATGTGAGGGAGTAGTATGGCATTTAAAAAGAAGACTAATATAAATGACAAAAGATTAAACAAAATGATTAATACGATACCAGGGACGCTTATGTACAAGGGACAGAAAAATGAAAAATTTATAATAGAAAGATTTTATTTTGATGATGAGTCTCTTGAACATCAGTTTTACGAAAATTGTAATGAAACCTTTTTAGAAGATATAAAAAAATCAAAAGATGAAAAGGTTCAGTGGATAAATGTAATAGGTATTAATAATATCGAAGAGATAAATAAGCTTGGTAAAATATTTGGCATTGATAAAATGATTCTTGAGCAGATGCTTAATATTTCAAAGCACAGCTTTTATAAAGTTACGGATGAATATATTTATAATGATATCCAAATGATACAAACAAAAGACGGGGAATTTATTTATGAGAATATTAGCATATATCTCTACGACAATATATTGCTAACATTTCAAGAGCGAAAAGGAGATGTTTTTGATTCCATAAGAGAAAGAATCAAAAATAATCAAGGTAATATAAGAAATATGGGCATTGAATATACATATTTCTGCTTATTAGATGCGATAATAGACCACTACATTTATTCCCTTGAAAGTATGCTACTTGATATAGGTAAAATGGAATTTGACTTGATGGAAAATAAATCTTTAAATCAGCGGGAACTTCATCGATGTCGCAAGCAAATTATCTTAATTAGAATGAGCGCAAATCCTTTAGATAAGTTGTTATTGGATTTAGTTAATCTTAAAGAAGATAGATTTATGAAAAACAAAGAGTATTTTGAATCACTGTCCCAACATGTTCAAATGACAATTAGTGAAGTTAATGTTCAAAAAGAAACGGTAGATGGGCTTTATGATAATTACATGATTACTAATTCAAATGATATGAATCATGTAATGACAGTTCTTACAATATTTTCAGCGATATTTATTCCTCTCTCGTTTTTAACAGGTGTTTTCGGAATGAACTTCAAGAATTTTCCAGCTTTAGAGGATGTTAATGGATTCTATTATTTTGTGGGTGGATGCGTCGCGACAGCGGTTTTGATGATCATATATTTCAAGAAGAAGAAATGGTTTTAACGTTAGAGGGTTTGTCAAGTTAGCAAAGTTTAAAAAAGCATAAAAGAGGAATGGGTAGGTGGAAGAATGTCAATAGGGTATGCATGCATACAAATAGGTAGTGAAGAAACAAAACTATCATCATTAAGATTAAACAATGCTTCAGCAGAGAATCTTCGAAAGGTGATTTCAAAAAATCTCAATGCGTTAGAAGCGATCATAAAATATAATATTGAGAATGAAATAAAATTATTTAGGATTAGCTCAGACATTATCCCATTTGGATCACATCCTGCGAATAAGATTCCGTGGTGGGAAGAATTTCAAGATCAGCTACAAGTTATTGGAGAATTGATTAAGAAATCAGGCTTGCGTGTTTCAATGCATCCAGGGCAGTATACAGTTTTAAATTCCACAAGAACTGATGTAGTAAGCAAGGCTGTAGACGAACTGGAGTATCATGCTAAGTTTCTAGATTCGTTAGGGTGCAGTGATTCATGCAAGATGATATTGCATATAGGTGGTATATATTCAGACAAGAAAGCGGCAACAGACAGATTTATAGATAACTATAATAAGCTAAATAGTAGAGTAAAAAGCCGTTTAGTAATAGAAAACGATGATAAATCATATCATATACAAGACGTACTTTATATTTCTGAAAGAACAGGTATTCCCGTTGTTTTTGATAATCTTCATAATGAGATTAACAAAGCTGAAAATGAATATAGCGAATATGACTGGATAGATAAGTGCAACAAAACGTGGAAAGCTAAAGATGGAAAGCAGAAAACTCACTACTCACAAAGCAAGATAAATGGAACTAAAGGAGCACATTCTGATTACATAAATTCCACTCAATTTATGGACTTTTATGATGGACTTCATTCAAAGGACATAGATATTATGCTAGAGGTTAAAGATAAGAACCTTTCAGCCGTTAAGTGTATTTTGCTCACAAAGGAAAATATTAAAATTGGCAACCTAGAAAAGGAATGGACTAAATTTAAATATTTGGTTTTGAGCCGCTCTGCATCCAACTACAATAGCATCAGAAACCTTCTAAAAGATAAAGACAAGCCTGACGCGCGACTTTTTTACAAATACATTGAAGAAACCCTTGATCTTAGTGAGGATGTTGGAGCTGAAATAAATGCTGCTCAACATATTTGGGGTTACGTGAGCAAAAAAGCATCAAAGAATGAAAAAGCAAGGTTTGAAAGATTAATAAGTCAGTATAGCGAAGGTAAAACGTCTGAAAATTCAATAAAAAACTTTCTGTTTAAATTAGCAAAAGAACAATCTGCGGAATATCTTTTAGGTTCTTTGTACTTTTATATCAGACATAAAAAGTAAAGTTTTAATTACTGTAAATATCCTTTTAGCAGCAATTTTAATTATAGGGTGCTGAATTCATTAAGTTCAGAATTGTGAAAAAATGCTTGACATGGATATAGTGCACGTGTAGTATTTAAAAGAAATATTATTTGAGCTTTCATAAAAAGCTATATAAGGGGAATGTTATTACAATTAAATCTCACTTAAGACCATATAAACTAACTGGGGGCAGCTTTAGTACACAAGGCCAAAAGTAAGGAAGTAATTAAAAAATGATTAGAGAAAAAAAAGGTATATATATGAGCAATAAGTACGTAGTAGTAGTGGGCGCACTTGTTGCACAAATTACCATAGCTGGGCTATACGCGTGGAGTATTTTCGGTACAGCGATACAAAGCGAAAGAGGTTGGGGAGAAAATGAAATATTACTAACTTATTCACTAGCGCAATTCGTATTTGCATTTAGTACAATCTTCTCAGGAAGACTTGTGGATAGAAAAGGACCAAGGCTGACACTATTAATTGGAGGACTTCTTTATGGCGGTGGGTTAATACTGTCTTCACTGGCAACGACTCCCCTGATGCTATATTTAACATATGGAGTGCTTACAGGAGCAGGAGTTGGCTTTGTATATGTTTGCCCGCTTTCTACTTTAATAAAATGGTTTCCAGAAAAGAAGGGTATGATAACTGGATTATCAGTAGGCGTTTTTGGGGGAGGCAGCATCGTATTTAAAGAAGTTATAAGTAACTTTATTAAAAGTTCTAATATATCAGGAGCTTTTTTAGGGCTAGGAGTGCTTTCACTGATACTGATAACAATAGGAGCTATTTTCACAAACAATCCGCGTAGCATTGATAAAAAAACAGCTAAAAAAAATCCTGAAGATTATATGACTGTAGAAATGATTAAAACTTCCCAATTCAAGAAGATTTGGCTAATGTATTGGTTTGCTGTGATTCCGGGATTAATGATACTAGGAGCCGCGAAGAACATAGGTATTGAGGTAGCAGGACTTGAAGGAGCAGCGGCAGCTGGAATTATTTCTGTACTTGCTATTTCAAACGCAGGTAGTAGACTTGTTTCTGGTGCATTATCTGATAAATTTGGAATATTAAAACTGTTAAAAATCTTATTTGCGATAACCATAGCGTCATTATTAACTTTGAGTTTTTTGGGAGACATTAAAGCTGCATTCTATTTAGGGATAGTAGGCATAGCTCTGGGATACGGAGGTTTTCTTGCTTTATTTCCTACTTACACAAATCAAGAATTCGGATCATACAGATTTGGATCTAATTATGGAGTGATATATCAAGCATATGGCCTAGCAGCATTATCAGGTATATTAATAAAGACGATGGCTGGCAGTTTTACTGATACCTTTATAATTGCAGCTATAGCCTCTGCGATTGGTTTAGCCATATCCTTCATGCTTAAGGAAAAAGTACCAGATAATAAAAAATCGGTCTAGAATATTTAAAGCATGGATCCCTTATATTAAAAGAATACTATGTGGCATCGGAAAAACTTTTTTTGATGAACGGGCTCTCACTTCTTGATAAATTTAGAATAAACCTATATAATGTAAGTGATAGAAGAAATCAAATAGTTTGTTACGAGCAAAGGAAGCGACAGGAGATTCGTTTATGAGAATAGTGTTATGTGATGAGAGACACCCTAAATTGGACATAAATGTTAAAGCCGAGCTAATCAAAGGTGAATTAAAAATAGCAGGAGAAGATTTAAGCAAGGCATGCAAAGAAAGTTTTGGAACTAGGACGTATGAATACTATTATGATTTTGATAGAGCAAACACATCTAAACTATTTAAAAGCCTAGATAGGATTGAAGGAGAAAATGATTTAGATGTATTACTTAGATGTTATAATGGCTCAGATGGATGTATGAAATTACGCGAGCATTGTAAAGAAAATGATATAGAGTATACTTTTACGTCTTACTAATTGAAATTAAATTAAATATTTGGCTAGAAGTTTGCAGTGTCATATATATATATATATATATTTTTCTAAAGGTAAATCTTACAAATTATTCAATAAAAAACTACGCTTTTATATAGATTAAATAGAAAAAGCGTAGTTTTATATTAGTTTAATAAAACAAATAAATTTAAACATTAATATCCTTGCTTATAGGTCTATGCATTAAGTATAATAGTAGTAGAGATGTAAGTGTACACGGTGATAAGTCTTTATGTAAACATACGCAAAGAAGCTGTAATTATATTGAAGCTTTAAGAAAATATTTAAAGATGTATCTAAGGCCCGAAGAAGTAGCTTATTCATCCGCATCTTTCGACATAAATTTTGTTGCAATTAATAAAATGGAGGAATCATAATTGAGCTCATTTAAAAATTTAAGAATAGTAGATAATTTCTATCAGACGTCATCATTCTTTCCAATGCCAACTTTATTGATTTCTACTATCACCGAAGAAGGAAGTACTAATTTAGGACCCTATTCTTTATGTTTTCCATATTATGTAGCAGGCAAGGATTATTATGCTATGCTTCTTGAAAGCCGTAATTCATCTAACACAGCTCAAAACTTATTGAGGACAGGAAAGTGTGCACTCAATTTCATGGAGGACAATAAAAAAGACTTCAAAGAAATTGTAAGGCTTGGATTTCCAGGAGAAACAAGTGCAGAGAAGATGGAAAACTGCAAATTTGAACTTGAAAAAGGGCAAGCTAAAGATGGTGAAAGACCATTAATAGTAAAAAAAGCATATCAAGTGTTTGAATGCACATGGCAAGAAGATTTGGAAGATGCTTATGAGGACAAAGAAAGGATTGGCCAGCTTGAAGGAATAGACCCACCGTACAAAAGTTTCAACGGTATAACAAGCATGCATGGAGCTCACTTTATATTGAAAATTGACAAAATACTGATGAAAGAAAAGTTTTATAACAATATTATAAATGGAGCTGAAGCAAGGACGTTTCCTAGAGTAGTGGTAGACTATGGATATAGGGACAGTACAAAATTTTGGTATACTAGATTTAGAAAACCGAATTCGGGAAAAGTGCCGGAAGGAAAAGAAATTGACATATCCTCAATAGTGTATGCTGCAGGCAGAATAGATCCTGATGTTAAATTTACAGAAGCCGCATGCATGACAATTGTAAAAGTACCTAGGGTGTTTTTAAAAACGGTACTTACAAGCTGCGTGGCTTGGGCGAAAGAAAATGATGTAAAATTAATTGATGAAAAGCACATGAAATTAATTAACGATAAGAGAAGTCAAGAAAAGAAATAATAGTTAACTCAGCTAAACAAAGAGAGGTGGTTCATTATGGATAGTAAGATTGAAAATCTAATAAACTTTGCGCAAGGTATACACAATAAAGAAAACGGTAAAGAACTGTACGATAAGTATAAATCAGATATTAAGAATGTTACACCAAAGGATATTTTTCTTATAGAAAATGAGCAACTTAAAATGGGATTAACATCTAAAGAAGTATTAGCTTCTGTAGATAAACTTATAAATGTGTTTTATGAAAGTTTGGCAAGCTATGAATGGGAAAAACCTGAAGAGGGAACATTTATATATTATTTGATGGAAGAAAATAAAGGACTAAGGACGCATCTCGATTCATTTAAGGTTATTATAAAGAAACAAGAATATATGGGAGACAGAAAGATTATTCTAGAAGTGCTTAAGGAACTTTTAGCATATAATGAACATCTTCAAAAACTTGAGAATGTATTGTTTCCATATATGGAAAAGAAAATGGATAGATTTGAAGGTCTGAAAATAATGTGGTCTCTACATGATGATGTAAGGAAACATTTAAAGGAAGTAATAGAAAAAGTTGAAAAGGGGAATATGAACAGAGAATCGTTCAATATTGATTTAGGAGCTTTGTTTTATAATCTTCATGGACTAATTAATAAGCAGGAACTTATACTTTTCCCGGCGGCTACAGAGGTATTTAATGAAACAGAATTTAAAGCGATGCACATGCAAAGCTTTGATTATGAATTTGCTTTTATAGAAGCCCCAGAGAAACCCGAAATTAAACTAAGTGAGATTAATGATGGAGCAGTTAAAGAAGGTGTAATTCAGATGGAAACCGGAAAGTTAACATTTGAGCAAATAGAAACTATGATAAATGCGATGCCTGTAGACGTGACATTTATAAACGAAGATGACAAAGTAGCTTTCTTTTCTAGACCGAATGAAAGGATATTTAAGCGTTCAGCCGCGATTATAGGTAGGGACGTTAGAAATTGCCACCCTCCAGAAAGCGTACATGTAGTTGAAGAAATACTGGAAAACTTCAAAAAAGGTAAAAGAGATAGTGAAAGTTTTTGGCTGAAAATGAAAGGTATGTTCATATTAATCCAATACTTTGCAGTTAGAAACGATAAAGGCGATTACCTTGGTACACTGGAAGTTAGCCAGGAGGTAAGCGAAATAAGAAGTTTAGAGGGCGAGAAAAGACTCTTAGGAGATAAATAATTATATAAAAAAAGTAACAGTCTCACATTTTTTGTGAGACTGTTTCAATTCAACATTGCTCTACTAATTGAATTTTATATCCATTGGGGTCATTAATATAAAAAAATCTTACATTAGGGTTAGGCTGGAAAGGCCCCTCTAGAATCGAAACATTTTTGGTTTTTAAATATTCAATGTATTCATCTACAGAATCTACTGAAAAGCCTGTGGATACATTGCCATTATATAATATATTTTTTTCACTAAGATTATATACTAATTCTAGCTTAGTTTCACCTTTGCATAAAAACACAATTTCCATGTCTTCGCTTGGCTTCATTTTGTTATCAATTTCTAGATTTAATATGTTGGTGTAGAAATCTAAAGATGCTTCCATATCTTTTACTTTAATAGTTGTCCATAAATTTTTCATAACGCTTCTCTCCTTGGAAATTATACTATAAGTAGGTTTAACATATACTTATTTTATCACATTATATGGCTTGTTTGAAGTGTTGGGTGATAAATCTTGAATTGTTTAATACAAGAATGGCTAGAATTGTAAAAAAATAAATTTGTCCATCTTGGAGAAACCTGTTTTTTAAATTCACAATTTAGGTAAAACATATAAATCTAGATGCCAACCAATTCTATAACAACTTATTACCGGTATAAAAAAACACATTTACAAGAACTGAATATTTTATGTGATATAATGATTATATTAGTATGAAAGCATATGCATAACTTAAACAAGTATTTTGCATTATTAGATGGTTTAAAGAACAGTACTTTTAGTATTTTAATATATTTAAATAAGGAGGATTTTATGAACAAAACAATTTTAATCTCGAATAGATTACCAATAACGATAAAAAAAGACAGTCAAGGTTTTGAGTATGAAAGCAGCATAGGAGGTCTTGCCACTGGATTAAAGGGTTATCATGAACATACCAACAGTATATGGGTTGGTTGGCCAGGCATTACTAATGATAGTCTAAGTTCAAAGGAAACAAAAGATATCAGTAAAGTATTAGATAAACAGTTTAAATGTCTACCAGTTTTTATGTCAGAAAATGAAATAGAACAGTTTTACTATGGGTTTTGCAATAAGACCATTTGGCCACTGTTTCACTATTTTACAAATAAAACAGAGTATGATTTAGACCTTTGGGGGGCATATGTTAAAGTAAACAAAAAGTTTTTTGATGTTGTCGAACCGAAGATCAACAACGGAGATACGATTTGGATCCACGATTATCAGCTAATGTTACTTCCTCAAATGATAAAAGAGAAGTATCCAAATACCAAAATTGGATTTTTCTTGCACATACCATTCCCATCTTATGAAATCTTTAGGCTCCTAGTATGGCGAGATGAGATTCTCCAGGGATTGCTCGGTGCAGATTTGATAGGATTCCATACATATGAATATGTGCGTCACTTTTTAAGTAGTGTGCGACGCCTGCTTGGATTTGAGAATAACCTTAATCGTATCACTTATGAAGATCGTTATATCCAGGTTGATGCTTTTCCGATGGGAATTGATTATGAGCGCTTTACAAAAGAGTATGATACACCCGAGTTTCTTGCTGAGTTTAACCAAATTAAAGAAAACACACGCGAAGAAAAAATCATTTTGTCAATAGATAGGCTAGACTATACGAAAGGAATTCCACAGCGAATCCGAGCTTTTGATGAATTTTTATGCAAAAACCCAGAATATAAGGAGAAAGTAAGATTTCACTTGATTGTTGCCCCATCTCGTACTGCAGTTGAAACATATGAGAACTTAAGAAGTGAAATTGCAGAGCTTGTTAGTCAAGTTAACGGCAAACATGCGACGGTTAGTTGGATGCCAATCTGGTTTTATTTTCAAGCTTTTAGCCAAGAGAGTTTGATTGCATTGTATAAACAAGCCGATGTACTGCTAGCAACACCACTTAGAGATGGTATGAACCTAGTTGCAAAAGAATATATTGCAGCAAGAACAGATTATGAAGGTATGGTCGTAATCAGTGAAACAGCTGGTGTAGCAAGTGAGATAGGTGAAGTTGTCGTTGTTAATGCCAACGACTGTAATGCTATTGCCAATGGAATAAAAACGGCATTAGATATGCCTGCTGAAGAAAAAATTGCAGTTAATCGGATTCTACACAAACGACTTAAACGTTACAACGTAGAATTTTGGGCCAAACAGTTTATCAATTCACTGTCTCAGACAACCGAAACCTCTCAGCCTTCTGCGGCAAAGAGTATAAATCGTGACTTTTCTATTATCACTGATTCATATATTAGTGCGAGCAAGCGAATGATTTTTCTTGATTATGACGGTACATTGGTCGGTTTTCAATCCATTCCTCAGCAAGCTAAGCCAGATACAGAGCTTAAGAGGTTGCTATTTAAACTTGTTGAAGATCCTAAAAATACCGTTGTGATAGTCTCTGGTAGAGATCGCCATACGTTAGAGAACTGGCTTGGAGATCTTAGGCTGAGCATGATTGCTGCACACGGACTTTGGAGACGCGAGCCCGATGGAGAATGGATTATGACGACAACGCTGGATAATAGCTGGAAAGCTAAAGTGGAAAGCGTGATGCAAATGTATACGGACCGTATGCCAGGTGCATTAATTGAGGAGAAAGACTACTCTTTGGCTTTTCATTATAGGCAATGCGAACCTGACATGGTTTCAGTTAAGTTAGGAGAAGTAAGGTCTGCGTTAGGATCCTTAATTCAATCTATGAACCTTAGTATTCAAGAAGGAAACAAAGTTATCGAAGTCAAAGACAGCAGGGTTGATAAAGGTCAAAGTGCATCAGCGTTTGTACATAATCAAAACTTTGATTTTATACTTGCAGTTGGAGATGATTACACTGATGAAGACCTTTTTATGGCGATGCCTAGCAATGCGCATACTGTTAAAATTGGTACAGATAATACGAGTGCTGTTTTTCGATTAAATTCATGGAAATCGATGCGGTCTCTTCTAAAAGAACTTACAAATACACAATAAAATTGAAGATGCTACTAGAGGATTAATATGAAAATAAAAGCAATTTATGAGAAAAATGATTTAAAACTAGATAATTATAACCTGTTGCTAAATGAAACGTTGTTTCATAACGCCAATGGGTATATTGGAATACGTTCTGCATTTGAAGAGGGGTATCCAGATGATTTCACAACTATTCGCGGGCAGTATATCAATGGTTTTTACGATTTTACGCAAGCCAAACAAGCAGAGAATATATTTGGATTGACACAAGAAAAGCAGACTATGCTTAATGTTGCAGATACCCAAGCCATCAATATATACTTTGATGATGAAAAGTTTAACATGTTTGAAGGCACTGTGTTAAAAAGTAAAAGATGGGTCGATATGGAAAAAGGTATAACGGGCAGATTTGTATCTTGGCGTTCACCAAAAGGAAAGGAATTGGAGATTACAGTGATTCGCATGGCATCTTTCCATCAATTGTCATTGTTTACGATAGAGTATCAAATAAATCCCATTAACTTTTCCAGTGATGTTATGATTGAATCAAACCACAATGGCAATGTCGCGAACTATTTTGATCCTAACGATCCTCGAAATGCAGACGAAAGTTTTCAATACTTAACCCCTTTATCTTGCTATATTCAGTATGGCGCGTCGTATATTAACTCAACTACTTCAAAATCCGGATTGGAAGTGTGTAGCTGTGTGAAAAACTTTTTATCCGGTGAAAGTGAACGACAATTTATCATAAATGAAAGCAATGCGAAATGTCAAATGTGTACATTTGCTCAGCCTGGAAAAACAATTAAGTTGGTCAAGTATGCTGTCTTTTCAGATTCGCTTCGTGTGGAAGACTGCAAAATTCACGCGGCGGCAGAGATGAAAAAGGCACTTTCCGTCTCATTACAAGAGCTATACAAATATCAAGAAGACTACCTTACAGAGTATTGGGAAAACTGTTATGTGGAAATACAAGGAGACAATGAGCTGAATATGGCGCTAAGATACAACCTATTTCAGTTGATACAGTCGGTTAGCAAAGATGAATATGGGAATATTGCACCAAAAGGGCTTAGTGGTGAAGGGTACGAAGGGCATTATTTTTGGGATTCGGAAATGTATATCCAACCGTTTTTCACGATTACAAACCCTCAGGTTACAAAAAGCTTGATTGCTTACCGATATGAGACACTCGGAATGGCGAAAGAGAATGCAAAGATTTTGGGGCACAAAAAAGGTGCGTTATATCCATGGCGAACTATAATGGGTAAGGAATGCTCAGGTTATTTTCCCGCTGGCTCAGCGCAATACCATATCAACGGTGATATCGCTTATTCGATTATTGCGTATTATCTTGCTACAAAGGACGGGGATTTTATACAGGATAAAGGTGCAGAGATTATATTTGAAACAGCTAGGCTATGGATGGATGTTGGTAATTTCTACAATGGACAGTTTCACATTAACGATGTGACAGGTCCCGATGAATATACATGCATCGTAAATAACAACTATTACACTAATGCCCTTGCACAATATCATTTGCAATGGGCGGTAAAACTCTATTTTCAGATGAGGAAGCTCCCTGAGTTTAGAAAGATGCAAAGGAGAATTAGATTAGGACTTGAGGAAATCGATGGATTTAAGAAGGCAGCTCAACGCATGTATCTGCCGTATGATGAAAAGTTAAAAATTAATCCGCAAGATGATTCTTTTCTACAAAAAAATCGTTGGGATATAGATACCATTCCCAAAAAGAATTTTCCTTTGCTACTACACTATCATCCTCTACATTTATATAGACATCAAGTATGCAAACAACCAGATACAATTTTGGCACATTTCATTTTGGAAGATTCGCAATCTCAAGAAACGATGCGCAATTCTTTTGAGTATTATGAAAAGATAACAACACATGATTCTTCCTTGTCGAGATGTATTTTCAGCATTGTAGCATCGCGGTTAGGCATGGAAGATAAAGCATTTAAATATTTTGGCGACTCCACAAAACTTGATCTTATGGATATGCATAAAAACACGAAAGACGGAATTCACACCGCAAACATGGGTGGGAATTATATGGCGATTATTTATGGCTTTGGTGGTGTTAGACTTAAAGAAAGCGGTATTTATTTTGCACCAATATTGCCAAAAAAGTGGAAAGGCTATCGTTTTCGTATTTGCGTTGAGAACTCTCGAATAATTGTAGGAATAACAAAAGATAGTTGTACATTCTTATTAGAACATGGAGAAGCTAAAAAAATTAACGTGTATAACAAAGAGTACTTGCTCGACGGGAAATTGACAATACGCAGGGAAAAAGCATCGTGGAGGGAGGCTTAAAACATGAAATACAGTGCTGTAATTTTTGATTTAGATGGTGTTATCTGTCACACAGATCACTATCACTATATGTCGTGGAAGCAAATAGCTAATGATTTATCTATTTATTTTGATGAAAATATTAACAATCGGCTTCGTGGTGTGAGTCGTATGGAGAGTCTTGAAATAATACTTGAAAAATACAATGGAAGGCTGACCAATGAAGAAAAAATGATGTATGCTGAAAAAAAGAATAATATTTATCGTAGTTTGCTTAGCGAAATGTCTCCAGCAGACCTTAGCGATGATGTGCGTAAAACCTTAGTTCAGCTTAAAAAGAAAGGCTACATGCTTGCCATTGGATCTTCTAGTAAAAACGCGAAATTTATCTTGAATAAGCTAGGCCTTGGTGATTTTTTTGATACGGTATCTGATGGAACGAATATTACCCGATCTAAACCAGACCCTGAGGTTTTTATTCGAGCGAGGGAATACTTAAAGGTCACATCTGAAAAATGCATTGTTGTTGAAGATGCGAAATCGGGCATCGAGGCGGCAATTGCTGCAAATATGGATTGTGCAGCGATTGGAGACGCAGTGCTTTGTGGTTTGGCAACGTATAATCTAAACCGCTTGTCAGATCTTCTCTTGTTTTTATAATCATAAAATATACTTTAATGATGGTTTATAAATTATCGTAGTGTATTCGTTAATATAACAAATACAAAACTCCCTAAACAAAATGATTTTTGTTTAGGGAGTTTTGTATCAAATTAATTTGATGGTGTTTTAATGATTAAAATATAAAGTGGTTATTTGTCTTCAGCCTCGCTAAGCTGAGTTCTTACTAAGTCAAGAATTTCAGAGTACTTACTGCGAACGTAAGCATAGTTACTCTTAACGTGTGGCAACATACACTTGCTGCAGTCTTTGATTCCATCTTCTGTTATAGTAAAATTACCTCCACACTTATCGCCTAAAGCGTAGAGTGGGCAGTAGCAAAACAGACAATTAAAATCTTCAGGTTTATCTGTTTTATGGCACGGGAAGTATTCGCACTCTTTGTTTTGAAAAAAAGAAAAATGCTTTCCCTTCCAAAAGTCTTTATCCATATTAGCCTCCTTATGGGTTTGGCATTTGGTGTAATGCTATCTCAAAATAATAACTTCGCGCTTTTCATAATCTTACTTACATTATGATTATAACGATTTAATAAAATAAATCAAGGTTAGCCTGACAAAATATTAATAATTTATAGGCTATGAATTGTACAAATAAAGAAGTATAATGTAATGAAAAAGGAGATAATATATGAAAATTTATAATAGACTTACTAATAGTATACAAAGCTTTTCTAATGCTTTATTAAGATTTCCTCTCACAGCAGCATTTCTAGTTGCTATAGCAGCGTTAGATGCGATGGTGATAAATAATAATGAGGTAGATGATCTAGAAAGATACATAATTTCGTTAGTAGTAGGGGCATGTTTAAGTGCAGTTTTGCAGTTGGCATATGAGAGATTTTGCATAAGGAAGACAGCTAGAATAGTTTCTATGGCCATAACTGTTATATTGACTGTAGGATATTACCTAACAATAATGAATGAACAGCAACTTAGCCAAGAGGTATTAGTTAAAACTTCAGTGGTTGTTTTTGGACTTATAATAGCATTTTTATGGATTCCATCAATTAAAAGCAAAATAACATTCAACGAGTGTTTTGTATCGGGTTTTAAAGCCTTTTTCTTGACGCTTCTGTTTTCATGGGTTTTGATGATAGGATTTTCAATAATTTATTATGCTACTGATATGCTTTTATTTAATCTGAATGAAGACATCTATCTGCATACTGCAAATATAGTATTTGTAGTATTTGCTGTATTATACTTTTTATCGCTTACACCTAAATATCCAGGTGCAATAAAAGTACAGAAAGAAGATGGCTATGCAGAAGAATTGTTAAGGGCGACATCAACTCCCAAAATTCTTGAGGTGCTCATCTCTTATATAGTTATACCTTTGTCGATGATATTCACACTAATACTTTTGGTTTATATAGCAATCAATATCAGTAGTAGTTTCTGGACAGATGCACTTTTAGAGCCTATGCTAGTTTCATACATAGTGGCTGTAATATTAATATATATTTTAGCTAGCAGGATGGAAAATCGTATGGCTATAATGTTTAGAAAAATATTTCCCAAAGTGCTTTTACCAATAGTAGTATTTCAAACAATAAATTCCATATTAAGAATAAATGATTTTGGTCTTACATATGGGAGGTATTACGCAATACTCTTTGGTATATTTGCGTTTATAGCAGCATTAGTATTTAGCCTAAAGCCAGTTGAAAAAAATGGCATAGTGCCGATGGTGTTAATAATTTGTGTAGTAATTTCAGTAATCCCGATGATAGATGCGTTTACAATAAGCAAAAATAGCCAAATCAGCATGCTTGAAAATGTTCTCATTGAAAATGAAATGCTAGTGGATAATAGGATAATTCCTAAAGAAGATATTGATGATTTGACCAAAAAAAGAATAATTGCATCAACAGAATATATTAGAAACATGGGATATGCTGAAGAAATAGAATGGATGCCTAAAGAGTACGATGAATTTGAAGCGACTTTTGGTTTTCCGCAGTATGAACAAGAACCTATGGAAGATGGATATTTCAGTTTAGGAACCGACGGTTTAAACGATGTTGTCAACATAGCTGGATACGATTTTCTTATAGAGACACATATTTCTAACTTCGATTATGGAGAAGAGACACCGAATAAATATGAATTTGAAAAGAATAATAAGAAATATAGTGCTCTAATTGAAGAAAAAGGAAATGAGGTTTTCATATCACTTAATGATTCGGGAAATAAGGAAATCGTAAGTATGAAAAATGAAGAGATAATTAAGAAAATTGAAACTTTTAATTTAACTGTAGATAGTATTTCGATTAAGGATGCATATATAATATCAGAAAATGAAAAGGGCACAATTAACATCCTTATTAAATATATTGACGGAGAAAAAAATGATAAGGGCTACAACTTTAATGCTGAAATTTACATATTCATCAGGGTTAAGTAGGATAATAAAATAAATAAATAGTTAATCAAAGAGCTCAAAATTGAGCTTAGGTTTTTTACTTTGAGCCACTGTAAAAGTATGATACAAT
>JAAYHV010000072.1 GCA_012744355.1 Clostridiales bacterium
CAAGCTGTAGGAAAAAAATGAAATACTCCACAACGTTTATAAATATATTATAACTGAAAGACTACAAATGAGGAAATAAGAAAGGAGAGTATACAAATATATAATTTCCATATATTTAGTATACAAGATGGAATGAGCGTAAAGAGAAGAAGGGGAGATAGGAAAGATGGTGCGTGGCTTAAAGATTTAGATGCTATGCATATGATGTTACCATATATCTTACCGAACAGATGTGATAATGAAGCTTATGTGAGTGAAGAAATCGACCTTACAGCCGTAAATAGTTATTTGGAAAAGAAGAATGCTGAAAATCCTAAGTACAACTACTCGCTGTTTCAAGTTATAGTTACAGCAGCAATGAAGACATTTATTATGAGGCCACAGTTAAATAGATTCATAATAGGAAAACGCGTATACCAGAGGAATGACTATAGTGCGGCTTTTGTTGTTAAAAAAGCTTTTAATGATGAAAGTGAAGAAGCAGTTGCAATTGTAAATTTTGAAAATGACTCTAGCATAGAATGGTTTAATAAAAAGCTTTACGATACGGTAAACAGTGCAAGAAATACGGATGAAATTGATGAAGGTACAAAAACTATGAATGTACTTAGGAAGTGTCCTAGGTTTATGATTTATTTAGTTGTGAAATGTATAAATTTATTAAATTATTTCGGAAAAGTTCCTGATTCTATAACGAAAGGGGATTTTACATATTCTACGTGTATGTTTACAAACCTAGGTTCACTAGGATTAAACTCAGGATATCATCATCTGTATAGTTGGGGAACTAATTCCAATTTCGTCGTAATTGGCAAAAAAAATGTATCTTATTCTTTAGACAAAAACGGTGAAACTAAAAGACACGAAACAGTTGAAATGGGACTTACAACGGATGAAAGAATATCAGATGGATACTATTATTCTAAATCGCTGAAACTATTTAGATATCTTATGAATCACCCAGAAGAATTGGAAAAACCTATGACGGGAGAAACAGAGCATGATTGGAGAAAATAGCAAAAGCTACAATTTTTATGACAATTTTAAAGTAAATTTCTCTGATGAAGAAACAAGAATAGATAGAGGAGTCAAAAGGCCATGGATATCTAGCATGGGAGAAATACCTTTTCACATAGAACTTTTTAAGGGAACTATTTATGAGCGAGTGGAAGAAACAGCAAGAAAATACCCTGATTTAACAGCATACGAATTTATGGACAGAAAAGTTAGCTATAAGAACTTTATCAAGGAAATAAATGATTGTGCAAAATCACTCAAGGTAATAGGAATAAAACCCAACGAAAAGGTTGCTATTTGCATGCCTAATTTACCACAAGCCATAATAACTTTTTATGCAGTAAATCTTGTAGGAGCTATATCTGTTATGATACATCCTTTGAGTGCTAAGAATGAAATTGAGAATTACTTGATTGAATCTGACAGTGCTGCATGTATTGCTCTTGATATGGCCTATGATAAGTTCAGTGATGTAAAATTGAGCAATCTTGTAATCGCAAGTGTAAAAGATGTGATTAGTCCTTTCAAGAAAATAGCATACAGTCTAACAGAAGGAAAAGATATTAAGAAGATTTCAAATGATGCGAACATTATTTGGTGGGAAAGTTTTCTTAAACTAGGTAAAGAGTATAAAGAAGAATATATAGTTAAAAGAGATAAGAATGATCCAGCCGTAATGCTGTTTAGCGGAGGAACTACGGGAAAGCCTAAAGTTATCGTGATTTCAAATTATAGTATCAACGCCATAGGAGCGCAGATAGTTGCTTCTAATCCTGTTTTAGAGCCTGGTGATAAGCTTTTGGCTATTATGCCTTTATTCCACGGATATGGTCTTGGGGGAGTGCATACTATGATGACGTTGGGCGGTCAAAGTATTCTAATACCAAGATTTGAGCCTCAAAGATATGCTGATCTTATTAATAAATACAAACCCAATTTACTTGCAGGTGTTCCAGCCCTATACGAAGTATTTATTAGGATGAAAGGCCTTGAAAAGGCTGATCTTAGTTTCTTAAAATGCATAGCTTCAGGTGGGGATGCTATAAGTCCCGATTTAAAGCTTAGGCTAGATGAATTTTTAAAAGAACGTGGTTGCAGTGTTAAAATAAGAGAAGGTTACGGACTTACTGAAAGTATGGCAAGCGTTTGCTCTGCGCCTCTTTATAAAAATAAAGAGGGTAGCATAGGAATACCGCTACCTGATATGTACTTTAAAATATGTAAGCTTGGAACGGACGATGAAGTGAATTACGGAGTAGAGGGTGAAATATGCCTGACGGGACCTACTATAATGCTCGGTTACTACAAAGATCAAAGAGAAACAAAAAAAGTAATGCATATACACGAAGATGGTTATACGTGGCTACACACTGGGGATCTTGGCAGTATGGATGAAGATGGATTTATTTATTTTACGCAGAGAATAAAAAGACTCATTGTAACTAACGGTTATACAGTATATCCTGCTCAGATTGAAGCCGCGCTAGATTCTCATGAAAAGGTTTATAAGTCATGCGTTGTAGGTATTCCTGATGAAGTAAGAGGCCAAAAGATAAAGGCGTATTTAGTCTTAGCTATTGGTGTAGAGCCTACTGAAGATATTAAGAATGAAATACTAAAGCACTGCAATAAGAGAATTGCTAAGTATGCGTGGCCCAAAACGGCAGAGTTTAAAGACGAATTCCCCAAAACCCTTATTGGTAAGGTGGATTATAGGAGTTTAGAAGGATAAAATATGAAAATATATATATACTAAATGAATCCCTCACATTTTTTTGTGAGGGATTCATTTTTATATTAAGTGGATATAATCTTTTAATTCTTTTTCCATTTCCAATCTATGATGGGGGGTATTGATTCCAGGTTGCCCTCCTGTATGGAGGAAAATAACGCTGCTTCCTTTGGAAATCTTACCCTTATTAACCATATCAAGGAGTCCAGCAAACGCTTTACCCGTGTAGCAAGGATCCAATATTATGGCTTCTTTTTTAGCCATATAATAGATGGCATCTCTTACTTCCTTTACGGGATTGTTATAAGCGCCTCTGTCATAATCAGTTGAGATGTTAAACTTAGGCTTTACATCTATTCCAAAGAAGGAATTAACGGAATCTAAATATGTATCAGCGTGTTCATATATGCTGTTAGTATAAGGCATGATTGAGAGCCCTACCAAATCTAATTTAGAATTTTCCTTTTCAAAACCAACTGCCAGGCCCATGTATGTGCCCATACTTCCTATGGCGGTCACGACTAAGGCATCTTCTATTCCAGAGTCTTTTGATTGTTTTGTTAATTCTATTGAGCATTCATAATATCCTAAAGTTCCTAGCTCGTTAGAACCGCCTAGTGGTATGAAGTAAACTTTTTCGCCTTCTGCTTCATATTTGGCAACTACTTCTTCAGCACACATTTTTAATCTTTCGTTTCGAGAGTGTATTCCGTCTTCTGCCTTAAAATATACAGGGCAGTTCATAAGTCCGTCTAACAAAAGATTGGAAGATATTTCTCCAGGATATTTATCAGCTGTGGCGATAGCGCATTTTAAACCTAATTTAGTTGCAACTGCAGCCGTTAAACGGCCGTGGTTGGTTTGCGCTCCACCTTCTGTAATAAGCATGGTAGCACCTTGGTTCATTGCGTCTTTAGCTAAATATTCAAGCTTTCTTAGCTTGTTGCCTCCCATACCTAAATGAGTCATGTCATCTCGCTTGATGTACAGATCAATACCAAGATCAGCAGATATATTACCTAGGTGATCAAGAGGAGTAGGTAAATGCAATAATGAAATTTTGTTTCTTCCTAGTAACATATTAACACTTCCTTATATTTTATAATAAAGTACCGAGATGCTTTAAAGTACGGATAAGCTGAGATGTATAGCTCATTTCATTGTCATACCAAGACACAACTCTTACTTCAAATATATTAGTACCACATTGCTGCGCTAATGTCTGCGTGCAGTCAAATAAAGATCCATAGTGCATACCTATTACATCGCTTGATACAATTTCTTCATTGGTGTAGCCGAAAGATTCGTCAGCGGCTTTTTTCATAGCCTCATTTATTCCTTCTGCTGATACAGAATCAGTCATATCCTTAAGCGTTGCATCTAGTATGGTTATAGAGCCAGATGCAACAGGAACTCTTTGCGCAGATCCTATTAATTTGCCATCAAGTTCTGGAATTACAAGACCGATTGCTTTAGCAGCGCCTGTAGAAGTAGGCACGATGTTGATAGCGGCTGCTCTTGATCTCCTGAATTTATCACCCTTTTGTGGTCCATCTAGAAGCATTTGGTTTCCAGTATAAGCATGGATAGTGGTCATAAAACCTGTTCTAAGTTCTCTGTATTCACTTAAAACTTTAGCCATAGGAGCTAAGCAGTTTGTGGTACAAGATGCACCGCTTACTATTTTATCTTCTCTTTTAAGAGTATCATGGTTAACCCCATAAACGATTGTAGGAAGGTCGCTACCTGCAGGAGCAGATATCAACACTTTTTTTGCACCTGCGTCAATGTGATCTTGTGATTTTGCTTTGCTAGCGTAAAAGCCTGTGCACTCTAATACTACATCTATGTCTAAATCTTTCCAAGGGAGATTTTTCGCCTCAGGTTCTTGATAAATTCTGATTTTACTGTCATCTACAATTATGTGATTCTCATCACTATGTACTTCGTGACCGTGATACCTTCCTTGAACACTATCATATTTTAACAAATATGACAGCATTTCTGGTGTTGATAAATCGTTGATTGCTACTATTTCAAACTCCGAATCTTCAAATAATTGTCTAAATGACAATCTCCCTATTCTTCCAAAACCGTTAATTGCTAATTTAATCATACTAATTTCCTCCTAGTAAGTTTTATATCTCAGTGATGTTAACTGCGTATTCGTTTTTATTAAGACTATTATCAATTTTAAAATAGAAGTTTATCATTGGATAGGCTTTAGATAATCTGTTTTTATTTCTGCTGGCATTACCCACAGCGTTTGATATGCTTTGATTGTTAGAAAACACCTCAACATCTACAAGATTATTGCTCATGGCATTTATCTTTTCTTCAAGTTCGTTTATTATGATATCGTATGCTATGTCTCCTTCGACAAGCTGCCTAAAAGCAGGATGGAAGGTGCCTACTGCGATATCACCGTCTTCTTTTATTATATCGCTACTTTTAAGTCCTACTCTGATTATATTTATGCCGGCGCCGCCTAGCAATTTATACATTTCTTTAGTTCTTAAAATTGATTCTTCTAATTCTATAGGTTTAAAAGCGTTGCTTAAATAATCATAGTATAACTTAGTATCCTTAATTACGACTAGAGGATAAAGCCTCGCTACATCTGGATTAATTTTAACAGTTTCTTTAGCTGAATATATGCACTTTTCCAATGAATCTCCAGGCAACCCTATCATTAGCTGAATGCCTAGTTCAAAACCGTATGATTTTATTAGTTCACAAGCACCGTAGACAATATCATGTTTATAACCTCTGCCAGCTAATTCAAGCACTTCATCATCGAAAGACTGTACGCCTAGCTCGATTACATCAACGCCATATTTTTTTAGATTAGTAAGTATTTTATCATTTATATAATCAGGTCTTGTTGAGATGTGAAGCTTTTGGACAAGACCCTTATCTTTGTAAGTTTTTGCTACTTGTAAAAATTCGCATTGCTTTCTTAAAGGAATTCCAGTGAAGCTTCCGCCAAAAAATGCGATTTCTATAGTTTCTAGATTCATTTTAGTTAAAGTAGATAGCCATTCTTCTATGGTGTTTTTAATTTCATTATCGTCTAGCGGCGCTGAGTGTGCAGTGATTTTCTTTTGATTACAGAATGTACAATCAAAGGGGCAACCTTCGTGAGATACAAATATTGGAATGATTGCATGTTTTTTCACTAGGCTCTCCCTTCTTCAATAATTGTACCGATATCAACTAGCGGATAATCTTTAAACCACACACATTTAAGGCCTCGAGATTCCACATAGGCTTTAATGGTAGTAGCATCTGGGTGACTATCTAGATCACCATTAAATATTATTTCATCTCCTAGTCTCCCGCTTGCTCCACCTAAAAAACCTATACGCATGCCAGGAAGTATTACGTGCCCCGGCTTTATCTGGAGTATATTTGGCGAGTTGGGGAAGTAATCAGAGTGTATTTTTCTAGAAATCCCTCTATCATATGTGATTATATTTTCTTCATTAACAACGATTATACTGCACTTTGCGTAACCTTGCGGTATGTCTATTAATTGCAATCTTAGTTTAAGTGCTGCAGAAAGTATTTTTTTATCAGTGTATCTTAAACAATGTATCAGGTATTTACCAGTTGATGCTGCATTGTAAAGCACATCATTTGGGTATTTATGGCCTAACTTGAAATTGAAATCTTCGTAGGGGGCCTTAGAGCCCATTAAAAATTTAAACTCATCGGAATAAATTATAGGAGACTTAGGGTTACAACCCATTTTGCACATCAATATATCAGGATGAGATGATATGGCCCTTAAAACGTAATTGTTTTCAGGTATCTCCATTATCCTGTGACCTTTGTCTCTTATGTACTTTTTAGTACAGTCGTGTGCGAGCTCTGAAATGTAAACAAGTGACATGTTTTTCTCCTAACTATATCTTGTAATTATATCATTTATAGCTATGATTAACAATAAATTTGGATAAAATAAAAAACGATGGGAGACACTTCCATCGTTTAAAGTTTCTTTGTGTATTAACTGATACACGTGTGGGGACGAGTGAGTTTATTTTGCTGCTTTGACAGCGTTGAATCTTTTTGTTAGTCTTGAAATCTTTCTAGAAGCAGTGTTCTTATGCATAGAACCTTTTCCTGCTGCTTTATCTACTTTGATTTCTAAAGCATCTAATTTTTCGCCAGCCAGTTCTACGTCACTGTTTGCAAGAGCTGTATCAAATTCTTTAGTTAAGTCTTTAATACGGTTATTTACTCTTTTGTTTCTAGCAGTTTTCTTGTCTAAAACTTTGATTCTCTTTTTTGCGGATTTAATATTTGCCATTAATTTCACCCCACTTTGTTTTATTATAGTATTAATTCGCATTGCGATTATATATCATATATATAGTTATTGCAAGGGTTTTTGCTAATTATTCTTGAATAGTTGACCGATATGGTATAGAATGTACTGACCATAAGAATAAGGGGTATAGAATGGATTATTTGAATTACATCAGAAATTTTAGCATTATTGCACATATAGATCATGGAAAATCCACATTGGCGGATAGATTGATAGAAAACACAGGGCTTGTAAGCCATCGAGATATGAAAGAGCAGCTTTTAGATAACATGGATTTAGAGCGAGAGCGAGGAATTACGATCAAGCTTCAGACCACTCGGCTCGTTTACAAAGCTAAGGATGGACAGGATTATATTTTTAACCTCATAGATACACCAGGACATGTGGATTTTACATATGAAGTCTCAAGAAGTCTTGCTGCTTGCGAAGGCGCTATTTTAGTTGTCGACGCAACTCAAGGAGTCGAAGCACAAACACTGGCAAATGTATATCTTGCACTGGATGAAGATTTAGAAATCCTTCCAGTATTAAATAAGATAGATCTGCCTAGCGCAAGGCCAGAAGAAATCTGTGCAGAAATAGAAGAGCTTATAGGAATTGATACAGCGGGAGCTCCCCTTGTATCTGCGAAGCTAGGACTTGGAATAGAGGGTTTACTGGAAAAAATAATTGAAGCATTTCCTGCGCCTAAAGGTGACCCAAATGGGAAGTTAAAAGCACTTGTTTTTGACTCTACCTATGATAACTACAAAGGGGTAGTGATATACACCAGAATTTTTGATGGGAAAGTCAAAAAGGGTGACGTGATAAAGCTGATGAATACTAAGAAAACTTTTGAGGTAACAGAAGTTGGGTTTTGTATACCAGCAACGGTACCTGTAGAGGAACTAAGAGCTGGTGAAGTAGGTTATATTTGTGCTAGCATTAAGCAAGTATCAGATGCAAGAGTTGGTGACACTATAACCCTTGCCAAAAATCCTACAGAAAAAGCGCTTAAGGGATACAAAAAGGCTCAATCTATGGTTTATTGTGGTATTTATCCTGCTGAAGGCGAAAAATACGAAAATGTTCAAGATGCTCTAGAGAAACTTCAGGTAAATGACGCTGCTTTTAATTTTGAGGCAGAGACATCTACGGCATTGGGCTTTGGTTTCAGGTGCGGATTCTTAGGACTTCTTCACATGGAAATTATCGTTGAGAGATTAGAAAGAGAATTTGACTTAGGAGTTATTACTACATCTCCTAGCGTAATATATAAGGTGCATACTAAAGACGGAAAAGAACTTATGATTCAAAACCCTAGTAATATGCCTGACCCGCTGGAAACAGAATATATTGAAGAGCCTATAGTTAAGGCAGATATCATGATTCCTAAAGAGTACGTGGGAAGCATCATGGAGCTTTGTCAAGATAGAAGAGGCAATTTAATACATATGGAATATATAACTGAAATTAGAGTTCAGCTTCATTATGAGATGCCTCTAAACGAAGTTATATACGATTTCTTTGATGCGCTTAAATCTAAGACTAGAGGATATGGATCTCTTGATTATGAGTTTTTAAGATATGAAAAATCAAATGTTGTAAAAATGGATATATTGCTAAACAAAGAACTAGTTGATGCGTTTAGCATGATGGTTCATGAGTCTAAGGCATATAACAGAGGTAGGTTTGTAGTTGAAAAACTTAAAGAAGTAATTCCTATGCAGCAGTTTGAAATCCCTATCCAGGCGTCTATTGGCCAGAAGGTTATAGCGAGAGAAACTGTAAGGGCGTACAGAAAAGACGTAATTGCTAAGTGTTACGGTGGAGATATTTCCCGTAAGAAAAAACTTCTTAATAAACAAAAAGAAGGAAAGAAGCGTATGCGTCAGTTTGGAAAAGTCGAAGTGCCCCAAGAAGCATTTACTGCTGTGCTTAAATTCGATGACAATAAGTAGGAGAAGTATGAATAAGTTAGGAATATACATTCATATACCGTTTTGTGTAAAAAAGTGCAATTATTGCGCTTTTTTGTCTTTTAAAATGGATGATAAATTAAAAAGAAAATATATCGACGCAATTAAAATCGAGATAAAGGAAAGAGCCGATTCCGGGTATTTAGTAGATACGATTTTTTTCGGAGGAGGAACACCTTCTCTGCTAGAGCCTAGTGAAATTGGGGAGATATTAAATGAAGTAACTAGTAAATTCAACGTATTTAAGGATGCGGAAATTACCATCGAAGCAAATCCTACAACCTTAAATATAGAAAAGTTAAAAGGGTATAGAAAGATTGGAATAAACAGGCTGAGTATGGGTGTGCAAAGTTTAGACGAGAATCTTTTAGGGATTATGGGAAGGACGCATAGCGTAGCTGATGTTTATAGAGAATATGATTTAGCTAGAAAAGCAGGATTTGATAATATAAATCTTGATATTATCTTTGCAGTGCCTACTGGTAAATTTGAAACGCTTATGGACACTTTGACAAAAATAATCGAACTTAATCCTGAGCACGTATCATATTACAGTTTGCAGTTAGAAGAGGGTACTCCTTTTTTTGAAGATTTTAAAGACGGGAAGCTAAATGAAATACCTGATGACATGGATAGGGAGATGTACCATAAGGGAAGCAAGCTTTTAGAAAGTAACAATTACTCCAGATATGAAATATCAAACTTTTCTAAAAATGGCTATGAATGCAGGCATAATCTTAAATACTGGAATATGGATGAGTACCTCGGATTGGGCCTTGGCTCAAGTTCGTACATTGGAGGGTTTAGGTTAAAGAATACCGACGATATAAATAAATACCTTAAAAATAAATATATATCTGAAAGATATAAAAATACTAAACATGATGATATTTCTGAAGCTGTATTTACTGGGCTTAGAAAAACCGAAGGAATTTCGATGAGCGAAATACTAGGAACGACTGAAGAGTTTTGGGAATACTATAAGAATTCCAAGGATGAAATATATAGATTTATCAACGAAGGGTATCTATCAATAAATGAAGACAGATTAATTCTAACTGACAAGGGAATTGACATTAGTAATAAGATTATGGCTTGTTTTGTATAATCGTGAGCTTGCTCACTTGGTAAAAATTAATATGCAGATGGAAAACAAATAATTAAAGAAAGAATTTTTGATGTCAAATAGTGTATATTAAAATGTATTTAAACTTGAAAAACAAAGCGACTTAACATATAATCTCAAGTTTGGAAGCAAAAGTGGCATAAACCCTTTAATCACAGGGTTTATGCCACTTTGTCTACATGTTATATAACGGCCTCTATTTCTAAACAAAAAATATTTTATTTCTTTCTTTTAATAATTAATGGCGCAGCATTCTTCGTACCTGTAACTGGGTTCTATACTGATTACTCATTTCAATACCAAAAGTTTTTTCACATGCTTCAATAATCTCATCATAGTATATAAATTGATAAGTAGACACATCTACTTTC
>JAAYHV010000073.1 GCA_012744355.1 Clostridiales bacterium
GTTTTGCTTCCTTTGCAGACTTATAAATCCAAGCTACAATTGTAATCCAGTACAGAATGATAGATATACTAGAAATCAAGAGAAAAACACCTAAAGAAATTATTGGACCTTTAATCGGTTTTATAATATAGGCAAAAATTCACTTAATTCTGCAATGTATAAGTTTTATATTAAGTGAAAACATACGAAAATAAAAGAGTTGGGATTGGTTTTTCTTTTAAGGATAAAAAAAATTTTCACAAGTCATTTGGTGAAACTATGAAGGAGACTAGTTGATATGTTTCTTTTAACGCAGAACTATCAAAAAGGAGCTGAAACGTTGTTGACATGCTTCAATTAACGAATAGATTGCGAGATATCATGGCTATCAACTAGAGCCATGTTGAGCCGGTAGTTATGATGTACAAATGCAATTATCTGTAGTATAATTATAAAATTCGATTGTGGGGGCAAAAGTGATGAACGGACGAGGTAAGCTTAATTTTGAAATAGGTATTTTAGGCATAATGTGGGGCACTACTTTTGTAGCGACTACGTCAGTGCTTGATGTATTAAGTATTGGGCAGTATTTAGCCTTGAGATGGGGAATCGCAGGAATTACGAGCATTATTTTTGTTGCTTTAAACTTAGTCAAGGTAGAATTTAGGCGCAAAAATCTAAAGCCGCTGATAGTTATAATGCTATTGCAGCCATGTGTTTATGCAACGTTAGAAACAATAGGACTAAACATGACTACAGCGTCGGAAGCATCAATTATTCTGGCATTGATGCCAATTACAATAGCACTTATTACTACGCTTATATTAAGAGAAAGATTAAAGAAAAATATAACGATAGCTGCAATAATTTGCATAATAGGGGTTCTTTTTACAGTAATGTTTGAAAAAGACTTTGAACTTAGCGGAAAGTTGTTAGGCTATGGAGTTTTATATGCTTGCGTACTTAGCGGAGCAGCGTACACACTGATAGGAAACAAGATGGGTGGTCAATACACTCCAGTCGAGATAACAATAGCATTATCAGTAGGCGGTGGAATATTTTTTACAGCTTCATCCATAGTAAAAGGCGAATTCATAAGCGGAATAGTATTAGCAGGAGCAAATATAGGGACTGTGCTACTACTTATATACCTAGGCGTATTTTGTTCACTGATTTGTTTTTTTCTATATAATGATATAAACAGCAAATTGATACCAGCAAAAACATCACTTTTTGTGGAGAATATTGTGACATTAGTTGGAGTTATAAGTGCGGTCATTATAAACAATGATTCAATGAGTTTATTTAAAGGATTTGGAGTAATTTTACTTGTAGTAGGTATTGCATATTTGAGTTTGTCAGAAGAAAAAGAAAACAGGTTAAATAAAAGACAAGTAAAGGATGGTGAAAGATGATCGGTGGATTGGTAATAGGAGCTGTCCTATTAATTTATGGGGCATACGAGACCTTTAGAGGAATTAAAGACAATGAAGTTTTAAACGGGCAGACTGAAGGAGAAATTTTCAGTATAAGAGAGAGAGAGTTTGTCTCAAAATTTGCTAACAGAGAGCCAGATCAAATACCAACTATAAAATACGTGGTTGATGGTATAGAATACAAACGAGAGTTTTTTCCAGCATTACATAAATCAAAAGAAATGTACTGGGTAGGTAAAAAATATACCGTAAACTACAACGAGGACAATCCAAATAAGTTTGACTTGGAATATGGAAAGAAAATTTCCTTTATA
>JAAYHV010000010.1 GCA_012744355.1 Clostridiales bacterium
ATCTAAATATGGATGAATATTATCAATTTATCAATGATCAACAGTCAGCAAAGAACGAGGCTGCTGCTTAAATTAATATAGCCGAGGAATTTACCCACTAATAAGGACTTGACTATTTTAAGTTATTTGTTATAGAATATATAAATGAAGATACTCATCTTTAGAATAAGTAGGTGATAAAAGAATGAAAAAATTTATAATTGCAGATGAAATGTTTAAGATGTTTCCGGATTTACAAATAGGCATTGTGGTTTGTGAAGGAATTAATAATAATTATAATGAAGAGAACACAGAATCATTTTATGAAAAAGAAATCAGAGAAGCGGAAAAAACAGCTAAAAAGTACTTAACTGAAACAGTGTTTAGTGATAATGAAGTAATCAAATGTTGGCGTGAAGCATTTCGAAAGTTTAAGACAAAAAAAGGCGCTAGATGTTCAATTGAAGCGCTTCTAAAAAGAATAGAAAAAGAAAATCACCTAGGAACTATTAATCCTTTAGTGGATATTTACAATACGATATCGCTGCTATATGGAATCCCGTGTGGTGGTGAAGACATAGATAATATAAAGGGCGATATATTATTGACTAAGGCACTAGGCACGGAAAGTTTTATCACGCTCGGAAGCGATAAAAGCGAGCCACCATACGAAGGCGAAGTAGTATATAAAGATGATGAGGGTGCAATATGCAGATGTTGGAATTGGCGTGAGGGCGTTAGGACCATGCTGACTGAAGAAACAAAGAATGCATTCATATGTTTGGAACAGGTTGATTCAAATAGGATTGATGAGCTGAGTGAAGCGCTAGACGTTTTACTTAATAAAATAGAATCTAAACAAGGAGCAAATTGCAGAATTCAAGTGTTGAATACTGAAAATAGGGAGATGGAAATTTCTTAAAATATATAATAGAATAATGATTATGGATGGGACTAAAAATATTAGTTCCTTTTTCTTTGGGCTAATTGGAATGAATTTTGCTTGATATATTTAGTATTGAGATAAAGGAGGAGATTAATGTGAAATATAATTTTGATGAAATTATTGATAGAAAAGAGAACAGGGCGGCTAAATATGACGAAAGAAAAAAGAAATTTGGCACAGATGATGTGATACCACTTTGGATAGCGGACATGGATTTTAAAACCGCGCAACCTATAATCGATTCGGTAAAGAAAAGAGCTGAAGAGGGTATGTGGGGTTATACTTCTAGACCTGATTCATATTTTGATGCTATATGCGATTGGAAAAAAAGAAAACACAACTGGGAAATAGATAAGAGTCTTGTAAGCTTTAGCTTAGGCGTGGTACAAACTTTGGCAGCTTCCGTAAAAATATTAACAAAAGAAGGAGAGAACGTCCTCATACAAACACCTGTATATTCAGAATTTTATGATATGGTAGAACTTTCAAATAGAAATGTTATAGAAAACAAGATAGTAGAAAGAAACGATAAATGGGTCATCGACTTTGAAGACTTTGAAGATAAGGCAAAAAAAGCAAACTTGTTTTTACTTTGCAACCCGCATAATCCTCTTGGCATAGTATGGACGGAAGAAGAACTAAAGAGGATGATAGATATATGCATAGCTAATGACGTAGTTGTCGTGTCTGATGAAATTCATTCTGATTTGGTTTTTCATGATAAAAAATTCGTTCCAGCAGCCATTATCTCCAAGGGAATTGCGGAGAATATTATAGTAGCGATTTCAGGAACTAAAACTTTTAACCTTGCTGGTTTACAGGCTTCTACAGTGGTGTTTCCAAATTTAGAAATGAAAAATAAGTTCGATAAATTTTGGATGAGTATGGATATTCACAGAAATAATGCATTTAGCTCTAATGCTATGGAAGCAGCATTTAATGAAGGTGACGAATGGTTAGAGCAGGTTATTGAATATATATCGGGAAATTTTGACTACGTAAATGGCTATTGCGAAAAATATATACCTGAAATAATCACTAACAGACCAGATGCTACGTATCTTATGTGGCTTGATTGTAGGGCATTGGGGATGGATAATGATGAATTGCATAATTTTATGATCGAGGATGCTGGATTAGGATTAAACGATGGTAATTCTTTTGGGAGAAGCCTTAATGGCTTTATGAGACTAAATGCAGCTTGCCCTAGACCTGTGCTTGAAAAAGCTATGAAACAGCTTGAAAAAGCGGTAAAGAAACTTAGATAGTCAATGAGAATTTAGTTCGGTAAACGGGAAAACGGTCCTCAAAAAAGAACATAAAAAAATCTGATAAAGATAGTTTCGATTGAAAGCGAACGTCTTTAGATGTGGCACGGTAATTGCAGTTAATATTAACAAAGAGATTAAGGAAAGGAAAAGATTTATGAATAGCATTATTGAAAACAAAAAAGGAATACTACATTTTGATGGTTGTAATACGCTTGAGTTGGTAGAAAAATATGGTACACCATTATATGTTATGTCAGAGACGGAAATAGTGAATAGATTCAATCAACTTAAAGAGTGTTTTATTAACAAGTATCCTAACACTAGAGTAGCCTATGCATCAAAAGCTTTTTGCACCTTGGCGATTTATCAGATCTGTAAAAGAGAAGGCATGTGTATTGATGTGGTATCAGGAGGAGAACTATACACGGCGATTAAAGCTGGCTATCCACCTGAAAAGATAGAATTCAACGGAAATAATAAACTTAGAGCTGAAATAGAGCTAGCAGTAGAGTATGGGATAGGTAGAATCATAGTAGACGGTCTGCAAGAATTATCGATCATTGAAGATGTTTGCAAGGAAAAGAATAAAAAAGTAAAGATACTATATAGAATTACTCCAGGTGTAAAGAGTAGCTCTCATGATTACATAGTAACAGGAAAGAAGGACTCGAAATTTGGAATTCCTCTTGATGAAGATGTAATTATGAAGCACATAAAAGATGCAATAGATTCTGAATGGGTAGAATTCTTAGGATTCCATTACCACGTAGGGTCTCAGTTATTTGATAATGAATCTCACCTGAAAGCTACCAGGATAATCTTAGAGCTTATAAAGCAAGTTAAAGGAAAATTTGATTATGATATTAAAGAAATAAACCTTGGTGGTGGCTTTGGAGTTAAGTACACCGATGAAGTAAGAAAACCATATGCATATTTCATTGAACCTATGATGGAAATGATAAATGACTTCTATAATGAGTTGGGAGTAGTTCCGCCTTCTGTAGTAATAGAGCCAGGAAGAAGCATAGTGGCGGAAGCAGGTATCAGCTTATATACTATAGGAAGCATTAAAGAAATCAGAGATGTTAGAAAGTATGTTTCTGTTGACGGAGGTATGCCTGATAACATTAGACCTGCACTTTATCAAGCAGAATACGACGGCGTAGTAGCAAACAAGGTTGACGAAGAAAAGAATGATAAAGTTACGATTTGTGGAAAATGCTGTGAAAGTGGAGATATATTAATAACAGACATTAAAATTACTAAGACAGCTAAAGCTGGTGATATATTTGCAATCTTTTCAACAGGAGCTTATGGATATTCTATGGCATCTACATATAATGGAAATCCAATTCCTGCAGTTGTGCTTGTTAAAGATGGAGATAGTGAACTTATAGTAAAAGGACAAAGCTATGAAGATATGATTGGTAACCAATTAATGGCCAAGAAATTGATATAAGGAGAATCTCATGAAATTTACTAAAATGCATGGAGCCGGAAACGACTTTATCATAATAAATAATATAGAAGAAAAAATTCAAATTAAAGAATTAAACGGTATTGCAAAAGAGCTTTGCGCTAGAAGAATCTCACTAGGAGCTGATGGGCTGATGGTTGTTGATCACGCTACAGAAGGCGGCGATTATAAAATGAGATTCTATAACAGTGATGGTTCGTTAGGAGAAATGTGCGGAAATGGAGCTAGATGTATAGCTAGATATGGCTACGAAAACAAATTAGCCGGTTCCACACAAAAGATTGAAACAACCGCGGGAATGGTATACGGAAAGCGAATAAATGAAACTGAATATCAGGTTAGGCTAAACGATGTTACTACAATGAAAACTGATGTTGACATATACATTGAAGGCAATACGTATAAAGTTTCCTATGTTGAACTTGGAAGCCCAGGTCTACCTCATGTAGCAGTACCTATTAATGATTTAGCAAACATGGACAAGGATAAATTAAAAATATTGGGAAGAAAGATAAGACATTACGAAGGGTTTCCTAAAGGAGCGAATGTTAATTTTTACGAAATTATAGGCAAAGATCATATACTTGAACTTACTTATGAAAGAGGCGTAGAAGACTATACATACGCTTGCGGTACAGGCACAGGTTCTGTAGTAGCAGCGCTTACTGTAAAAGGAGAAGTCTCAGGTAAAGACGTAGCCGTAGATATGAACGGAGGCCAGCTAAGGATCAGCTTAGATTATATAAATGGAGAAGTGAAGGAGCTGATATTAACAGGCCCAACTAAATTTGTTGCTATAGGCGAGATTATAATTTAATTATTTTATTTTAAGGAGGAAGTTATGAGTAACATATCAAGAAGTGAAGTTTTAAAAAGCTACAGATTTCCGATGATATTACTAGGAGGAATTATCTTAGGTAGTATATTGGGGTTTGCGGCACCGGAATTTTCAAGAAACCTTGCACCTTTTGGTGACATTTTCATCAACTTAATGTTTACTGCAGTAGTACCACTAGTGTTCTTATCAGTATCTAGTGCTGTGTCCAACATGTCAGATTTAAAGAGGTTGGGAAGCATTCTTAAGAATCTTTTACTTACTTTCTTAGTAACAGGTTTAATAGCATCAGTGCTTATACTGGTAGTGGTAAAAATATTCCCACCAGCAGAAGGTGTAAATATTGCATTTGAAGCAGGAACATTAGAAGAGATTTCAGTAGGAGATGCAGTGGTTAACGCATTAACCGTACCTGATTTTGCAGACATATTATCCAGATCGCATATGTTACCACTGATTATATTTTCAATTTTCTTTGCAGTATGCGTAACGCTTACTGACAAAACAGGCAAAATTAGTAAAGCTTTGGACATGCTTAATCAAGTATTTATGAAAATGATTAATCTTATCATGTACTATGCACCTATAGGACTAGGTTGTTATTTTGCAAATTTAGTGGCTACTTATGGACCGGAACTTTTAGGATCGTATGCGAGAGCTATGGCTATATACTATCCGCTTTGCTTCATATACTTCTTTGTAGCTTTTTATGCTTATTCCTATTGGGCTGGCGGAGGAGCTATTGGACCTAAGGTGTTCTTTAAGAACATATTTAATCCAGCGGTAACATCTCTAGCTACATGTTCATCAATAGCAACGTTACCTGTAAACCTTACTGCCACAGCGAAAATGGGAGTAAAAAAAGATATCAGAGAAATAGTACTACCTCTTGGTGCAACGATGCATATGGATGGTACTTGTTTATCATCTATACTAAAAATATCATTTTTATTTGGTATATTTGGGCAAGACTTCTCCGGGATGGGAACTTACTTAACGGCGATACTTATTTCAGTATTAGGTGGAGTTGTAATGTCTGGGGTTCCAGGCGGTGGATTGATTGGCGAGATGCTTATTTGTAATATTTACGGATTCCCTCCTGAAGCATTCCCAATTGTAGCAGCTATAGGATTTTTAGTAGATCCTCCTGCAACTATGGTTAATGCTTCTGGTGATGCAGTAGCATCTATGATGGTAACTAGGCTGATAGAAGGAAAAGATTGGTTAAAGAAAAAGGTAGAAAGTGGAGAAATAGTAGCTTAATAATCAATACTAAATAATAATAAGAAGCTTGGTGTGTTTGCACCAAGCTTCTTTACTTAAGAAGGAAGGATGTCGATTCTTTGCGCATGCATGTGAAACCCTAAAACTACCCATGGCGTAAAGAAAAAACACAACAGGAACGTAGTTGTTGTAATGATTATCCGATTTTCTAGCTGCTCGTTCTGACGTTATAATCGTTTAGTTTCTTATAAAACACGGTCTTAGATAGGTCTAAAAACTCATAAGTCCTTTTCTTGTTACCATCAAACATTTTAAGAGTGTCGACAATGATTTCCTTTTCCTTGGCAGCAAGTTGTTGATGCAAGTTTAAATGGTCATCTTCTTTTGGTAACATTATATAATCTGCATAAATTGTTTTGGTTTCACAAAGTGCAATACATCTGGATATTATATTTTCGAGTTCACGCACATTACCCGGCCAAGAATAGTGGGTAATCTTGTTTAAAGCTTCTCCAGAAAACACTTTAGGCTCGATGCTATAGCTTTCACAGATTCGTTCCATGAGCTTATTCATTAATAAATAAAAATCACTTTTCCGGCTTCGTAGTGGTGGAATTTCTACAGGAAAGACATTTAACCTATAATAAAGGTCTTGCCTAAAACTCCCATCCTTAATCTTTTTCTCGAGGTCTTGATGAGTAGCAGTTATAATTCGAACATCTATAGGAGTGGGGTCGGTTGATCCCACTTTGTATATTACCTTTTTTTGAATTACGTATAAAAGCTTTACTTGAAGCTCTGGTGGCAGTTCGCCAATTTCATCTAAAAATAGTGTGCCTCCATTAGCTTTTTCAAAGTACCCGATTTTACCTTTAGACGATGCACCCGTAAAAGCTCCGCCGACATACCCGAAAAGTTCACTTTCAAAGAGTGATGGTGCGATTGAACTACAATTGACTTCTACAAAGGGCTTGTTTGGCATAGCAAGCTTGTGAATTTCATAAGCGAGTTGAGATTTACCAGTACCGCTCTCACCTGTTAAGAGAATATTAAATTTCATTTTAGAGGCCCTGTATGCCAGGTGTTTTACCTTTAGCATAGCGGGGCTGTTGCCTACAAATTCTTCGAAAGATCCCGTGGGAAGATTGGAATAAAACTTATTCATATAACTAACAGACTTTTCGATATTTTCAATAATGACATTTCTATCGTTGAGAAGTTTATCCATGTTAGATAGGTCATCGATGTTTAGTAGTACACCCTCAATGCAATTATCTATAGTAATGGTTTTTATTGAGCACAGAACGGGGCGCTTGTTGATCTCATAAACCTTGCTCATAATAGAGAAATTTATATTGTTTAGGGCTATGTCAATTGTATCCGTAAGTGCATTAGCTTCTATTACATATTCTATGCTCTTACCTATAACATTGACATCGGTTGAAACGCCTTTTGCTGAGTACTCTTTGCCGTGTAATATATCACGGATAGATTCATTCCTAATGGTGTAACCAATATTTTGGAAAAATTTAATTTTACCAGTTTTACTGTCAATGACAACTATATGCCCAATAGTGTTGTAAAAATACATGCTATACGTAATATCATTAACAGTTATACTTAATAGGTGATCTTCATAGTTTATAGCTGCTGTTATGTCAAAACCCAAATAATTCTCTTTTAAGATAAAAGAATCGGTTAAATTAGTGTCCTTTGAATATTTATATACTGGCTTTAAGTGCTTATTTTCATAAACACCGATAGCGAGTATAGCACTATTATTTTCAATGTTCTTATCATTTATATTTAGCTTACTCAAATCTTCCAGTGTAAGATTACCATCATCTTCGCCAAGCCTGTTATCGGTTATTACTACTATGTCTCCCTTTTCAATGTGACCTCCAGGATGAGACGTCAAGTTTGCCATAGAAAGGCCAGTTATCTCTCTTGCTCTTTTGTTGAATAGCTCATATTTCCGATCTTTATTAATATAAATCAGACCATCATTAAGCTGCTCAGATACAGTATAGTTAATATCGATTATATTATACATAGCTCTTCCATCCCTCACTTTTTGCACTCATACAATTATATCATAACAGAACAATTAATGTAAATCATATTGTATACCATTGATTTATCATAACTAAAATGATGATTATAAACAAGTTGTTGCGGCTAGTTAAATGCGGCTAACATAATTCTTGTAATAATATTTCAAGGTAGTATAATGTAAGTGAAGACATTCTAATTACAAACCAATGGAATTCAAAGTAGAGGAGAAAAAATGGTTAAAGTTGGCCTAATAGTAAATCCCATAGCAGGCATGGGCGGAAAAGTTGGTCTAAAAGGTACCGATGGTGAAATGTACAAAA
>JAAYHV010000074.1 GCA_012744355.1 Clostridiales bacterium
GACCGTTTTTCTGTAAAAAGACTCTAAATTTTAGAGCATAGTAGGATAGCTAATCTCCCGTTAGTTACTACTTTTATCAAGCAAGTCTTCTGACTAACGAATTTAATCGCATACAGTGGCGGAACCGCGTGGTGTAACCATCTTCCTCATGTGAATTCTAAGTTCACACTTGATAAATTATTCAATTGTTTATGAATATTATCACATATTCTTATTTTTGTCAATATTATTTGCCCTTCAGATATTTTCAATTTACTAAAAGATTATTGACCTTATAATTTTCAGCTATATAATTTTATATTGAGTTTTCACTTGTATTTTCCAACTCATTTCTCTCAATTTAATAGTAATCCATATTAAATAAAATATGAAAGTTTTGTGATGTTTTTATTACACTCTTGCATTTTGTGTCAAATAGGTATAATATCTTTTTAGCAGTCGCCTCGTTAGAGTGCTAACGGGTACTAACACATAAAGGTAGGTAATGAAAATGAGAAAAAAACAATTTAAAGCAGAGTCGAAAAGGCTACTAGATTTAATGATTAACTCGATTTATACACACAAGGAAATATTCTTACGAGAAATCATCAGTAATGCAAGTGATGCCATAGACAAGAGATATTTCAAAGCGTCCGCAAAAGGACAAACAGGTTTATCAAGAGATAGCTTCGAAATTAGGATAACTCCTGATAAGGCTAACCGAACTCTAACTATTACAGATAACGGTATTGGGATGACTTTAGAAGAACTAGAAAATAACTTGGGAATTATAGCAAGTAGTGGATCTCTTGATTTTAAAAATGAAAACAAAGATAGCAATGACGAAATCGACATTATCGGTCAATTCGGTGTGGGTTTTTACTCGGCATTCATGGTAAGTGATAAAATCGAAGTGATATCTAAAACTGAAGATAATGATAAAGCTTATCTTTGGACTAGCGAAGGTGTCGACGGTTACACCGTAACCGAAACAGAAAAAGATGAAACGGGCACTAGCATCATGCTAACTTTAAAAAGTGATACTGAAGATGAACAATTCTCAGAATACTTAGATGAATACGAACTTAAGAATCTTATTAAAAAATATTCAGACTACATCCGCTACCCAATAGTGATGAACTGTGAAAAGTCTAGACCTATTGACGTGACTGATGAAGAAAAAGAAAAAGAAGATTATGAGCCTAAGTATGAAACCTACTATGAAGACGATCAGTTAAATAGCATGGTACCTATATGGAAAAGAAATAAAAATGATATCACTAAAGAAGAATACAACGAGTTCTACAAAGATAAGTTCTCTGATTGGACTGATCCACTAAAGGTAATATCAACTAACGTTGAAGGCGTGATTTCATATAACGCACTTCTTTTTATACCCGGTCAGGTCCCATATAACTACTATTCCAAAGAATATCAAAAGGGTTTGCAACTTTATTCAAGCGGAGTTTCCATCATGGACAAATGCGCTGATTTGCTGCCTGACTACTTTGGTTTTGTAAGAGGCCTAGTTGATTCTCAAGATTTATCTTTAAATATTTCTAGAGAAATGCTTCAGCAAGACAGGCAGCTAAAAGCAATTGCATCTAGACTCGAAAAAAAGATAAATTCAGCACTCATGGAAATGCAAAAGAATGATAGAGAAAATTATGATAAGTTCTTTGATCTGTTTGGTACTCAATTAAAATTTGGTGCTTACGAAGGCTACGGTGCTAAAAAAGATAGCTTAAAAGATTTGCTTCTTTACTATTCTAATAAGGAAAACAAACAAGTTACCCTTAAGGAATACGTTGAAAGAATGAAGGAAGATCAAAAATACATATACTATGCAACTGGAGATTCCGTAGCTAAAATTGATAAAATGCCTCAGATGGAATCTATTGTAGATGAGGGATATGAAGTTTTATACTGCACTGACGAAGTAGACGAATTTACCCTAAAAATCATAGCATCTTATGATGATAAGGAATTTAAAAGTGTCTCTGATAAAGACTTAGGAATAGAACTAACTGACGAAGAGAAGAAAGAATCCGAAGAAAAAAACGAGGCTAATAAAAGTGTATTAGATGCAGTAAAAGAAGCTTTAGGCGATAAAGTGGCTTCTGTAACACTCTCTACAAGGCTTAAGAGTCATCCTGTTTGCTTCTCTTCTGGCGATGGATTATCAATTGAAATGGAAAAGATACTTAAATCTCAAGCTGAAGCGCAAGGCAATAAAGAGTTTTCAGATATGCAAGCTGACAAGATATTAGAACTAAATGAAGGTCACGAATTCTTTAAAGGTCTAACCAAAGCAGTAGATGCTGGTGACAAAGAAAAGATTAGCGACTATTCTAACCTTTTATATGATCAGGCCCTTTTAATCGAAGGTATGTCTATTGAAGATCCTGTTGAATTTAGCAATCTAATCTGTAAATTAATGAAATAAAGAAAAACCGGTGCTTAAAATAAAGTACCGGTTTTGTTTTAATCTAAGAATCCTTTTATTATTATATCTTCTGCCTCTTCTTCAGTAATACCTATCGTCATAAGCTTAGTTAATTGATCATTAGCGATTCTGCCAACTGTAGCTTCATGTATAAGCTCTGCACCTGTATTAGCAGCATATATCTTAGGAGTTGAAGCCACCTTTGCATTATCCATTATAATTGAATCGCATTGTATGTGACCTCTACATTTTGCATTACCTGTTAGCGTCATGAAGAAATTCTGTACTGAATTACCTTTAGCTACGGATCGTGAAATCACCTGCGCTGAGGCATTTTCTCCATCTATAATTACCTCTATATTAGAATCAGCTCTTTGGTTCCCACTTGTCATAAGTCTTTCAGTAATGATTATTCTAGCATTATCGTGAAGCACTATTTTAGTTGTTCTGATCGTACTATCTACACCTTCAATTTGCGTCATATCCAGTTCTGCTACGCCGTTTTCCATTATTTCTATTCTCGTTTCAGGATTTAATACATTCTCCCCTGATCCGTTTCCTTCTCCATAATGGTTTTCAATGTACTTAACCTTAGCATTTTCTCTTATTATGAAATCATGAATTCCATCGTGCCTTGAACAACTATCAGAGTCATTATGTATTCCGCATCCTGCGCTTATAGTTACATCTGAGCCTGCCCCAATGTCTATTGTATTATATACTTTATCAAGAATATCACCATCCGTAATTACTACAGGAATACTTATAACCTCTCCAATCGTATTGGGCTTAACAGTTACGTCAATACCTGGTTTGTCTTCTTTGTTTTTGATGTCAATATTAGGAGAAACTCTTCTTTCGCAGGTATGTCCATTCATTCTAAGATTCATTGCTTCTGGAAGCTTTCCTGTCTCCGCTATCACATCTAGCAAGCTTCTGCCTTCTTTGCTAATTTCGTTCGCCACAGAGCTCACCTCCTTCGCAACATGTCATTTCGCATTTATTTAAATCTTTATTATTAAGTATGCTAAGAAGTTTATTTTTAACAGTCTTTTGTGCCACTTTCCCTTTATCTATAACTACTATTTCATCTGCCATTTCCATAATTCTTTCCTGATGAGAAATTATCACTATGCAGGTATCAGTAAATCTATTTAATCTTTTAAAAGTTTTGATCAATAATTTAAAACTCCAAAGATCAATGCCCGCTTCAGGTTCATCGAACAGTGCTAATTTTAAATCCTGTATTAATATACTGGCTAATTCAATTCGCTTAAGCTCTCCGCCTGAAAATGAATTATCTATGCTTCTTTCTAAATATTCGTCTGGGTCAAGTCCTACATCCCTTAGCGTCTGAGCAACACTATTCCCGGAATCTCCTTTTGCAAGTTCTAAAAGCCTTCCCACTTTAAGACCTTTAAATTTAGCTGGCGCCTGAAAAGCATATCCTATTCCCTTTTTACTTCTTTCCACAATGCTTAATTTAGAAATATCTTCTCCTGCCAAGTATATTTCTCCAGTATTTTGCGGCATTATACCCATTATGCATTTAGCTAAAGTGGATTTGCCTCCGCCATTAGGTCCAGTAATCACATATATCTTACCTGATTGAAATTCAAGGGAGACATCTTTTAATATTGATTTGTCGCTGACATCATCTTTTATATCTACACTAACATTTTTCATTTCCAATAAATTCAATTTATAGCCTCCAAGTATCGTAATACATCTATATAAAATACCTTGCTTTTGTTAAATACCCTGATTGCATCTACTTAAACATAAGATTTTCTGCAGCTGAAGTCAAAGGTATTAAATCATTCCTGTCCAAATATTTTATATCAAATTTTCTGTTAAGCGCTGCGAAATGCTTTATCCCAAAGCCTAGTTTGTTTAGATAAGAAAAGGTTCCTATAGCTCCAGGAGGAAATCTATTTGCATCCTTCCCGTATATTGCTCTTAGGTCAGGCAAATCTCCAAATATTTCTTCTACAGTGCTCCCATATTTTTTTAAATATTCAGGAACTTTCCCCTCATTTATCTTGGCGCCTATATTTTTACTAGCCATAGCAGCCGCCATAGCAGCTCTACAGTAACCAATATGAGTTACATTTCCCTCGCCAAGTGCTAAAGCTTTATATGCTTGATCTTCAGACGCAAATCCACCAGTTACCGTAATAGCAGGTTTAAAATCTCCATCTTCTAGCTCATCAAGAACATCGCATACTATTTTTTCAAGCACAACAGTTGGGTATGACCATTCATTCATCATCTTACAAGGACTGTATCCACTGCCCCCGCCAGCACCATCAAATGTTATCATATCCACTTTCAAATTACTAGCCATTTTTATAACTCTTTCGATATCTTTTACATCGTATCCAGCCATTTTAAAATACACATTTTCGAGTCCTATTTGTTTGAGTTGGGCGATTCTCTTTTCTAAATACTCTTCCGTCCACATAGGCAATCTTGCGTATTTGTAGAAATTAGGGCAAACACCCTTTTCATAAGCTTCTTTAACCTTTTCATCCAAAGGGTTCGGATTGACTACGTAACCCATTTTCGCTTCCTTGACTGCTTCTTCATAGCTTTCCATTTTGTTAACTGGCTGAGTTCCTTTAGCTGATTGTCCGAATTTAAATTCGATTGCTTTTACTCCTTGCTTTTCGATGGCATATTCTGGAAGTCCAAACATATCATCCTCACAATTACACTGAAGTATTATCTGACCATAACCTCTGTCGTAATTAGAAAAAGATTCTAGTATTTCCTTTAACCATTCAAACTTAATAACCTTGCAGTTTCTCATTTCTAAATTAGGATCTTTATCTATTGCACTTTCTCCTATTACACATGGCACTCCAGCCATTGCTGCTCCTGCAAAATAGTCCTTCCAATTAAGTTTAATAAGTGCTGGTAAAAAAAGCGGCAGTTTTGTTTTTACTTTATTCTCATAACCGTATTCACTTTCCAAATTGACATTAAATATGTGGGCATCTTTTTCTTCTATTCCAACAGCACCAAACACTCTGCCATTTATATTAAAGTGTGAATAATCAAAGGGATAGTTTTTTTCGGATGCCACCTGATTACTGCCAGTGGTCGTAGGATAAACTGTTCTAGCTCCTAGCACTGAAGCTAGTCCTAATTCGCACCTCCCTTCGCAACCCTCCGAGCAAAGCGAACATAGTCCAGACTGTGGTGATAATATGTCACTTCTGTTTTTAGTGTTTAAAAAAGCTGATGTTAAACTTGGTGAATAAGTCATTTTTTACCTCCTAAATTGTAACCTCTCCTGCAAAGTTTATATCAAATATATTTTTAACTTCAAGCGGGTCATCATTTTGACCAAGGGCCCACATAAGTTTTGTTACAGCTGCCTCATTAGTCATATCTCTAGCTGTTATAACTCCGCAACCCAATAATTTTTTACCTACTTCATATATTGAAAAATCGCTAGTCCCATACAAACACTGACTACAGGTGACAATTGGAATTCCTGCTGAAACCAGTTCCTTAATTCCGTCTAAGAGACTTCTTCTGATAAAGTGCATTCCTCCAAGTCCGAAGGTTTCCACAACCACCCCTCTATAGCCCATGCCCTTAAGCATGGAAAGTATTTGAGGGTCCGTTCCTGGTACTAGTTTCAATAAAAAAACCTTATTAGAAACCTTGTCGCAAAGCTTTAAATCGCCGCTTGATTCTCTGCTAACGCTACTTTGGTTAACCTTAATACCCATAGCAGTAGTTTCACCTAAATATTCAGCATTGCCGCTTTCAAACGCTCTAAACCCTAGCATTCTGGCTTTCACGGCTCTGCAGCCATTTATTATTTTATGATTAAATGCAACAGATACTCCTTTTATATCTGCCTCGACAGCAGAAAATGCAGTATACAAATTGTTCTTAGCGTCGGTTAATAGATCATCGATTGGTAATTGCTAACCCGTCAGAACAACTGGTTTGTTTAAGTTATATAGCATGTAGCTACTCATGGAAGATGTATACGCCATTGTATCAGTTCCATGGGTGGTTACTATTCCGTCATATTTATCTATATTTTCATATACGGCTTTTGCTATCGCCTGCCATTATTCAGATTGAATGTTAGAACGATCTAGATTTAAGAGATCCTTAGTATCAATATCATAATACTTTCTAAGATCGCTAGCATAATCTAGCAGCATAGCTGAATTCATTTCAGGCAGCAACCCCATCTCACCACTTTTTGATGCTATTGTTCCACCTGTAGTAAGTAACAAAACTTTTTTCATTTAAATACCTTCTTCTTTGTTTTAAATAAATACGCTTTTATGTGATCACATATTAATAATACCATAAATCAATAAAAAACACCTTGTAATTACTATTATAACTATAAGATGACTATTTGTAGCTAACCATGTTAAAAATGCATAAGTCTTAATTGGATTGGCTATACAAAACATTCTCAATACATGAGAGATTCGCATACTTTCATATATTTTTCGTCTCTTTCTTTGATTAAATGCTCAGCTTTACCTTTTTCATAATCATAAATTCCAGCTCCACTCTTCACTCCTAAGCGCCCTTGATCTACTAGTGATCTAAATAATAGTGAACCATCCTTATCGTCTGCTAAATCGGTAAACAAATAGTCAGAAATATTTCTAAATGTATCAATACCACCCATATCTGCTATCTCAAATGGACCTAAACAAGCATATCTAATACCTAATCCATATTTCATCACATTATCCGCATCTTCTAAGCTTACTACGTCATATTCAACTAAACTAAGCAACTCTCTTAGCACTGTAAACTGAACTCTGTTGGCTATAAATCCCGGTACATCCTTCTTCACAATTATTGGTTTCTTTCCTATGTCTTTTGATAATTGATAAACTGCTTCCGTATTTTTATTGTCAGTCTTATCCCCATTAATAACTTCAATAAGTGGGATGATATGTGGAGGATTAAACCAATGCATACCTACAAAACGTTCAGGGCCTTTAACTGCTTCAGCAATAGCCGTTATACTTATGCCAGAAGTATTAGTTGTAAGCAGCACATCTTTATCCACAATGGAGGATATCTTTTTCCAAAAATCGTGTTTAATCTCTAGTTTCTCTACGACAGATTCCGTTACAAAATCTGTGTCTTTTGCTAATTCCAAGCGATTTGTAAAGCTAATGCGATCAACCACTTTATCAGAATATTCCTGAGTATATTTTCCATTTTTGATTAAAGCACCTTGATTTAGTCCTAGTAATTTTTTCCCATTCTTTATGCTAACTTCTGAAATATCATATACAATAACTTCATAGCCTTTATCTGCAAAGGCTTGGGCAATAGACATACCCATAGTCCCCGAACCTGCCACAAATACTTTTTTAATTTTTCTCATTCTCTACC
>JAAYHV010000075.1 GCA_012744355.1 Clostridiales bacterium
CAACGTATAGTAAAGTAACAAACAAGTATACGGTACTATGGGAAAACGAAGATGGAAGCAATCTTGAAACAGATTTGAATGTAGCATATGGAACGCTGCCAGTATATGATGGATTAACTCCAACAAAAGCGGCAACTGCAGAATTCACATACACATTTGCAGGATGGACACCGACTGTAGTCAACGTTACGGGAGATGCAACATACAAGGCAACCTATACTGCTGCAAGAAATGATTACACAGTAACATGGGAAAACGAAGGTGGGGTAAATCTTGAGACAGATTTGAATGTACCTTATGGACAAATGCCAGTTTACAATGGATTAGTTCCAACAAAGGCAGCAACAGCAGAATTCACATACACATTTGCAGGATGGACTCCAGTTGTAGCTACTGTAACAGGAGACGTAACATATACAGCAACCTATACTGCTGCAAGAAATGATTACACAGTAACATGGGTAGATGAAGATGGAACAACAGAGCTTGAAAAAGATCTGAACGTTCTATACGGCGCAACGCCAAGTTATGATGGATCAGCTCCAACAAAGGCAGCAACAGCAGAATTCACATACACATTTGCAGGATGGACACCGACTGTAGTCAACGTTACGGGAGATGCAACATATACAGCAACCTACACAGCAACGGCTGTAGTGGTTCCAGTAATACCAGTTCCACCAGTTACTCCAATTACTCCAATATTTGTACCAACGAATCCTGGAGGACCAGTATTAGAAGTAGTTATTGATAATGAAGCACCAGCAGTGGAAGCTCCGGATGAGATAGTTGAGGAAGAAGCACCATTAGATACTCTTCCTGAGTGGGCATTAATCAACCTACTTGCAGCAATATTGACAATAATTATGTTGGCTGCGCTATTAGCTGGAGACAAGAAGAAGAAAGAATTTTTAGACGGTGAGAAACACACTAGAAAGAAATTCAGAATTGGTTCTATAGTAGAAGCAATAATAGCCGTAGGATCAGTAATAATATTCATACTTACTGAAAACATGAACAATCCAATGACTTGGACCGATAAGTGGACAGTACTTATGATAATCTTAGCAGTAGCATCACTCGTAACTTATGCGCTAATAGGCAAAAGAGACGAAAAAGATACTAAAGGAGAAGCGGTAGAAGCTTAAGAACAAAATTTATGGAGCAGACTTTTAAGTCTGCTCTGTTTTTTTGTGACGAACTTGTGATTTGTTGGAAAATTTGGTATACTTTTGACGAAAGGAACGCTTGGTGAAGCTATGATTAAAAAAATTGGTATAATAGTTCTAGTTACATTGACATTCCTTACGCTTAATTCGTGTTCTAGTAGCCAGGGAGAGAACTGGAATCCCAGTGAAATGGCTGTAAATATATATAATGAGGAAGAAGCTATAGGAGATGGAAACATTTCATTGGACGTTAGCTCAATAAATGAAGGTTATGTGGGCGTTAAAGTTAAAAACGCCGAAGGGATATTATTTCAACTTATATGTAATGATGAAAAATATAACTACAAGATTGATGAAAGCGATATTCCTATTTTTATTCCATTGCAGTGCGAGAATGGTTTATATAGATTTAGATTCTTAAAAAACACAGTTGATGATAAATATGTTCAAATATTTGAAACAAATAAAGAGGTTGAACTGATAGATGAATTCAAACCTTTTATAAGACCTTCAGTTATGGTCGCGTATGATGAAGACTCTTACTGCGTAGAAGAAGCAAAAAAACTGCAAAAAAAATCAAGCGATGAAATTGATTTTATAAAAAAAGTGTACAAATTTATTCAAAAAAAAATAGATTATGATAAAGACTTTGCCAAGAGCAAACCTGTAATGTACTATCCTGACCCAGATAAAACTCTTAAAACGGGAAAAGGAATATGTTTTGATTATGCTACTCTGGCGGCCTCAATGCTTAGAAGCCAAGGAATCCCAACAAAAGTTATCACAGGCTACGTATCACCAAACGAACTATACCATGCTTGGAATATGATATACGTAGAGGGCGAAGGATGGATAACAGTAAAGATAGAAGTTTCTTCGGAAGATTGGAATAGAATAGATATAACATTTGCGGATACAGGTAGCCAAATGGATGCTACATATACAGACCGATTGGTGTATTAGGAGGGAACTTGAAAAAGCTAAACAGTAATGAAATTAGCGCGTATTGCGAGAATATGGCGATTCTTCTTAGCAGCGGGGTATCTGTAGATGAAGCGGTAGAGATTGTTTGTATGGAGGGAAATAGCTTGATAGCTCAGGCTGTAAACGAAAGGTTTGAATTAACACTTTCAGATGCCATGAAAAAAACAGGAATGTTTCCAACTTACACAGTAGATATGATTGAAACAGGCGAAGCCACAGGTAAAACTGAAGAAACACTGCTTGGTTTAGCAAACTATTATGAGAAGGTATCCATCCATGAAAAAAACATTTCAGACTTAATACTTCGTCCGTCAATTGTTATGGCGGTAATAAGCGGAATAATGCTATTTATAGTACTAAAGCTATTACCCATATTCAAAGAAGTTTATGAAAATCTAGCGGGGTACATGGACCTAAACACTACTACGTTTTTTAACCTGGCTGCTTTATTGGGATGGATAGTATTTATAGTCAGTATGGCTATAAGCATAGTGACATTAATAACTTGGAACAATTGGAAAAAAAATAGAGATTTGAATCGAGCCGTCTCGATATTCAGGAGGTTTACAAGATTTGAAAAAGCCATAATAGAAACAGAACTTGCTAAATTTACAGACGTATTAGCCATATATATAGAATCAGGAGTAGACATCATAACTGCAGTTGAAAAAGCTAGTGAGTTTATTAATCATGAAAAACTTAAAATTAGTTTAGACAATTGCGAAGAAAAGGTCGCTCAAGGTGTAAGACTTTCGCAGGCGATGAAAGAAGAAAAAATCTACACGTCTTTAAATAGGAGGCTTTTATTTACCGCAGAATCTTCAGGTAAATTAACACAAGGACTAAAAGCATTATCTAATAAACAATGGGAAACAGCAGATGAAACACTAAGGCAGGTTACAGAAACGATTGAACCGACGGTTTTATTAGCGGTAACCGCATTTATAGGGTTGTTGTTGATTAGCGTGATGCTTCCGCTAGTTAGCATAATGGCATCAATATGTTGAGGGTAGGTGATGACCATGGTTAAAAGAAAAATCATTATATCATTAATAATCCTAACTGCAGCCATTATGGGGATCTACACGTATAATAGCGTTGAAAAGGCAAACGTTCAGCAGCAGATGAAAGCTATCGAAGGTGCAGTTGCTCAAAGCGCGATACAGTGCTGCTCAATTGAGGGATCATATCCTCAGGATATAGAGTATCTAGAAAAACACTACGGTTTGATAATTGACAGTGAAGAGTATATAGTGGTTTATGAGCTTTTAGCATCTAACATATTACCAGATGTTACTGTACTTAAAAAGCAGTGAAGGGGGAATTATCTTGACTAGTAAAAAAATAGTAGAAACGCTGCAATGGATGGTATTAATTGTAATACTAATCACAATGGTGCTAGTTGCTGTTTCTGGATATAGGTCAAGTGTAAATGCCCAAAACACTAGCAATACACAAAGAAGAGAACTTTCATACATATCAAATAAAATTCATGAGATGGACGTAAAAGACGCAGTTAAGATTAGAGAAAACGAAGATGGAGATATTCTTGTCTTAATTGATAGAACCGATATGGGAGAATATGAAACAAGAATATATTTACACAATGGCACACTGCATGAGGAATATGTGGATGCAAATGAAGAGTTACAACCACAAAATGCCGGCATAATATCAAAAACTAAAAAGTTTGATATAGGTATGGAAAATGGATTGATGAGAATAGAAACAGATAGCGGAAAAACTTTCGTTTTATTACGAACGGAGAATTAGCATGAGAGACATTACTAAATTAATAATTATATTGATTTTGATCTTATCAACAGCTGTTATCATATTAATGTCAGTAGGCTCTTTTGGAATAAATAGCAAAGCCATGAAAAAGAGCGAATCAGTGGAGTTTTCCAAGGCTGTAGCGGAGATCTTTGCAAGCACAAAGACTGATGAAGAATTTATGGAACTTTTAGAAGAATGTTGGAATGTTGAAAAAAAAGAGAGTCTCATCGTGTCTGATGATGAAAAAGTATGTGTTGTTAGCATAAGAACGGAAAAAACGGATCAAGGTGTTATGCGTTATGCAGAGATTGAGGTGTTTGTATCCGATAAATCGACATTCATTTTAAACACATCAAAGTACGTAAGTGACGAAAAGAGCCAACAATGAATAAATTAATAAGCACGTCGACAACCTTAATATTGCTATTGGTTACATTATTATGTGTAATTGTGCTGCTTGTATTGAATTTATCTATCGCAACTGCTAATATGAGAATGGCAGACCGGTATGCAGAGACTGTAAAACATCAGTATGAACTGGAAATGCAAGGGCAAGCTTGGGTTTCAGAAGTTGATGGAAATTTGCTAGGCGATGTTACAAAGATTATAGGTGATGAAAACAAAAGACACTTGCTAATAATTATAGAAAAAGCCGCAAACAACGATTATGACATAACCAAATGGAAAATGGAATCTCCCAAATTAAAAGAAGAGACTCTAGATAATATATGGGAAGGAGAATAGCGGATGTTGGATATTAAGAAAGTGTTAAAGCAAGGCGTTGATATGTACGCGACTGATCTTTTTATTGTATCTGGATTGCCTTTAACTTTTAAAAAAGGAGGCAAGCAGATAAGGGGAACTGAAAAAACACTGATGCCAGAGGATACAATAAAATATATCAAGGAAATTTATGCCATTTCAGATAAATCCTTTGATAGTTTTGATAAAGACAAAAAGGATGACGATTTTAGTTTTTCCATACCAGATGTTGGAAGATTTAGGGCAAATGTCTTTATGCAAAGGGGAAGTTTGGCGACAGTAGTTAGGATAATCCAGTTCGGCTTGCCGATGGCGGAAGATATTAATATACCAGAGGAAGTGCTGGCATTCGCAGATGAGAAAAATGGACTAGTATTACTTACTGGTCCTGCAGGTACGGGCAAGAGCACTACTTTAGCATGTATTATTGACAAAATAAACAAAGAAAAGGAAAAACATATTATTACAATTGAAGATCCAATAGAGTACATACACAGTCACAATAAATCGATAGTAAGTCAAAGGGAAATAGGAAATGATGTAGATAGTTATGAAAGTGCAATGAGAAGCGTTTTCAGAGAAAGTGCAGATGTAATACTGCTTGGTGAATTGCGAGATTTAAATACTATGGAAGTTGCTATGACGGCGGCTGAAACAGGGCAACTGATATTTAGCACATTACACACTATAGGAGCTGCAAACTCAATAGATAGGGTAATTGATAGCTTCCCCGCTTCTCAGCAGGGACAGATAAGATTACAGCTTTCTATGATGCTTAGAGGTGTAATAAGCCAGCAGCTAGTACCCACAATAGATGGGAAGATTATTCCTGTATTTGAAATTATGAAAACCAATGTTGCTATACGCAATTTGATAAGAGATGCGAAGACACATCAAATTACATCCACTATGATTGCGTCAAATGATATGACTACAATGGACGCTAATCTAGTAGCATTAAAGGCTCAGGGAATTATTACTGAAGAGACTGCACTTGCGTATTCTCAAAACAAAGAGTGGACAAGAAAGAAACTGATAGGTAAAAAAAATGTGTAGATATTATATAAAATGGCTAGGAGGCCTGGAAATTTACAGAGACGACGAATTAAGATTAGCACTTAAATCTAAGAAAAGCCAAGTAAAGGATATGCTAGCGGTTCTTCTTATGAAAAAGGATAGCCAGTTAACAGACGACCAAATAATAGAGATGATTTGGATAAATGATAACATAGAAAACTCTCAGTCTGCACTTAAAAACCTGGCATATTTAACTAGGAAAGCACTTAAGGAAGTTGATGAAATAGAAGAGTTTGTAATACGTAAAAACGGCCGTTATATTTGGAATCCGAAAGTGGAAACCAAGATGGATATAGACGAGATGGAAGAGTATTACAAAGAATTAACCTCAGCAAACGCTAGTGATGAAGAAAAACTTGAAAAAGGAAGAAAGATAGTAAGCCTATATAAAGGAAGATTAGCGGAGAACTTTGATAATAATACATGGTGGTTTCCTATAAGTCAGTACTATAATATGATATATATAAACACTGTTAGTATTATGTGCAAATTACTTGAAACCTCTGATACTGAAGATAGTTATGAAGAGATAATTTTCATAGCGTCTACAGCAACTCATTATGATATGAGTAATGAAGAGCTATATGTACATGTATTTAGAGCATTAAAAGCAATGGATGACAAAAGAGGAATTTGTGATTACTATGAAGCTATTGGCGAAATTATATATAATAAAATAGGAGAAGGCCTTTGTGAGGAAATCAAAAAGATCTACACGTGGGCTACCCAAGAACCTGATTTTACTTTTAATGATTTAGAACAGCTTACAGAAAACCTTAGAGAGAATTTGAATACGGACGAAATCAAGGGAGCATACTTCTGTCAAAGAGATGTTTTTAAAAACATTCTACATTTTATAATAAGAAATAGTATTCGAGACAAGAAAGATGTGGTGATTACACTTCTAACCATAACCGACTTAGAAGAGAGTCTTATAGAGGGAGACAAACTTAAAGAGATGGATAGACTCTATGATGCACTAAAAAGTCTTTTAAGAAGAAATGACGTTTATGTTAGATATAGCGTAAACCAATTCTTAGTTCTTCCATATGATTGCTCTAAAGAAAGCATTTCAATAGTAGAAAAAAGGGTTGTAGAAAAGTTTGACAGAAATAAAAAACATCAAGAACTTGTTCTCGATGTAGTAAGTTTTTCCATAGAGAAAAAAGGATATCAATTGCTATATTAATATAAAAGTAATAAAAATATACGTAAAAAAGTTTTACAATTATCATATAAATAACTATAAAGTAAAGATAATATATGTTATACTTGTGAAACTAATAAAGGTGAGATGAAGTGATCGGGAGAGTGTGAAAGCCGCCGAAGGGGAAAATGGTTAGCTTAGTCGGCTAATTGTGAATCTTTCAGGCAAAAGGACCGATTGTGGATCAAAATCTGTAAAGCGAAAGCACCAAAGAGGCAAGAACTTAATTGTTCGAAACTTTCGGGTAACACGACAGATTAGAGACTATAGCGTTTTTTGCTATAGTCTTTTTAGGTGTTAAGGAGGAGATTATTTGGAACACGTAATAAATTACTTAATCGTCTGTGAATATATAGGTACAGCAGCTTTTGCAATATCTGGAGCCATAACTGCTATAAAGCATAAATTGGATTTACTTGGAATAGTTGTAATAGGAAGTGTTACAGGTATAGGCGGGGGAATATTAAGAGATGAAATAATTAGTGATTCAGCGCCAGTTGCATTTGTTCATCTTCAATATGTAGCGATTACTATACTAACATCATTATTAATATATGTTTTTTACTTGCTTAAAGTAAAGAAAAAAATAACTTGGTCTATAACGCAGACTAAAATATTTGATATTTGTGATGCCATAGGACTAGGAATATTTGCTGTAAACGGAACAAATGCAGCAATGGATGGCAATACATTTACGGCTATTTTAATGGGCGTAATAACTGCTGTTGGAGGAGGGATACTTAGAGATATTCTTTGCGGCGAAACACCAAGAGTGTTTAAAGAAGAAATATATGCAACGGCAGCCTTAGTAGGAAGCACATGCTATTATATGATGAAAATCATGGGATTTAATTACGTGTTTGCATCTCTTGTGGGCATGACCTTGGTTGTGGTAATAAGATTGATTTCTAAGTATAATAGATGGAAATTACCTGGAGTTAATTGATGTTAATTATTACTAATTCTGGAGGATTATAGAGGCGAGGTATTAGTATGTTTTCTTTGGCCAAGCCTCTACTCACGACTAGCACGGTTTTATTAATAG
>JAAYHV010000076.1 GCA_012744355.1 Clostridiales bacterium
ATGCAATATTCAAAGATGACAGCAAAGGGTATTTAAAAAAAGGATATCTAGCAGATATTGTAATAATTAGTGAGGATATCTTTAAAATGGACAAGAAGGATATTAGTGAAGCTAAAGTCACTATGACAATAAAATCAGGTAAAAAAGTTTACAAGGATAAAGAATACTATGCTTAACATAAAACTCCTAGGACATACAACAATTACCTATAAAGGTAAGAATATAACTAACGATTTTAGCAGAAAAAATATTGCACTTTTGTTTCTGCTAATTGTCAATGATAAAAAATATGTAACAAGAGATAAAATAGCACTTTATCTATGGCCTGAAAGTAATGAGGAATCATCTAAGTACAATGTAAGATATAACCTTTGGATGCTTAGCAAAAGCTTGCCAAAGGATTCTAAAGGAAATGAGCTTATAATAATTGACAAAAACAGTTGCACTATAAATAATGATTATAATTATGAATGTGATTTATTATCTATAATGAATTGTAATGTAAATGATGACAACATAGATTTGTTAAGCAGCATAGTTGATAGTTCTTTTTCCGGAGATGTTATGGAAGGATGGTTTATAAATCATTGTTATGAGTTTAATGAACTCATTTTACTCTACAGAATGCAGCTAGAGCGAAAGCAATTAGAGATACTAGAAAAACTTAGTATTAGTTATTTTACAAAACAAAAGTATGATAAAGTTCTGAATACCCTTAAAAAAGCAGAGATATTTGATTCCACTAGTGAAACAGTTGCTGCTGGCATTATGAAAACTTACTGCGTAACTAATGATAGAGTTTCAGGTATAAATTACTATAAAGACTTTGAAGCTAGGCTTTGGAAGGACTTGCAGATACTCCCAAACGAGGAGCTCCAAAAGATGTATGAAAATCTTGCTAGCAGGAACATAGCTGTTTCAGAAAACAGTAATTCAGAAGAGGAAGTTAGAGCAATAGAAATATATGGATTTGGTATCGAAAGCATTGAGTGGTCACTTGTAAGTTGCATCATTGATTCACTCGTAAAAAACACCTATGATATGGTTATTGAAAACTTAGAGTCCGATATAGTGGCCGAGCTAAGTTACATAAATAAAAAATTGTTGATTAAATATAATAAACTTACAGCTTCTAATATAACTTCTCCGGCGGAGTTATCTCCAATAAGGATTATGCAGGCATTTTCGAATATGTTAGAAAGCGTAAGTGAGTATTCTAAAATTGTAATTGAAATTGATTCCTTTGAAAGTGCGGATAAAACTTCTCAAGATGTTATCTATTATATAGAGAAGGTTCACAAAGAAATAAAAATAGTTAAGTAAAAAGTGTTTAAAATGTGTTTTAAAATGTTTTATAAATAAAAAGAGTTTTTTAGATAAATAACAAAAAAACTCTTTTTTGTTATTTTGATAAACGTATGGTGTGTATAATGTGATTAAGTTATAGGATAATTATAAGGAGGAAAAAGAAATGGACACAAACGTTTATAAGAAACCATCCCTATGGGTGGCAGTATTATCGGTATTATTCTTATTTGTAGTGCTATTTGCACAAGTTCTTGCTACAGGAAGCCCTGAGATACATATTACATTGGTATTTTCTATAGCATTTTGTACAGTATTGTTAATGGCAACAGGTACACCTTGGACAGCTGTAGAAGAGGGTATAATGCATGGATGTAAAATTGCAACTATACCGATGATGATATTAATGTTTATTGGTATGTTAATACCTACATTAATTGCATGCGGAACTATTCCAGCATTAATTTACTACGGACTTCAAATTATTAACCCGTCAGTATTTTTAATCACTGCAGCAGTTATTTGTATGATATCTTCACTTTGTACAGGTTCTAGTTGGACAACAGGTGGAACATTTGGTGTAGCGCTTATGGGTATTAGTATAGGACTTGGAGTACCTTTAGCAATGACAGCAGGCGCAGTAGTATCAGGCTCGGTAATAGGAGATAAACTATCACCTTTATCAGATTCTACAAATCTAGCAGCAGGAGTTTGCGAAACTGATCTATTTGCTCATATTAAGAGCATGCTTTACACAACAGTTCCAGCATTCATAATTGCATTAGTAGTATATGGAGTTTTAGGAGCAAAGTACTCTGCAGACACAATTGATACTTCTTCTGTAGATCTTATTACATCAGGCATAGCAGCAAACTTTAATGTTTCTGCTGGATATACTCTTTTATCTTTATTACCGCTAGTAGTTATAGTAGGTATGGCTATGAAAAAAATAAGTGCTCTTGCAGCTATGGTAGCAGCTTCACTTGTAGCTATGGTTATAGCAATAATAACTCAGGGCTATGGTATATTAGAGATGATGAGTTTTATGAACTATGGATTTAGCATTGACACAGGTGTTGATATGGTTAACTCACTACTTAATCGTGGTGGTATCCAAGGCATGATGTGGACATTATCATTAGGATATTTAGGACTTTCATATGGTGGTATTTTAGAAAAAACAAGAATTATGGAAAGATTAATCGATTCTATGGCAACATTAACAGGTAATGCTCGTAACCTAATAATTACTCACATATTCAGTTCAATAATTGTTAACTTCATTTCTGCTAGTCAGTATGTAGCTATCATAATTCCTGGAAGAATGTTCTTACCTGCATATAAGAAAATAGGAGTTAGAACTGATGTAGCATCTAGAACTTGCGAAGATGCAGGAACAGTAACATCACCATTAGTGCCTTGGGGTTTATGCGGAGTATTCTTTGCAGGAACTTTAGGAGTTTCTGTACTGGCATATGCACCTTTTGCAGTATTATGTTATGTAACACCGCTAGTAGCTATACTCTATGCTGTTACTGGTAAGTTCGTATGGAAAGAAGACGGAAGCAAAGATGTCGGAAATATAATAGCTGAGGAAGAGGCAAAATAAATGTATAAAATCAATAGAGAAGATACTGTTAAACTTTTAAGTAATCTGGTGGCTATTGAAAGTACATATTTCGAAGAAGAAGAGATAATTAATTATGTAAATGATTGGTTCGTAAATAACAATATGAAGTCAACGATACATGAATATTATGATTCAAAAGTCACAAAATTTCACGGTAAAAATGTAGTATCTGAACTGATCGGCGAAAAAAAGGGTCCTACAATATGCCTTAACGGTCATCTGGATACCGTTAATCTTTGCGACGGATGGGTAAAAAATCCCAAAGGAGAAATAGACGGTGACATAATGTATGGCAGAGGAGCGCTTGATATGAAGTCTGGCTGCGCCGCTATACTGACAGCACTAAAGGCATTTAATGAAAACCATAAGTCTTTTAAAGGAAGAATACTTACTACTTTAGTTTCTGACGAAGAAGGGCCGTATGGACTTGGCACAAATGCGCTGATTGAAGATGGCATTTTGGATGATGTAGATGTTGCTATAATAACTGAACCTAGTTCGGGATTTACTGAAAAGGATTTTCCTACGCTATGTTTAGGGGCCAGGGGAGGATACGGATTAAGCGTTGAATTCTTTGGAAAATCTGCTCATGCAGCAACTCCAGAGCTTGGAGTTAATGCGATTACAAGTGCAAGCAAGTTTGTAAGTGAAATTGAAAATATTGACTATTTAGAAGATGACTTTCTTGGGAAAGGTAGCGCATGCGTTATATCTATCGAAGGAGATGGTGGTGCGTGCAGTGTACCTGATTATTCAAAAGTAACTTTGTTTTGGCACATCGTAGTAGGAGAAACGACCGATACGATAATTAGTCAAATTGAAGAGGCCATTAAGAGAGCAAGGATAAAAGGTGAATACAAGATTACCTTTAGGCCTAGTCCTACAGAGGGCTCAAAAGGCTTTATGCCATACAAAGTTGACAGAAAAAATAAAACAGTCAAAGATTTTAGCGAATCGATTGTGAGCGTTTGCGGAATAGAACCTAGCATTTCTGCCTTTGCAAGCATAGGAGATTTTAACTATCTAGGCACAAGGCTAGGGGGCGTGCCAGCGTTAGTATTTGGAGCTGCAGGAAAGAATTATCATGGAGCTAACGAATATGTAGAAATCGATACAGTAGTGGATACAGCAAAAATAGTCTATGACTATTTAGTAAGGACACTCGTTTAATTTAATCAATTAGTAAATATAACCTAATGTGGGTATCAACCTACATTAGGTTAGTTATTAGAGGAGAAGCAAATGACACATTTTGATAAACTGTTTATTAACGGTAAGATTCATACAATGGAGGACAGCTCTTCTGTTTATAGCGTTATGGGCATACGTGATGGCAAATTTGCCTATGTAGGTAATGATAGTAGCTTTGATGCAGATGAGATAGTTGATTTGCAAGGAAGAACTGTGATACCCGGAATGGCAGATGCACACATGCATATGTACGCTTATTGTCAAAACCTAGTGGCAGTAGATCTATCAAACGTAAGAAGTATAAAAGAGCTGATAAAAGTAATGAAGGCAATGGCTGATGAGACTCCTGAAGGTTTATGGGTAAAAGGTGTAAATTTTGATCAAACCTTATTTGATGAAAAGAGAATGCCTAATAGACATGATTTAGACAAAATATCAGTTAAACATCCCATAACTGTAAGAAGGGTATGCTTACATGCTATTGTAGTAAATACAAAAGGCCTAGAAATGGCTGGAGTAGGCGTAGGATATACTCCAGAAGGTGGCGGCGTAGTTGAACTTGAAGATGACGATAAGCCTAATGGAGTATTAAGAGAACAATGTACTCAGGTTATTGACAATGTTATAAAAGACCCTCTTAAAGATGAAAAGATGAA
>JAAYHV010000077.1 GCA_012744355.1 Clostridiales bacterium
CTGTAACTGCATATGCTTTTATTACACCTTCACCTTTATCTAGGAATATGTAGGCTGCCATAATAAACATACCCATAAGGCTTCCATTAAAAGTTAGCAGTGCAGGTAAAGCCGTCTGCCTTGTGTTTAGCTGTTCGTACCCAGTTTCTAAAGATTTAACTTCTACAGCATTGCTGTTTTCCACTATTTGATTAATATTTTTATTATTAATTATCTTATAGAAATTTTTTAGTCTGTCAGATTCATAGCCTTGTATGTAGTAGTCATATTTTAAACTGCTGCTTTCTTCATTCCAGGATAATGATGCACCAATCAAAGGTCTATCCTTTTCTGCAAGGTCAATCATATCCTTTTCATCTTCTATAATATAAACTTCTTGACCTTCCCACTCATATAAATCAGCTAAAATAACTCGTTTTTTAAGTTTTAATTCTATAACCTCAGCTTTCCCGTCCTTATCTTCTTTTTCCAACTCACTAACAAACATTTCTTCTGCTGATTTAGGCAAATCTAAGGTAAGATATTCTTCCTGAGTACCAGTATAATTTTCTGGTATGACAAATAGAAGCACTATCAATAAAATCACAGTCATTGCTATTTCAACATAGAAATAAAAACCCTTGGAGGATAGTTTTAGTTCTTTTAAATAGCTACTCCATAGCTTCATTATATAAGCCCCCTTCCGGTAACCTTAATAAATATTTCTTCAAGAGTTGCTTCTTTTGTATGCATGGTTCTTATTTCATAATTGCCCACTATATCTTGCAGTAGCAACTTATCCTTAGGTTCAATCGTAGAATATGACTTTTTGATTATTTCTCCCGCTTTCACGTATTCTACTTCCACAAGCTTTTCGCCATATTGAAGTTTTAAATTTTCAGGCGAATCTATAAGCTTAATTACGCCATCAACAATAAATGCTACTCTGTCACATAGCTCGTCTGCTATATACATATTATGCGTTGTTAAAAATACAGTAACTCCATTTTTGTTTTCTCTTTTTATAATATCTTTTATATCTGCTGCTATAGAAGGGTCTAACCCCGTAGTAGGTTCATCTAAAAACCATAGTGTCGGATTGTTAATCATGGATCTGGCAAAAGTTAATCGGTGCTTCATCCCTTTTGAAAACTCGCCCGTCTTCACATTTGCTTTATCTCCTATACCTACTAAATCTAATAGTTCTTGAGAATCTTTTGTTTTTACATCAAAAAGTTTCTTATAAAAATCCAAGTTTTCTTTAGCAGTCATCTTGCTATAAACATTAGATTGCTCAAAGGACATGCCAATTTTATTAAACATTTCATTTTTAATATGCTTGATGTCATATCCTGCCACAATTGCTTCACCTTCTTGCAAGGGCAAAAGGCCAGTTAGTATATTTTGTGTTGTTGATTTTCCGGCTCCTGACGGGCCCAAAAATCCAAATACTTCGCCTTCCTTTACCTCAAAATTCACATCTTTTACAGCATATTTTCCGTCCTTATTATAGGAGTGACTTAAACCATTTACCGTAATCATATTTTCCTCCTTTAGCTTTTATAAAACATCTGTCGAAACATTTGCAAATATTCATTAAATTCTTCAAGTACTTGATTAAAATCAAGCTCATCATCCGTCTGCATGATTTTTAAATACTCTTCTGATTTTTTTTCTAGTGACCACTGAGTAATTTTCATTGCCTTAGCAATATCAATGTCTTCTTTAAAAAAAGAGTAGTCAATGTTAACGCTGTAAAAGTCACCATAACTTCCAGGAATTATTTCCTCAATCATTTCAAGCAATTCATCTATTGTTTTACCTGCACAAAGTCTAGTATAAAATGCGTACATCCCTGGAAATTCATTAAAAAGCTTCATTTTATACTCCGCTATGCTTGTAATTCTTTCAATGATATCTCTTTTATCATAATCGATATTTTCGGCCACATCTTTTATCATTTTAACAAATATGAATTCTACTAAATATTCATAAAGTTCCTTTTTGCTTTTAAAGTAGTGAAACAAAAGCCCCTTTGAAATACCCGCTTCTCTAACTATAACGTTTGTAGATGCTTTGTCGTAGCTATTCTTACCAAACTCAACAAGGGCAGCATTTATAAGATTTTTTTTTCTTATTGGGTCCATTTTTTTTAAAAGTTCGTCCAACAGTCTCGCCTCCTTTAATTTGCAATCAGTGATTCATTGACCATATCAGTCTATGATTAGAATACACCAAATGACCTGACTAGTCAATGCTTTTTTTCAAAAAAAGACCGCAGCTATGCAGTCTTACGGAAATTATTCTTCAATTTGGTATTCGCAATTTTCATATATAACTACATGATTCCCTATGTATTTTAGATAAGTAATACCCTTTTAGATTCTACGATTTCATCTATACTACCATCTGCTTTGCTTGATTTTTTAACTTCTGTATAAGGTGGTTCAAATTTAAAATTTTTTTCATTTTCTAGATTTCTGTTGCATTAACAATATTACAGCAATTCGCCAAAGTTGATTCTTTTTTTTGCGCTATCAATATGCTTCATATATGACGGTATAAGAACCCCAGCAACTACTGCTAAAATCGCCATTACCACCATCAGCTCGACAAGAGAAAACCCTTTTTGGTTTTTATTTATGACTTTCATAACATTAATCTCCTTTTGAGTGTTATCCATGAAAAATATGTTTTACAATAAAAGTATATGACCTGCCATGATCAATTCATTTTTGCTAAAATCCAACTTAAAAAAGAACTTTTTTTCCCCGAATCTTCTTTATTCATATTAAACCACTGATTTGTAATCAAAAAAGTTCTATCATTTATCTTGACTTGTTCAGTATAATATTTTTGAATTCCCAATCCATAATAAGGGCTTTGTTTTTGCTTATTATTTCTGCATGGAATTTCTAAAAATATTGGAAAGGAGCAGTTGAATTTCTCCATACAACTCTTGGTATCAATTAGGATATCCAAATCCTCATCACCGAGCTTTTTTTGTTCAGCTAATAACCTTATACAAATAAATATAAATTCTCTGTTGCTTAGTTTTGTGCAATTCACTTTTCCCCTCTCTTAAAACTTAACTTTATTTATATTTTAGCACAAATAAATTAAATTTGTTAAAAATGCACCCATTGCAACAGTTTTTGTAAAAACTCGCCCATTTTTTGTAAAATTTTATATTTTTTTACTCAATCGCGCATGAAAAAAACTTTTCTTATAAGAAATCTATTCCTTGATTATTCGATAATTACCACTTCAGATTCGTTGCCACCTTCCTTAATTTACATTTTATTGCAATAAAAAATCCACTCGCTATAATCAAGTGGATTTTCCATTATCAATCTATTTTTCTTTCTTAAAACACATAAACCAATCTAGGTAATACTTGTTTTCATCTTTATCTTCCATTCTCTCTTTAGCAGTTCCGCAAGATCCTGCAGGAGGAATCATTACATCTTCGCCCGGTTTTCATTCAGTTGAAGTTGCAATTCTTTCTTTATCAGCCTTTTGTAAAGCTAATATTATCCTATTTATCTCTTGGAAGTTTCTTCCAGTAGATGCTAGATAGTATAAAATGGTTCAATAATTGAATTAGGATCCATTATAAATACGGCATGCACAGCTTCATTACTTAATTCATATTTGTTTTTTCCCCTTCTAGAAGTTCTAGGCATTTTTTTGCAGTCTCAGCTATTGCCTCATCGACCTCTCCGCCGCTATATGAAAGTTCTTTTTTTACCGTGTCAGCATCTATATAAAGATACCTAGTTTGGATGTCTTTAAATAAATGAACATAATTCAATCCAGCTTCTCTTCCCTTCTCAAAATCTTTTGCCCTCATCCTTTTTCCAACCTGTGTCATAATGAAAGTTGGAACTGTTTTAATTTTCTTTTCTTCCATCTCCATCGATTTGAGCATTAGGCTTAATAATTCAATCCAGCTTTTATTTGCATCACCTACAGCATAGCACCTTCCATTTTCGCCATTTTCTAAAGCTCCGGCCACAGCGTCTGCAACAGTTTCTGCCGTTATCATGGCTGTGCCACCTTTTGGATATCTGATGGTTTTACTCTCATAGAGCATCCTTACAATTACATCTTTCCATATAGGCTCGCGTTCTGGCATTATTCCAAATATGTACGGTAATTCTAAAACCATAACGTCCATTTCGCCCTTTCCTTCATCCATAACCTTCTTCACTTGTTCAAGCCTACAACGAACGTAAGGATGATGCTCTGCAAGTTTCCACTCGGGATTTTTTCTCGCAAAATGTGCAAAATATGAGCCTAAGACCACGCACCTTTTCACGCCTGCTTCTCTAGCTGCAGCCACAACTCTTCCAGAGCCCTCTACAAGTCTTTCATGGAAGAATTCATATGCATCTCCTTCAGGTGTTATACGGTCATCAGGACCTACGGCATATACCAATCCATCGTACCCTGTAAATAACTCTTTCAACCTCGCACTGCTCATCTCAAATACATTTCCGTGCTCTACTTCTACGTCGCTTGGGAACCATTCCCCTATTTTAATATCAGGTAATGATATCGTCGCTACTTGATTACCTCTTTTCAATAATTCTAATGTCGAATAATATCCCAGAAAGCCTGTTCCTCCAACAACAAATACTTTCATATCTCATTCCTCCATTTCAAATAAGTCGATTCTTAGAATACAAATCCTCTTTATTACATGATATTCTTTTTTTGTAATTTGTGCAACTGCTAATGAATATTAAAAATACCACCAGGTTTTATCCTAGTGGCAACTCTTCTGTTTTTCTTAATCCTCTTTTTTTATTTCGATTATATCTGGTGATACAGAGCCCAGAGATATTATGGATTTTAATGCTATGTCAACAGGAATATCTAGCTCCATATATTCTTCTCTTTTTAAATACACTAGAAATCCACTTGTAGGATTAGGTGTCGTAGGTACGAATATCGCCGTTCTCATTTCTCCATTAACCATTATATTTTCTTTAGTAATAAATCCAATGCTAAAGCTTTTTTCTTTTGGAAATTCTACAAATACCGCTTTTTTAAAGTTAGTGGATTTTTTATTGGATAGATTTCTTAAGATGTCCCTGATAGGTATGTATATGGATTTAATAATGGGTGCATTTTCAAAGGTTTTTTCTATTCGTATCATTATTCTCTTGCCAAAAACGTTATTAGTAAGTAGTCCAACACCTAATATCAAAAGAATAAACAAAATAAATCCAAGTCCTGGTATCTTAAAACCTATAAGCTCAGTAATCATCTTTCCTAATATAGAGTCTAAAGTATTAAAAACCTTAAGAAAAATCCAAAGTGTTATTAACATAGGTATGAACACTATAAAACCTGTCAGCAGGCTTCTTTTAATGTTTTTTTTCATGTTTTTTTTCATGTTAATCCAACTCCTAATAATCACATTATACGTATCTTTCTTTCCATTTGGATGTTTAGTACGCTTTTACAAAATTTGCTGCACTCTGCCCACTTGACCATCTTCTAGCATTACTTTTATTCCGTGTGGATGTGTAGGACTTTTAGTAAGTAATCTTGCTACCTTTCCTTCAGTAAGCTTTCCCGTCCTTTGATCTTCTTTAAGTACTATTTTTACGTTTGCACCAATTTTTACATCAGCTCTGTTTTTTCCATTCATATTAGGCCTTTCTATTTATAAAATGCTTATTTCTCAACTAAAAGTTTAATCTTTTGAGTAATTAATTATAACATACGTTTACTCCCATATCCATTATAACTAAAGGTATTTATAGATAAAAGATTGACTGTTAAGTATAACCGTACTATACTAGGGTTATGGGTATATAATGCTAATAATGTAATAATTAATTCCCTATAAAGCAAGGTGTCCTGATTCAAAATCGGGTCCTAGAGTGCAAGAAATAAGTTTGCAAAACTATTTTTTAAGGAGCCAGCTATATAAAAGTCAAGCAAAATAACTAAGTATTAATGCAAAGATTAGTTTTAAAAACGAGCACAACAAATAGAGGTGTAAAACACCAATTTATGATTATTCAAAATTAACTTGGGAAA
>JAAYHV010000011.1 GCA_012744355.1 Clostridiales bacterium
GAAGAACAACAGGCCATACTGGGCGGTTCTCAAGGAGAAACCATGGCCAAAATTATGAAAACTTTAGTTATGTACGGCGATACCTTCGAAGCAGATAAATTGATCCCTATAACAAGCGAACAAGGTCACCTTGTTACAAGTTTCGGTATCAATGTTATGTCTCCATATTTTGATATGTTTGAGTCGCTGCTAGAAGACGGTATAGTGTCAAAACAAAAGTTCACTGTGGACCCTCGTCCAGTTGACATGGATAACGTCCCTGCTTCTTTTCTTCAGCGAATCGTATTTAAGGTTCTGTATAAGAATCAAGAAAGATACGATGAACAGCTGCTGAAAATGGGACTAAAAGGCGAGGATATGTACACTTGCACATGCTACATGGATGAGGTTGGAAACATCCCTAATAAAGGCGAAATACTAAGCTGGGCAGAAAGCTCGGCAGTTGTATACGCAAACTCAGTGCTAGGAGCTAGATGTAACAGAAACTCAGGAATAATCGAAATGTTTGGATCAATACTTGGCCTTGTTCCTAATTTCGGGTTACTAACTGATGAAGAAAGAAAAGCACCTTGGATCATTGAAGTAAAAACAAGTCAAAAACCAGAAGCGCAAGTCTTAGGAAGCGCAATAGGTCTAAAGGTAATGGAATCTGTTCCATATATAAAGGGACTTGATAAATTTATCGGAAATGAACTAAATGATGATGCAAAGGCTTATCTTAAGGATATGGGAGCAGCTACGGCATCAAACGGTGCTGTGGGCCTTTTTCATGTAGATGATCTGACTCCAGAAGCTAAGGAACTAGGTGAAGATTTAATCTTAAAAGATGCTAAGATATACACGATAGACGATGCTGAGCTTTTAAGAGTTCAGGCGAGCTATCCTTGCATATGGAAAGATCCTGACGCTAAGCCAAAACTTGCCTTTATAGGATGCCCACATCTATCCATCAAGCAGCTTAAAAACTGGTCAAATGATATAGATAAAACCCTCAAAAAACACGGCAGAAATAAAGTAGCAGTACCTACAGTCCTTACTGCAGCAATGCCAGTTATTGCGGAATTTAAAAAGACTGATGAATACAAGGTTCTTATGGGTACCGGGGCTACCTTATCGTATATCTGCCCTCTTATGTATATGAGCAATCCGCTGTGCGCTAAAATGCCTGTGGTTACAACGTCAAATAAATTGAGGACATATACAACTGCCAAGTATTACAGAGATGATCAAATGCTTGATATTTTAGGAAAGGGGATCATTTAAAATGAAGGAATTTAAAGGAAGAGTTGTAGTGCCAGGTACTGCAAAAGCAGAAGCTTTAGTCTCAAGACAAGGTTTTAATACATTGGCAAGCTTTAAGAAGGCGCTTCTCGCTAAAAAACTTGATGCTCCTTGTTCTGATCAAAATAACGAAGACATATACCAAAAGAATATGGCTAAAAAAGCACTTTGCCTACCTCAGACAATAGGATCCACTACTGGAGGCATTGTTATTTATTCTGCTTCTAAAATGGGCGCTGTGCCCGCTTGTTTACTTTTTTCTGAATCCATTGATTCACTGGCAGCATCTGGCGCAATCCTGTCTGATATATGGACAGATACTGATATGCCAACAGTAGATAGACTAGGTCAGGAATTTTTAGATTATGTTAAGGATGGCATGACAATAAGTATTAAGGAGGACGGCCTAGTGGAAGTAGAGTAACTTCCTATTGCAATAAAGATAAAAGATGATATAATATTTTTGTTGCAAATTTAGCTAATTCGAAAGGAATAACAAGATGTTTTACGAGATTGAAATTGCAGGATTAAAAAGACAACTACCGCTATGCAAGGTAACCGACGATTTATATATAGGTGCCTTCATAATATTTGGTGATACTGAAATTACCACAACGGCGGCAAAAGAGCTACTCGAAAAAGCTCCGCCCTTTGATGTTATAATAACCGCCGAATCAAAAGGAATACCACTAGCCTATGAAATGGCTAAGCAAGCAGGCAACGCAGATTATGTGGTTGCTAGGAAAGCGCCTAAGCTATATATGACTGATGTTGTATCTACCACTGTAGATTCTATCACAACTGACCATACGCAGAGCCTTTGTCTTGGAAAAACCGAGATAGACATAATGAAAGGAAAACGAGTACTTATTGTTGATGACGTAATCAGTACAGGAGGATCACTTGCTTCATTGGAAAAGCTTGTGAAATTAGTAGGCGGAAACATCGCAGGCAGAATGACAATTCTAGCGGAAGGCGAAGCCGTAACCAGAGATGATATTATTTTCTTGCAGGAGCTTCCTGTTTTCAATCCTGATGGCAGTATAAAATAGCAAACGCTCAAACAGCTTTATTATAAATCACCAGTAGAAATTTATATGCTACTGGTGATTTTTGTTTGTATGTCCGTAAACTCAAAATGGTTTTTAATTATTCTTTAATCACAACTCCCAGTAAACCTGCAAATGATAATACTTGAATATTTGATACAATAGCTCCTTTAAGTTCTTCTAACCCTACTATCATACCTTCTATTTCGGAATTACTTAAATCTATATTTTTTAATTTTGTACCGCTCATTTGTATTGATGTCATATCACATTCCTTAAATCCTACTTTTGATAATTTGGCATTTTGAAACTCTGCGTTTCTTAATATGGATTTTTCAAATACTACTTGTATATATTTAGAAAATCCTAAATTAGAATAAGATAGATTACAGTTAATAAATCTCACATCCATAAAGTTTACATCATCCAGCCTCGTACCTATCATCTTGCAATCTAAAAACTCTACTCTGTGAATTATTCCTCCTACTAAACTCATATTAGAAAGATCGCAATTAATAAATCTTACATCTATTAATTCAACTTTCTTAAAATATACTTCTTGAAACACTACATTTTCAAATACTATATTTTCAAATGTTACTCTTTCTGCTCTTTGATTTTCTATAGAGCAATCAATAACAGTACCCTCTTCAAAAAGATCTTCATCTTTAATACTTTTGCTTTGTATGTCCAAATCATCAAGACTCTCAGGAATTTGAGGTTTTAATATTTTTATTTTAGGCTTTATTTTTGTCATTTCGTTATCTCCTTGTAAAATTGTCTTTAAAGTACATACTCTTGATGCCGCTTTCCTTGCACTTTTGCAAAAAAAGAGTATATGTTCGGATTAGTTCATTAATTCAATACTAACCGAACTCTATACTCAATAATATTTATACTTTATTAAAATAGGCATTTTATTATCTATTTTACCCACTTCATAATAAGTTCCACTTTGTCAGTGTCTTCATTTAACTGTTTGCCTTCTATTTTAAATCCTGTTCGTTTGTAAAAACCTACAGCTTTTAAGTTTTCTTCATAAACCTTTAATCTAAGTTCATCATAATTCTTTTTAGCATGGTTCATTAATCCTTTACCAAGGCTTTCTCCTTGGTATTTAACATCAACAAATATTCCGTTCAAAAAACCATCATTGTTAATGCTTATAAAGCCCTTGATTATTCCGTCATCTTCGTAAACGAAAGTCTTTGCATCAGATGTATAGTAATCTCTTACTACCCCGCAACTCTCCATCCAATAGCTCTCACGGATAAACTGATGAGCCTTAATAGTAGCCTCTTGCCAAATTCTCATTATTTCGTTTGCTTCTTCTTTTCTAAGCTCTCTAATCATAATATTGCCTCCTATTTTTCTATAAGCTTTCCGATAACAACAGTTCTTGCATTTTCAAATTTATAAGCACATGTGCTAAGTGTTACAATTTTATCATCGGCAGTTACATCTATTCCTGTTTCAATATCACTTTGAGCCTTAATATAGTCTAATAGCATTTCTTTAGATTCCGTTGACTCAATATTCATAGTGTATACTTCGCTGCCTGCTTTAGGAATAAATGAAGCAAAAACAACCATTTCATACCAATTGTCAGGTGTAATTATATCAATCGTTTTATGTTCATTGTAATATTCAATACCCGAGTAGTCTTCAAGGGAACAAAACATGCTTCCGTCATTCATATGATGACCATGGATTACGGTATTAAAACCAACAAAAGGTTCATCACATCTGTAATCTACAAAGATAGTTCCATTGCTATTATATTCTCCTGTAATTAATTTATAGAGGTATTCATTGTTATCTCTACTTTTTACTATAGGATAGTTGATAACAGTTCCTTCTGAATATATCCATCCTACAACGTCTTTATTAACGCCAAGTAGCATATCAAAGTCAATGCTACCAGAGAAGTTGTCACTTACTCCAGCATCTTCCCTAATACTTTCATACGTTTTTTCAGCTTCATAGTAGCTATAAAGCGTCGTCCCTATTTTATAAATAGAAAATGCAATCACTAATATCAATATGAAAATTATTATTTTTAAAATTTTTTTCTTCTTCATACTTAAATTATACATTCTTTCAGTAATTATTGCTATATTATTTGTATAATCTTTGTTTTTTTTATATAATACCTATTAGAGGTAGGTGAATATGATGAATAAGGATATTAGTAAGCTACAAAATGGTAGTGATATAAGGGGCGTAGCTCTTAAAGGCGTGCCCAAAGAAAATATAACACTCAGCGCAGATGCGAGTTACGCTATTGGAGTATCTTTTGCAAAATGGTTATCAAATCTCTATGGCAAAGATTGTTCTCAACTGACGGTTTCCATAGGTCATGATCCAAGGCTTTCAGCTGAAAACTTAAAAAGCGCCATGATCAAAGGCTTATGCTCCCAAAATGTTAAAGTTTTAGATGCAGGCCTCGCTTCAACTCCCGCTATGTTTATGACTACAGTGTTTAAATCATATGACTGTGATGGCGCCATTATGATTACGGCAAGCCATTTGCCCTTTAACAGAAACGGTTTTAAATTCTTCAGTAAAGACGGAGGCCTTGACAAGTCCGACATCAAATATATTCTTACCACGTCTAAAACTAGTGAATACGACCATAATCAAAAATGTAAAGCGACTCAGATTAATCTTTTAGATATATATTCTGATCATTTAAAATGTTTAATTTCAGTTGATGACCCTACTCCATTAAAAGGACTTCATGTCGTAGTCGATGCAGGAAACGGAGCAGGAGGCTTTTTTGCTGAGAAAGTATTAAAACCACTTGGGGCAGATATTAGTGGAAGTCAATTTCTAGAACCAGACGGTACATTCCCCAATCATCCTCCTAATCCTGAAAACAAGGAGGCTATGCGATCAATATCAGATAAGGTTAAGGAAGTTAACGCTGACTTAGGACTAATATTTGACACAGATGTAGATAGATCATCTGCTGTTAACAGTAAAGGCGAGGAGATAAGCCGAAATTCAATAGTAGCTTTAGCTGCTGCTTTATCTAAAGATAAATATCCCGGCGGAACAGTAGTGACAGACAGCGTAACCTCTACAGAGCTTCATGACTTTTTGGAAAATTCCCTGGGGCTAAATCACCTAAGATACAAACGTGGCTATAAAAATGTAATAAATAAAGGAATAGGAATTCCTGACTGTTTCCTGGCTATTGAAACCTCAGGTCATGCAGCTTACAGAGAAAATTACTTTTTAGATGACGGCGCGTATTTGGCCGTAAAAATAGTAATTGAAGCTGCTAAGCTTAAAAAACAAGGCTTAGGCATTGAAACTTTAATAGAAGATCTAAAACAACCACTAGAATCTAAAGAATACAGAATCTCAATAGATTCAGAGGATTTCTCGGAAATAGGTGATAATGTCATAACTGATTTAACCAAGTTTGCAGAAGAGACCGCAGGATTTTCTCTCGAGCTTCCAAACCACGAAGGAGTTAGAATCAATTTCGAAGGCGGATGGCTGCTAGTTAGAAAATCACTCCACGACCCTGTGATGCCTATCAATATAGAATCTTCAATCGAAGGCGGAGTTAAATTTGCAGAAAAGCATCTTAAAAAATTACTAAACAAATACCCAGAGCTTGGCAGCTCGGTATTAGGCTGAACGGAGTAAAAATGTATGATTATATAATAATCGGAGCTGGAATTAACGGATGTTTTTTAGCTCACGAACTTTCTAAATACGACTTAGATGTGCTGGTTTTAGAAAAAGGTCCGGATGTTGCATCAGGTGCCACCATGGCAAACAGCGCCATAATTCACCCAGGCCATGACCCAAAACCAGGAACCTTAAAAGCAAAGTTAAATGTCAGAGGCAATGAACTGTATCCTTCCGTTTGCAAAGAGATGGACGCAGCATTCAGGCAAACCTCTGCTTTTGTCGTTGCAACAAATCAAGAAGAACTCGCAGTTATTCATACTTTGCACGAGCAATCTCAAACACGAAACGTTCCTTCTGAAATTTTAGATAGAGCTCAAGCAATATATTTAGAACCAAATCTAAGCGACAACGTGATAGCCGCTCTTAATCTGCCATCAACAGGAATAATCACTCCTTGGGAAGTAGCTTTTAATCTTATGGAAGAAGCCATTTTAAACGATGTCAAACTTTATCTCGACACTAAAGTTCTAAGCATAATTGCAAGACCAAAAACATGTTACATAGATGCTAAATCAGGTGATTCAAGGTATGCATACGAAGTAATAACAGGTAAAGGTAATTTTATAGGGTCTAACATTATAAACGCTGCAGGTGTGTATGCAGATGAAATCTATTCCATGTTAAATCCAATCGACAAATTTACAATTACTAGCAGAAAAGGTGAATACTTCATTTTAGATAAATTGCCTGAGCCTCTTGTAAGCAGAGTGATATACCCTATTCCGTCGTCTAAAGGAAAGGGAGTACTAGTTGTTCCTACAATACACGGAAACACTCTGCTTGGTCCTAGCTCAGAATTTATTGATGATAAAAATGGTGATTTTACTGATACCGAAACTTTAGAATATGTACGAAGCCAAGTGAAAAAGACAGTTAAAAATATACCTTTTAACAAGGCGATTAAAACATTTGCAGGCCTAAGACCTACAGGACCTACAGGAGACTTTATAATTGAAGAATCATTTGACTTCCCCGGCTTTATAAACATCGGAGCAATTCAATCTCCTGGTCTTGCTTCAGCTCCTGCCATCTGTGAATATGTAATGGACACGATAATTGAAAAGCAAGTAATTTTAAAGGAAAAAAAGACATACATAAAAAGAACAAAGCTTCCAATACTCTATAAGATGGCAGACTCCGAAAAGCAGAAGCTCTGGAAGGAGAATCCAAGCTATGGCAAAATAGTGTGTAGGTGCGAGCATATAAGCGAGGGGGAAATAATTGACTCCATAAGAAGGCCCCTGGGCGCTACAACATTAGACGGAGTAAAGAAAAGAGTAAGGCCAAGCATGGGAAGATGCCAAGGCAGCTTTTGCCAGCCAGCAATAATAGAAATACTAGCAAGTGAGTTAAACATATCAGTCGAAGAAGTAAAGCTGTATAACGAAGGTTCTAACGTCGTAATTAAAGGAGAATCGAATTGAGAGAACACGAATTAATAGTAATCGGCGGGGGCAGCGCAGGACTTGCTGCAGCAATCGGTGCTCATAAAAACGGTTTAAAGGATATTCTCATAATTGAAAGAGCTGACGAACTAGGTGGAATCCTTCTTCAGTGCATACATAATGGATTTGGGCTACATGCCTTTGGAGAGGAACTAGCAGGCCCAACATACGCAGAAAGATGGATATACAAATTAGCAGAAACTAGCATCCAGGTTAAGCTAAATACCTCAGTCATATCAATTACTAAAGATCATATTGTTTCCTATTCAAGCAAAGAAGAAGGCTATGCAAAAGCTAAAGGAAAATCAATAATACTTGCCATGGGCTGCAGAGAAAGACCAAGGGGCGCTATTGCAATACCAGGCTACAGACCTGCAGGCGTACTAACTGCGGGAACAGCGCAAGAATATGTAAATATTAAAGGTTATAGCATAGGAAAGAAAATCTTCATACTAGGAAGCGGAGACATAGGCCTCATAATGGCAAGGCGTCTTACTCTTGAAGGTGCTGAAGTAGTTGGCGTAGCAGAGATAATGCCATACTCAAACGGTCTTCCAAGAAACGTAAAACAGTGTTTAGACGACTACGATATTCCATTGTATTTAAATCATACGGTTACTTTTATAGACGGTCATGACAGAGTATCTAGCATCACCATATCTAAGGTTGATGATAATCTTATGCCTATTTCTGGTACCGAAAAGACTTTTGAGGTAGATACCTTGCTTTTATCAATTGGCCTCATTCCTGAAAACGATCTAAGCGAAATTGCTGGAATTAAATTAAGCCCTGCGACAAAAGGAGCTTTTGTAAACAACGAACTTGAAACCAGTGTTCCTGGGATATTTTCCTGCGGAAATGTACTGCATGTTCATGACCTAGTTGATTACGTAAGTAAGGAAGGTGAAAGCGCAGGTGAAAGTGCTGCTAACTTTGTACTCGGAAAATCAAATGATAAATCAGAATCAATAGATGTAGAATGCAGTAGTGACTTTGGTTATATACTGCCATCTAAAATTAACATATTAGGTGATTCTCCTGTAGAATTTATGTACAGAATTAAGAAGCCTATGCGAGATGTTACTATCGGTATATATTCTGGTGATAATCTTATCAGAAAAACGAAAAAGAAGACTCTGCTTCCGAGTATAATGGAAAAAGTTTTAATCGAAAAAGCAAAGCTCGGTGAAAGCGATATAAGAATAGCAATAATTAAAGAGGAAAGTATATGAAAATAGAAATGCCATGCATTGTTTGTCCTAACAGCTGTAATTTAGAAGTTGAATATGAAGAAGAAAATGGTCAAAAGAAAATAGTTAGCGTGTCTGGACATTTATGTGACAGAGGTATAACATATGCCACAGATGAAATAACTCATCCTATGCGAATGATTACTACAACAATAAAAATAACAGGCGCCCATATAGCAAGGCTTCCTGTTATTTTATCTGATGAAATTCCCAAGGAATTAATATTTAATGTTCTAACTGAAATTAAGAAGATAAAGGTAAAGACTCCTGTAAATGAAGGAGATATCTTACTTGAAAACATATTAGGAACTGGTGTTAATCTGCTAGCCTCTAGAAGCCTTCTCTAATTCTTTTCTTATCCAGGCTATTTCCTGTCCATACCCGTAAATATCCTCCTGGGGCGTTTCCAAAACGCATGGGAGGTTTTCTATTTCTTTTAAGGAAAGAAAATCGATTATTCCCTTAGCACCTATATTACCTTCACCAATCTTTGCATGCCTATCCTTCTTAGAGCCAAGCTCGTTTTTACTGTCATTTACATGAAGTGCCTTTAGTTTATCTATGCCAATAATCTTATCAAACTCTTCAATTATATGTCTTGGACTATTAACTATATCATAGCCTCCGTCAAATATATGGCAGGTGTCAAGGCATACGCCTACCTTATCCTTAAGAATAACTTTACTAATAATTTCATTAATCTCCTCAAATGTTTTGCCTATCTCAGAGCCCTTGCCAGACATGGTTTCTATAAGAACAACCGTCTTTTGATCTTCCCATAGCACTCTATTTAAAAATTCAGTAAGCAACATAATACCTAATTCAGTGCCTTGGCTAGTATGGCTTCCAGGATGAAAATTATAGTAATTTCCTGGTAGTAATTCTAACCTCTCAAGGTCTTCCCTAAATGCTATCTCTGCAAATTCTCTTACTGCAGGATTCTTAGAACACGGATTAACGGTGTATGGTGCATGTGAAACAAGAGGCCCAAAATTGTGCTCCTTTAAAATGGAATTAAGGCTACTGATATCATCTATGTTGACAGCCTTTGCTTTTCCACCTCTTGGATTTCTTGTAAAAAAGGCAAAGGTATTTGCACCTATTGATAATGCTTCTTTTCCCATTTTTTCATAGCCCCCTGCTGACGACAGGTGACATCCTAAATACATAATCTTCTCCTACTATCTTTTATAAAGCTGGTTTGGTATACTCGACAGTTTGGTAGGGTCATCCTCTTCCTCAACCTCGTATCCTTCTGCTCGTGCTTCCTTAACATGCTGCCTATAGGCTTCGTCTTTTTCCTCTTTTATTTTATTTGTTCTATGTATCTCTGCCATCACTTCTGCTCTCGCATCCCTTGTGTCTTCTAACTTTTCAGGGAACTTCATGTTTAAAGTTTTTTCCAAGAGTTTCACTGCAGCTTCTCTATATTTAATAGATAAAACACCCAGGGATGCTATTATATAATCACTATCAATTAGAATTTCTGCTGCTTCACTAGGGAATAGCAAAAGCCCAGTCTCATTGTGTTCTGCTATTTTTTTCATTATTTCCATTCTATGGGGAAGTCTTGTAAGCGCTCCACCTGTTCCTACTATGTATTTAACAGGCGTTAAATCCTTACCCTCTGCTACAGTCGATCTGCCTGAAGGTCCATAAATATATCTTATAGCGCCAGCATGTCTTTCCACTGACTTTATCACAGCTTCTTCAGTTAATCTTTCTACTAGCTTTATCTCATCTTCAGTTTTTGGAATGGCAACATAGCTTTTTAGGGTTTTAGCTAAATCTATTCCCATTTTTTTGCAGTCTTCAATAAGTTTTTCTTCGCCAATGGATTCAATTATTTTCGTTCTGTTTACATAAAGACCCAAATCACCTTCCACAGTTCTCTTTGCTTTAGGTTCTGGAGTTATTAATATCCTAGCTACCGCGTCTGATTCTTCGCACACAGAGTGAAGGTCAGTTGTTGCTCCTCCTACATCTAATACCATTACGTTCCCTAGACACTCGTTTAAAAGCTTAGTACACTGCATAACCGCGCCAGGTGTTGGTACAATATCTCCTGTCACTAAATCGGTAATGTGCTCCATACCAGGAGCATGGATTATATGGTCTTCAAAAGCATCCTGTATCACTTTTCTGCAGGGTTCTACATTTAAATCATCAATTCTAGGATACACATTTTCTACATTATATAATCTCTGGCCACTTTCGTCATCAAAAATTAACTTCATTTCATCTTGGTTTTCAATATTTCCCGCATAGATAACAGGCGTGTTTAAATTCATGCTTCTTATCATCTCGGCATTCTCTATTGCAACTTCTCTGTTTCCGTAGTCAACACCACCAGCAATTAATATTAGATTTGGTTTTATTTCCTGAATTTTCTTTATATCAGATCTTCTCAGTTTACCAGAAGTAACGTAGTGTATAATACCGCCTGCTCCGAGTGCAGCTTCTTTTGCCGCTTTTGCAGTCATATCATAAACAAGTCCGTGAACTGTCATTTTTAGACCTCCGGCCGCAGATGAGGTCGCTAGCATTTCATCATATTCTAAGCTATCTATGCCTTTGCTCTTGCATAAATCATCTATAGCACTTCTTAGCCCTATCCTGACGTCTCCTTCTAAAACAGTAGTCGCTGCTTGGCCCTGACCCCAAAATACTGGGCTATCCGTGTTTAAATCATTAAACGCATTGACAACTGTAGTAGTTGAACCTATTTCAGCAACTAATACATCTACTCTCATAATTCACTCCTTTGGTAATATTTATCTTTAACGGTTTATAACCTATTATATTCATTATTTATAGTATATGAGACGGGCTTTAGCCCGCCCCACATAAGTATACACAAACTTTCAGAATCTTCCTTAGTCAATTAAAGAAGGTTCTCCTCTTTTCTTTCTTTTTGCTTCTACTATGAAAGTAGCTACGTCGATACCATGAGAGTTTCTTCCGAAACCTGCATCGATACCTGTTTTGCATGCTTCTTTAGGTACAACCTGAGTTCCGCCTGCCATGATAATAACCTTGTCTCTTATTCCTTTTTCTATAGCTAAGTCATTAATTCTCTTCATATTCTTGTAGTGAACATTGTCATGAGAAATAATTGTTGAAGCCATTATAACGTCTGCATTTAGTTCTATTGCAGCATCTACAAGCTTTTCAACAGGTACTGAAGTACCAAGATAGTTAATCTTTATACCCCATTTTTCAATTCCTCCGTGCTTAATATTAATTATTTCACGAAGACCTACTGAGTGCTCATCGCTACCTACAGTACCGCAAACTACAGTACAAGGATTATTCTGAAATTCCTCATATAACTGGTCATCATTTAAGAACTTAGGTTCTGGAGGTATAACTAAATCAGATAACTCAATATCAAACGGCACTTTACCCTTAACTTCGACTCTAGTACCTTCAGCATCTTGCAATACTTCTGTACTTATAACTTCGGCATTTTCAAGACCCAATTGAGTAGCTATCTTAAGAGCAACTACTTCTGAAGTTCTCTTGTTTGCTGGTAGCATCATAGAAAGTAATATTGTACCGTCTCCACACCATTCAACTTCGGGTGTAATCTTGGTTCCAAGTCTGTATTTTTCAACTTCTGCTAATCTGTTTTCTACATTATCATCATCTAATTCATCAATATATACGATTTTAGATCTATCTTCAAATGTACATCCGCCGATTAATGCAGCAGGATCTTCTGGATTTGCACCATACTGCTCAACATTATTGTCACCAAAGTGCGCAGTTACAGGAGCCATATAGTCATCATCTCTTTCAAAGATGTAACCGTATCCGATTCCGCCTTCGATTTGTCTTGCTATTCCATCACCATTTCTTTCTGGATATTCCGCTGAGTCTACGAAGAAACCTTCTTGAACAGCTTGGAAGTATCCGCCAACTTCAACGATTTCTTCCATAAATAGTAATGCTTTTTCTTTAATTCTTCTAATGTTAGTAGCTAAAGGACCATCTGAATCCATATTTAACTGCACCATGTCATTTAAGCCGTCGAAACCAAGTAATGCTTGTTTAGCTGTGTCGCATGCTTCAATGTTATATATATGCCATGGAACGTTTCTTCCTTCATCAGGAGTAATTGTTGATTGTATATCTGCATTTGTCAGTCTTGATAAAAGCAGGTTCATTACGTGAGTAACTGTAGCTTCTCTTGTTGACGAATCGATATATTTTGTATTCATCTGAGCTCTCATCTTGTATCTGTTACAGATTTGTCTTAATGCTACTGCATAAGGTAAATCCATAAAGCAACAAGGTGCGGGAGTCGCTGTTGGAGGTACAGTAGATAAACTAATATTTTCAGGCAAAATTCCAGCTCTTTCAGATAATAATGAATTAATTGAGTGCTGCACAATAAGTTCTGGCATAACCTTCCACGCATCTCTTGCAGTTGCGTTAGCATTATGTGCTCCATCTATCTGAAGGATTTCTCCCCATTGCATAACTTTCTTAGATTCACAAGC
>JAAYHV010000078.1 GCA_012744355.1 Clostridiales bacterium
TCTTTTTTAGAGGAAACTTGGTAGGAGCTGAAAGAAGTCCCAGATTAACTTAATACCATAGAAAATAATGATAAGTCCGCATACTATATTAATGTACCTTAATACTTTATCATTGAATTTGGCGCTAAATAAAGTGATTAATAAAGTTATACCTAAAAACCAAACAAATGAAGAAGCATTACAACCTAAAATAAATTTATAAGCATGCTCTTCTGGTAATGAAGCCCTTGATGCGCCAAGTAACATTGTTCCATCTATTAAGGCCTGAGGGTTGAACCAAGTAACTATACAAGCGCTCCATATAACCTTAGATATTGGAATACTAACATCTGTAGAATTATCCAAAGTATCGCGGGATCTAAACACTGAAAAACCTATCCAAATTACTACAGAGCCTCCTATACCCAGAATCAAAAGAGAGAGTAGTGGGTAGAGAGTAAGAATACCGCCAATTCCAAAGAAACAAGCCAGAGCTAAAGTGACATCGAAAAATATTATAATAAGCGCTGTTAAATAGGCCCTTTTCTTAGATTGAGTCAAAGCTGTATTTATTACGAATAGATTTTGCATTCCTATTGGAGCTACGTAAGCAAGACCGACTAAAAACCCTTGTAAAATATATTGCATAGATTCCTCCTGTATACTAAAATAATCAATATTACGATTATATCATATAACTTGAGGCAAGCGCCATTCAAACTGTAATTAAAAACTAAATAATTTAACTGTGTTTAAAAAATTCTGAGAATATGGTATTATTTATATATTGAATGGTAAGATTCTGAGGAGATATTATGAAAAAAGCAGTAATAATTAGTATTATAATGATATTTGCATTATCAGGATGCTCCTTAATGGACACTGTTGCCACAAACAACAATACATATAAGCCACATCCAGAAGCCCTTAAATCACTAGAAATAGGCTTTATAGAGATTGATATGAAGGGCTTTGAAGAAGACATAGACGGCTCGCTAATACAGTACTTAGAATCAAACGAAAAGACTGGAACAATTAATGCGGTTTTAAGCGAAGGATGGGAAATAAGCGAAATCAAATACTATTTAGATAATGATACAAATATGAAAATAGACGGAAACTATACCATAGTAGGCTTTGATTCTCAAAGTGAGCTTGAAGCAACAAAGATAGCTCTTAGTGATAAATTAGAGTTAGCTAAATGCCGCACGAACTTGTTTATAAAGCTAGAGAATAAAGAAAAAGACGAAAAAGCGAAATTTATAGTATCTATTAGCAAATATGATTATTTAGTGGTTGATTGGGGCGATATGAAACCCGAGAAAACTAAATTCGTTTTTAACATGGACTATAACGAAGGTGGGGAAATATTAAATGATGATTTTGTAATGACCTATGTTGAGGATGAAGATGAGATGGATGTCTCTAGATTTTCGGATAAGGATGAATTTGTAAGTGACTATATAATGTATTGCACAATACAATCTCCAGAAGATAAACTTGAATATATTGATGAAGGAGAAAGAATAATCATAAGAATTCCTGTAGATTCAGGTCTTCGCAGCGTTAAAGTTGTTAATCCTGGTAAAAATACAGACATCAAACTTATTAAAAATGCCACAGACGAAGAAATAATAAATTAAGCGCAAGAAAAAAAGAAGAAGAAAGGATAATTGTATGATATATAAAAGTGATAATATTATACTTAGACTAGCAGGAAGTGAAGACAGGGAAAGATGGATAGAGCTTAACAAAGCATTCATGGATTTTGAAATACAAGATGGAGAACTTTGGGATAATCCTAATCAATTATCTGATGAAAAGCTTGCTAGTACTTTTGATGAAGCTGTTAATATGCCTGATCATTCTGCGCTTTTAATTTTTGAAAATAAAGATAGTGAAATCATTGGGTTTGCAAACTTGATGATTATTTTTAGTGTGTGGTCGAGTGGCACTGGTATAATAATAGATGATTTGTACATAGAAGAAAAATACAGAGGATTAGGATATGGACGAGAAACGATGAAATTAATAGAAAGCTATGCAATTGATAAGGGTCATAGAAGACTTCAGTTTTTATCAGAAGAAACAAATGAAGAAGCATATAATTTCTATACTCATCTTGGTTACCATTCAGAAAACATGAAATTCTATATCAAGCATTTTAAATGACATACAAAAAACTCCCGGCTTCCGGGAGTTTTGATTTTGTGACTTTAATCTTTTGATTAACGCTTTGAGAACTGACTAGCTCTTCTAGCTTTTTTAAGACCATATTTCTTTCTTTCTTTCATTCTTGGATCTCTTGTTAAGAATCCAGCAGCCTTTAAAACAGGTCTGTTAGCTTCCTTATCAATGATACAAAGAGCTCTAGAAATTCCGTGTCTTAATGCACCGGCTTGACCAGTGAATCCACCGCCGTGCACAGTTGCTATAACATCAAAGTTGCCTTCAGTTCCTGTTACAGTAAAAGGCCTTACAACTTCTCTTTTTACTATATCCATACCGAAATAATCTTCAATATCTTTTTTGTTGATAGTTATTTTTCCAGTTCCAGGAAGTAATCTAACTCTTGCAACTGATGATTTTCTTCTACCTGTACCTTGGTATTGTAGTTTTGCCATTAGCTATATCCCCTTCCTAAAAATTCCAAACTTCTGGATTCTGAGCAGTATGTGGATGCTCATTTCCTGCATAAACTTTTAATTTCTTAAACATCTGTCTTCCTAGTTTACCATTAGGCATCATTCCTCTAACTGCATGTACAATGATTTCTTCAGGTCTCTTAGCTTGTAGAGTTTCAAAATTGACTTCTCTTAGGCCACCCGGATATCCAGTATGCCTTTTGTAAATTTTGTCTTTTCTCTTTTTGCCAGTTACTTCCACTTTTTCAGCGTTTATTATGATGACATAGTCTCCGCAATCAACGTGTGGGGTGTAAATCGGCTTTTTCTTACCCCTTAGGATAGCAGCTACTTCTGAAGCTAGTCTACCTAGAGTTTTGCCTTGTGCATCAATAACATACCATTTATGTTCTACTTCTGCTGGCTTTGCAATGAATGATTTCATTCTTTCTTTCCTTTCTACCTACTAAAATCTTCTGATTGTTTTCGGCGCTGCTTACTCAGATTGATAATCGTTTTCAGCATACTAATATTTTTAGTTTTGGAGTAACGGACAGATAACCATCCTGCTCCTACACATAGTGCTTTAACAGTTTATTACTTTTTACCGTGTTTGTCAACAGGTATATGACGTTTTTGTCATAATTACATAATAA
>JAAYHV010000079.1 GCA_012744355.1 Clostridiales bacterium
CGCATTAATAAGCGTAGCATTGTTCCTCACAGGCTGTGCAAGTGAGGAATCTACAAGTATTGATATTGCAACTTTAAAAGGACCTACTGCAATGGGACTTGTAAAAATAATGGAGGACTCTGAAAGTGGCGAGGTAAATGGGAATGAGTATACCTTTACAGTTTCTGGAGCTATCGATGAAGTCATAGCTAAAATATCTAATGATGAAACAGATATGGCATGTATACCAGCCAATCTAGCCTCTGCCTTATACAATAAAATGGAAGGTGATGTAAGTGTGCTGGCCGTTAATACCTTAGGTGTTATATATATATGCGAAAATAGCGATAATGTTACGAGCATAGAAGATCTAAGAGGAAAAACAATTATAGCATCAGGTAAAGGGGCAACGCCTGAATACTGCTTAAATTATCTGTTAGAAGCTAACGGACTAGACCCAGAAAAGGATGTTGATATTCAGTGGAAAAGCGAGCATTCAGAGTGCTCAGCAATTTTAATATCAAATGAAAATACAATAGCTATGCTTCCGCAGCCATTTGTAACGACAAGTACTATGAAAGGTGAAGACGTTAGAATAGCCCTTGATTTAACGGAAGAATGGAATAAGGTAAACGATACTAGCACCCTAATCACGGGAGTAATTATCGGAAATAAAGAATTTGTTGAAAATAACGAAGACGCAGTTAACAGGTTTTTAGAAAGCTATGAACAAAGCGTTACTTTTGTAAACGAGAATATCGATGAAGCTGCAAAGCTTATCGGAAAATATGAAATATTCCCTGAAGAAGTTGCTAAGGCAGCTATTCCTACATGCAATATCGTATGTATTACAGGAGATGAAATGAAGACTAAGCTTAAGGGATACCTTGAAGAGTTACATAAGCAAAATCCAAAAGCCGTAGGCGGAAAGCTGCCGGCTGACGAATTTTACTACATAAACGAATAGAGGAGACGATGAAAAGGCCTGATAAACTTAAGGTATGGACAGTAATCTTTTGGATAGTAGTGTGGGAGAGTGTCGCTATATTAAATAGCGATAACTTTCTCTTTGTTTCTTTATTGGACGTATTTAAAAGACTAATTACTTTATCAGGTGAATCTGAATTTTGGATGTCAATTGGATATTCTTCTCTTAGAGTATTTCTTGGTATCTTTATATCTATACTTACAGCATTACTATTAGCGCCTTTGTCGCATAGCGTAAAATGGATAAAGTCACTTTTATACCCACTTTTAGTAACTATAAAGTCAATACCTGTTGCAGCATTTATTATCTTTTCACTCGTATTCATATCTTCAAATAACCTGTCAATACTCATAACTGTGCTTATAGGCTTTCCCATAATGTACACAAATCTTTTAAACGGCATAGAAAACACAGACAACAAATTAATTGAAATGTCGGAAATCTTTGAAATAAAGGGAATTAAAAAAGCCTTATACATATATATCCCTGAAGTAAAATCATATTTTATTGCAGGCCTTAATTTAGCCATAGGTATGTGCTGGAAAGCTGGGATTGCTGCTGAAGTAATAGGCGTTCCCGATGGCTCTATAGGAGAGAAACTCTATCTAGCTAAAATTCAGCTAGATACAGCCGACATATTAGCTTTTACCATAGTCATAATAATAGTTAGCATCATCTTTGAAAAGACCATACTTAAGATGTTCGATGCTTCTATAGAAAGGCTTTTAAGGTAATATTGTGGATATTGAATTAAAAAATGTGGATATTAAAATATCAGATAAATACATTGTAGAAAGTTTTGATGGGACGTTTATTGATAATGATATAAATCTACTTATAGGAAAGTCAGGTAGCGGCAAGACAACTATTCTTCGAGCTTTAATGGGATTTATCCAAATTGATAAGGGAGAAATCAAAGGTTTAGATAATAAAAAGATTTCTGCTGTATTTCAGGAAGATAGACTTATTGAAAGCCTTAGCCTAATTAAGAACTTAAATATTGTGACAGCAGATCAAGAAAAAATAGTCAAGGCGCTAAAAGAAACTGAAATATACGAAGCTAGAAACAAAAAAGTAAGGGAACTTTCAGGCGGAATGAAAAGAAGGGCAGCAATAATTAGGGCGCTTTTAAAGGAATCGGATTTAATAATAATGGATGAACCCTTCGTGGGAATAGATAAAGAAACACTCCTTAAGGTAATGAATTACGTAAAAGAGATGAGCGCTGGAAAGACTTTAATCATAGCGACTCACGATGAAAATGTTCATAAATATTTCGATAAGAATAATTTTATATATGTAAAGGAGAATTAATAGTGGATAGGATTAAGATTGAACCCCCTTCAAGAGCGGAACAGGCATTAGATCAAATCTATACAACTGTTACGATGCGTGTTAATTCAGGGGCCGCAATACTATGCCCAGTTGATATGGTTACAGTGTTTTTAAGACTTTGTCATGCCCAATCATGCGGTAAATGTACACCGTGCAGAGTTGGTCTAGCGCAGCTTATAATCATGCTTGAGAAAATAATGGATGGTAAGGGTGACAATGAGACATTAGAGCTGTTAGAGACGACGGCAGCCACTATATATGACTCTGCTGACTGCGCTATAGGGTTTAAAGCAGCTGAAGCTGTAATTGATAGCTTAAATAGTTTTAGAGAAGACTATATAAGCCATATCGAACATGACTGCTGTGCGTTTACTACAACTCAGGAAATACCTTGTCAGGCTAAGTGCCCCGCTGGAGTTGAAGTGCCTGACTATATTGCAATGGTTGCAGATGGCAGATATGAAGATGCCATTAAGATTATCCGTAAAGATAATCCTTTCCCTGCAGTATGCGGATACGTATGCGAGCATCCTTGTGAAACTAAATGCCGCCGAAAACTAATAGATGATTCTGTAAATATTAGAGAGCTAAAGCGTTTTGCTTGCGATCACGCTGCAGGTGATATAGCTCCTCCTAAAAAATTCAGTCCGACTGGTAAAAAAGTAGCTGTAATAGGTGGAGGCCCTGCTGGACTAACTGCAGCATATTTTCTGGCAATTATGGGTCATGAAATTGAACTGTTTGAAAAGCATAAAACTCTTGGCGGTATGATGCGCTACGGTATTCCAAGATACAGGCTTCCAGCAGAACCTTTAGATCAGGATATAAAAAGTATACTTAAAGTTGGAATCAAGGTAAACTTTGATATTAAAATAGGAAGCGATGGAAACAAAGGTATTAGCGATCTTAGAAATGAGTTCGATGCAGTATACATTGCAATCGGAGCTCACAGCGATAAAAAACTTGATATTGAAGGCGTAGATTGCGCCGATGTTATACCTGCAATCGATCTACTTGGAAGAATAGAAGATGGTCAAAAGTATGATTTTACAGGCAAGAGGGTTTGCGTAATTGGAGGCGGAAACGTAGCTATGGATGCTGCAAGAACAGTAACTAGGCTTGGCGCTGAAACTACATCAATAATATATAGAAGAAGAAGACAGGACATGACAGCATTAGAGTCAGAAATTGATGGCGCTCTAGCAGAAGGCTGCGAACTTGTAACCTTAATGGCACCAGAAAAAATAGAAAGAGATGAAAGCGGGCAGATAGTTGCTTTTTGGGCAAAGGGACAAAGGGCAGGTATGCTCGATGAATCTAGAAGACCTTTACCAATACCAACCCACGCACCTTCGTTTAGATTTGATTGCGATGTAGTCATTGTAGCTATAGGTCAGGCCATAGAATCTGATCACTTTGGGAAAAACAGAATACCACTAGACAGAGACGCAATAGTTGCAAATGAAAAAGCAAACGTTGGTAAGATGGACGGTGTTTACTCTGGCGGAGACTGCGTAACTGGACCTGCCACTGTAATTAAAGCAGTAGCTGCAGGAAAAGTAGCAGCAGCAAACATTGATAACTACTTAGGATTTCACCATATTATCGAACCTGAATTAGAAGCGCCATATCCAGATATTATAAACATTACTCCTTGGGGCAGAGCTAATGCCACTGAAAGATTAGCAAGAGTTCGTCGCCATGACTTTGAAGCTGTAGAGAAGGGATTATCCCTTGATGAGGCTGTAAAAGAAGCAACTAGATGCATGAGATGTGATCACTATGGTTACGGCGCTGAATGGAAGGACAGGAGGAAAAAATGGTAAATTTAACTATAGACAAAGTACAAGTTAACGTAGAGGAAGGTACTACAATACTTGAAGCAGCTAAGGAAATAGGAATAGAGATACCAACTCTTTGTTACCTAAAAGATGTAAACCAGACTGGGAATTGCAGAATTTGCCTAGTTGAAGTAGAAGGTTCCCAGAGGCTTGTTACCTCTTGTAATACAGTAGTATCTGATAACATGGTCATAAATACGCATTCTGAAAGAGTAAGAAAAGCAAGGAGAATAAATGTAGAGCTTCTTCTTTCAAACCATGAAGTAACATGTACTTCGTGCGTTAGGTCTGGAAACTGTGAACTTCAGAATTTGTCAAATACCTTAGGCATCATCGATAACATATATGAAAAGAAGATAGTACATAAACCTTGGGATATGAGCTTTCCGTTAATTAGAGATAATGCCAAATGTATAAGCTGCCTAAGATGCGTACAAATTTGTAATAATATACAAAACGTAGGCGTTTGGGATACAGTAAACAGTGGTAGTAAGACGTCTATTGGAGTATATGGAAATAAGAATATAAATGATTCTCACTGCGTTTTGTGTGGGCAATGCCTGGTTCACTGCCCAGTTGGAGCTCTTAGAGTAAGAGATGACACTGAGATATTTAGAGATATGATACACGATGAAAGCAAGATAACTATCGTCGAGATAGCTCCTGCTGTTAGAACAGCGTGGGGAGAGGACTTAGGAATAAGTCCAGAAGTTGCCACAGTGGAAAAACTGATAACTGCTCTTAGAAGAATGGGAGTAGAATATGTGTTTGATACAACTTTCTCTGCTGACCTCACAATAATGGAAGAGGGTAAGGAGTTTATTCAGTTGCTACAAGAAGGCGACGAATCAAAATTCCCACTTTACACATCATGCTGCCCAGCTTGGGTTAGCTTTGTTAAATCTAATTTTCCAAATTCTGTTAAACATCTATCAACAGCGAAGTCTCCGCAGCAGATGTTTGGTACAGTAATTAAGGAAGACGTTGCTAAAAATTTATGCATAGATAGAGGGAGTATAAACGTTGTATCCTTAATGCCTTGTTTGGCTAAAAAAGGAGAATACGAATTACCGACTATGAAAACTGACGGTGATCCTGACGTTGACTTGGTAATTACTACTAGAGAGCTGGCAAGAATGGTTAAAGCTAGCTTTATTAATCCGGCAGTTTTAGAAGAAAGTCATTTTGATAGAATTGAGGGAGCTAATATTGGCCAGGGAACTGGAGC
>JAAYHV010000080.1 GCA_012744355.1 Clostridiales bacterium
AACATCACGGTCAGTGGCTTCAATAAAACGGTTAAGTCGAGTTACCCAGTCACTCATGGTCATAGGTATATGCCTGAGGGCCATATCCTCTGCAATATCTAGATAGGCAGAAACAAGTCTCTGAAGTTGCGCCATCTCTGATTCACTCAAATAATTCTTAGCAACTGACACGTCAAATTTCTGTATTTTTGCATTTGGAGCGTCTTTCCAATTCATCAATCCCATATGTTTCTTTTCAGCGTCTACACGCTTACAAATGAGTTCTGCGGCAGTTTACCCATGAATTGCCCAGTGAAGTTTATTCTATACAGTTGAAAAAAACCGTCTTGTGGCTGTTGCATTGACATCGTAATCAATGGCTGTTGCATATATGTCAGTAATCTTTTGATAGAATTTTCTTTCGCTCAATCGGATTTCACGGATACGTTGAAGTTGCTCTTCAAAGTATTGCTCAGTTAAAATGGTTCCCCCGCTTTTCAATCGTTCGTCATCCATTGCAAACCCTTTAATCGTAAAATCCTTTATAATTTGATTTGCCCATTTTCGAAATTGAACAGCACTCTCGTTATTAACTTTGAATCCAACAGAAATAATTACTTGTAAATTGTAATGTTTCACTTCTCTGTTTACCTGACGTGTACCTTCAGTTTGAACTATTCGGAAATTCCTAATAGTTTCATCCTCTTCAAGTTCATGATCAGAAAAAATTTTCTTGATATGCTCATTGATTGTCGGGATTGCTACATCATATAAAGTTGCTAACATTTTTTGTGTTAGCCAAATATTCTCGTCTTTATATCTCATTTCAAAACTTTGAGAGTCATCACCTGTTGCGGCAATATATGTAAGATCTTCTGCTGCGCTCGAACGAATTGCAATATCATTTTTCTTTTTCACAAGATCACTCCCTTCTAATTTTAGTTCATGGTATTGATGTATTTATAATTATAACTCATTTTTGAAATTCAACTCATCGAACTTTTCGAGTAGTTGGGATTATCTATATCTTGCATAGCCAATTTAATTGTTGACATCTTTTATGCTATATTTTGTGGTTCTGATTACTTCGCCATACTTACGTCGCGTACGATTATCATAAAAAGAGAAATACATGCAACATATTGTATATTTCTAGCTCATCGGTCCAAGAAGTTCTTTTTACACCTTGTAATTGTGCTTACATCATAATGAATTTAAAGCCAAGGCACTTCATCCCCTGGTGGCTCACTTCTATCGCTTTTACTTACATCTTCATGCACACTGCATTTTACGATTCCATCCTCATGGCTAATTACTCCATCAACTAGACATATATCATCAAAGTTTTCATTAAGAAATTGATTAAAGGCACTTTCAGAATCAACATCTTTATCTAAAAAGATAGCGTTATAGGCCTTTTATACTGTTTTTCGATTAGCGTTGCACATTTTTTCTTCTGCCAAATTTTTGAATACAGTTAATCTTGGAATAGCTATTGCGGCAATGACTCCTAGTATGGATATAACAATAATTAATTCTATTATGGTAAAACCATTAGCTTTTTTATCACTTATTTTCTTTTTCATATGCAACAGTTTAAATACTTATTATCAACTATCAATAACCCCTTTATAATATATTCTTAACTTCTTCGAATTCTACTGCATTTAATGCGACACCTGCTGTAAGATATGAAGCAACTCGAATATCATAATTTGTCTTTCAATTAGCATAGACACAGCATAAGAAAATTTGATTTGTTTAAACTCATTACAACAGAGTTTAAACTGTTTTAAGGTTTCTTTAATTAAATTCTTTCAGACAAGTTCACAAACTTCAAATTATCAAAGCCAGTATATTCGCTCAAAACATCTTTATTCTCAATCATATATACTAGTACTGGTGCTTTAAAGTTTTTAATATCATTTTTATTCTTTTGATTTATAACCTTAATATTTGATTCAGTATGACTGGATTGAAATTCTTTTACTGCCTTATAAAGTATCTCACTTATTTCATCGTCACAGACGAGAATAAACACTGCGTCATGCACTTGTAACAATTTTTCAAAGGCTAATTTTATCTTTTCTTTCATCTCATAAATTGCTCTGTAGTGAGATTTTAGATATGATACAGTTTTATTGGCTTTTTCAATCATTCCTGCCGGTGTCAACATATAGAGGACTTGCTTTTGAGAGACTTGCGTCATTTTAATTAAACCTTCTCTGATCATTTTATTCATTAAGACATTAACTGTGCTTACAGAAATACCTAGTTTTTTTGAAAGTTGTCTTTGAGTTACATTTTCATTCTCCACGATTTCTGACATGATCGTATATTCATTATCTATAAATTTGCTTTTATTCCCTGTCAAGTTCATGTCCTCCCTTCGTGATTTTAAAAAATGTACCGTCTCGTTATATGGTTCGAAATTCGAACACCACGCACATCTTAATACTTTTATTAAGATATGTCAAGAACAAAAGCAATCTTTCTATTTAACCCCACTTTTAAAGAATATTTGACTTATAACTCAACTGTCATATTAATATACTTGATAATAGAGGATATATTTCAAGGTATGCCAATTACATAGGGGCGTGTGTAAACTCCTTGGCTGTATTTATTTTAAGTAAATGCTTCGCTCAAGTGATTTCTGCTCAAACGCTAACAACATCATATTTCTTGATTTATCGCTCGATACTGTTGGTTGTACGTGCCCTTTTCCAACAGCTTCATAATGGCCATAACATCTTTGGGAGTTTCCATAGCTTTGGCCAATAACTTCAATCACCTTAAAAAGAACTTTCTTGATTCTTCTGTATCTTCAGTTTAATAAATGCTTTGAAGATAAATCTTAAGCTTTAGCTGATGCTTATAAGGAATGTTTCTCTAAAAGTGTGCTAACTACGCACCAGGTTGCAGATGAGAGCGCTTCTTTATAGCCCTGACAATGTTTTTGTGATTTTCAGATACCATTTGTTAATCCACGAGCTTTAAGGCGCTGAATAAGCAAATTCGGTTTGTTTCAGGCTCAACATTACTCACTTGTAATCATATACCTAGTGGCTACCATCTTCTCTTGCTGTAGCATCAATCAATAACCCTTTTGGTCAAGTGCAGCCACCTTGATATACATGGCAAGAGGTAACAAAAGGGTAATTCTTTTCAAGAAGTCTATTTCAGAAGTTAGAGATGAGAAAATATTGACGCTAACAAAGTTTCTTTGCCGCTGATTTATAGACCTCTTTCCATTCTCTATCGTCTCTGTTGATAGCCATTACAACCACTTCTAGGATATACCTAGCAGTTGGTTGCCGGCTAATCTACGAGCTGTTGGAATACTATCGAGTGCATCATCCCAAGAACTATCGCCTGCTCGCTGCTTTGGTAACACTTTATGATAGTAATTCTAAATTCACCGTTTATATGACGAGACATTTTTAATACATGGCGCCAATGCGCATATTCAAATCTCTGTCTCTGAAACATTTTGGCATAATAGTACATGGTCTTTGAACGCTCACAAGGCTTAGTCTCACGATTTAGGAAATATCACCTTATACGAAATCTCTTACAGTAAATCAGATCACGCTGAATCATTGAAGTACTTGAAAATTCAATGCAAAAGTTCTGTACCAGTGTAACATTTAGTTGAGCGAATTTATTCCTCATCTATTAAGTGCTTTTTTACATTCATATTTAAACCTAGGTTGATCTTTTGGTATCCTTCTATTTAAATTTACACCACCATATGGACTTAACAAGACGCACATCAAGTCCAGGAAGCTGGGGAACAACCATTCCTGAAGATGTGAATGATACAAGGTACATGTTCATTCGCTCTATCAATGGTGTGCTCTTTGTCATGAAGTTCAACTACACTAATGTTGGGGGAAACTATACCTACTATGTAAAGCTCTGTGTATTGAATGATGATGCCACGCAGATTACAGAAACCAACCTTTCCTGGGTAGGCGATCTTGCCAATAATAATATCCCTAACCCAAGAAACATCATCTGGATGCCTGATTGGGGGAAGTTTGCTCTTCTAAAAGAGAGCAGTCTATGTGTATCTTCTGATGGGATTACCTGGGAGTGTGTTCATCAGCCAGGATTCACAACGACCCAATACGATACCTTTGATGGTGCCATGTATATTCCCGGTGATGGTTTTTATGCAAAAGCAAGTGGCTACGTTTACTACGCACCCTACTAACTTTATGAATGATAACGATAATGACGCCTTTAATCGGGCGTTTTTTTAATATACACATTTTACAGAAAGTGAGGAGATGAACATGAAAGATATTTGGACCTTTCTACAAATGGCCTTTGCCGCTATTGGCGGATGGCTCGGATGGTTTCTCGGAGGATACGACGGATTTTTATATGCCCTAATCGCTTTTATAGTAGTGGACTATTTAATGGGAGTGATGTGTGCAGTTCTGGAAAAGCATCTATCCAGCGATGTAGGTGCTCGGGGCATCTTCAAAAAAGTGGTAATTTTCTCTTTGGTGGGGGTGGCTCATATTATTGATCAGAACATCATCGGGGAT
>JAAYHV010000081.1 GCA_012744355.1 Clostridiales bacterium
GCTGTTTATCACCTTGAGGTGCATTTTCATCAGAGAAAGGATACTCATCTCTATCTCCAGTTTTTCCCTAACTCTTTACTTTCTTTTTTTATTTCTAGTATTGATTTTTTTATAAAGCCTATATTATTGCTGTTAACATCAATAATTTTCTTTCCCACAAGTTTAATATTTGTTTGTTTTTTCATTATGGTAGTAAGGTAACCACCTTTAAAAGTTTTAGGCTCATAAGCCACTATAAAAGCTGTCGGTTCATAAAAATGAACTAATTTTATTAATTCATTTTCACATTTTCTTTTAGTTAATATTTCTAAACTTTTCCTTTTACCATTTTTACCTTCGCCTTCATAAACCGTAACTCCATAACCTTGCACTCTTAAAACACTAACCATTTCTTCGTTACTCTGATTGATATTCACATTTAAACATAAATAACCAATAGCAAGTTTTTGTTCTATGTATATCCCAACTACTAAGCCCATAGAAAAACCTGCTGCATACACAATCATCTCTAGTATACTTTTCTCTCCAGATAAAACTATTGCTAAGCCAAAAATATACATTAATGTTTCTAAAAATCCGAATAGTGCTGTAAATAGCTTAAGATTCTTAACCATGCTTATCGTACGCAAAGTAAGCATCGGCACATAAAGTAATTGAATAGTTATGATGAGGATTAGTGTATACATGTTGTTTCTCCATTTATCTATGTTGATTACTCTCTTTGTAGGAATACCCGTTCAATATCTTTTTTTTAATTAAAGACCACTTTCTTTAACATCTGTATATGCAATGGGCGTCAATTTATTGTATATTTTCGTGAAGCGCTCTTTATTTGCTTGCTTACATGTTTAGTTGTGATCTCTGTATCATTACTCACAATGTCCGGTATACACGCTTAATCCGTTTTTTCAAAGTTATATACTAAAATAACTATAATTCTTTTTTTACATAGGCAATTAAGTCCTCAACATAAATAATTTCTGTTCCCTCTTCTTCAAACTGTACACCAAAATATTCTTCGATATCATTTAGAATATCATATACATCATTTTCATCCAACATCAAATCATCCTCTAAATGCATGTCGCCATGAATCGTCCAATAATCTACTCCCGTATATTCGCCTAAAAGTTTTTTGATAACTTGAATCATTTATAAATTCTCCTTTTTTTAGTTAAGCACTACATATAATTCCAAACACGATAATTTGCTGCAGCATGTTTTAGCATAAAAAAACACCCCACTTCTATGTGAACTCAAATGCGATATTAAGCGCAATGACTATTTAAGTGCTAAATTCTTAGCTTCATAGTGGAGATAATTTGAACCCTCTTTATGACAAAAACTGTGTCTTAACACCTTAATTGATTACTTATTTTGATTTATTATACGCTTTTTCAATAATTAGTCAAGTGAGTTTTCTAATTTTTAAAAGCTCTAAAACTACTAGTTTCAGGTGTTTAAAAAACTTCAAAACCATATTCTTAAAATTAATGGATTATGCACAATATTTTTAGATTATTTTCCTTCGTTTTCCTATATTTTAACTGTATTTGTTTCATTTGATTAAAAAATCCCAACCTTCACAGGTCCTATCGTAATGGCATATTAAGATTTATATTCTGATTATATGTTACAACCATCTCTATTTAGACATGATATATATTCAGTTCTTATATCACCCATTAATGGCCATGGCATTTCCTTTTCAGTATGGTGATATTTAAATCCAGATTTTTGTCCGCACCCGCAATGCTGGAAAAAGTACGTGCCAAAGACAAACCAATATTAAAACCAGTAATAGAATATTATTTATCTATCTCTAAAGCTTCATTATTAATATTTCCTATGGTAGTAATGTTTTCAATATCTTCTGGATTATATTCAGCTATGGAAAAAACAGCTAAAAACACACCAATAATCACCACTAAAAATATAACTACAATAAGTATTTTCTTTTTAATCTTTTTTTCTCCATTCGGATTTCTATTTGGTTATATAGCCTATTCATATGTCAATTTTTCAAACAAAACTTATTATGTCATTATACTTCCGCACGAAGTATAACTATCTCAATTTGAACTATAGTTGTTATACCATATAATTCAGCAATATCATTCGATTTATATACTTGATTTTTTCTTAGTTTGTAATTATATTACTATTTTGAATTGTACTTTAAGACTACTTTAATCCGAGTTGCTCTAAAAATTCGTAAAGTTTGTAAATCATGCCTTGGCAAGCGCAATTTTCTCACATATATGTGGCAACGTTACGAGATACATCATAGCTTTTGCACTGAGTAAAGGCTTCTTTCGCTTCAAAGGCACATGAAGTTCCCAAGGCATCGATCCGTCATATTAGTCTCTCTTGCGAATCATATAGAAACAGTTTCTCGACGACATCATCACTGCACGAATACCAATTTACAGGGTTTTCACCTCCGTGCTACGACTTTAATGCCTCTCATATATAAAAGCTCGGTTACTACCCTAACTTTAGATTATGGCTAATTTAAGCAATATCCGGAGTCTTTTGTATACAAAAAAAGAACCCACTTCATAGCAGATTCTCTTTTAAAAACCGGCAACGTCCTACTTTCCCAGGCAGCTGCCCACCAAGTATTATCAGCGCTAAAGAGCTTAACTTCTGTGTTCGAGATGGGAACAGGTGTGGCCTCTTTGCTATAGTCACCGGATTTTTAA
>JAAYHV010000082.1 GCA_012744355.1 Clostridiales bacterium
ACAACCACCAGTCTAATAATCTTTGATGTTTACTAGACAAATTATGTTTGTTTGTGCATTAACTTATAATAAGTGTTAAGGAGGTCGCATTATGGACAGACGTGTAAAATACACTAAAATGGTACTTAAGAATGCTCTAGTTGAACTTCTCTCAGAAAACTCAATTGCAAAGATAACAGTCAAAGCTATTTGCGAAAAAGCTGATGTCAACCGTTCTACGTTTTATACTCATTATACTGACCAATACGATTTATTGCAAAACTTAAAAGATGAATTATTCGACAGCATAAACGCTTATATCACTAGCCATAATTTTCGTGAAAAAGACGAGGACTTATACTTAATAACATACAACGTAATGTTATATATTAAGGATAATCAAAAAATATGCACTTTACTATTCGGTGAGAATGGTGATATTAAATTTCAAAAGCGCGTATTTAGTATCCTCGAATCGCCTTTTTACAACGGCTTTAATATAGTCCTTGGCGAGCGCAAAACCGAATATGTTTTTTCTTATGTTATAAGTGGCTCGCTGGGTTTGATTCAAAGCTGGTTTAAAAACAATTTAGAAGAATCTCCTGAGGAAATAGCTATGCTCATTACCAATCTTGCAAGCAGCGGAATGAAGTTAAATAATATCACTAAATTAAAAATCTAAAATTTACACATCATATTTTTCCGCTCATTCTCCTATCACTCTGTTTCTTCCCTCTTTTTTAGCCTTATAAAGCATCTCATCAGCCCTATCTATAAGTTCAGATGAACTTTCTCCAGTTTTGTACTGTGCAACGCCCATGCTAAATGTAATATTTTCTTTTAACTCATAATAGTATTCTGTACCTTCTATCATAGCCCTAATATTTTCTGCTGCTACTTTAGCGTTCTTTAACTCTGTATTTGGAAGTAACACAAGGAACTCATCTCCACCAAATCTAAACAATTTATCGTTGCCTCTTATTATTTTATTTACCAATTTGACTGACTCTTTTAACACCAGATCTCCAGCCAAATGACCTTGTTTATCATTAATACTCTTAAAATAGTCTATATCATAGAGAATAATAGAAAAGTTCGTTTCGTATCTTCTTTTTCTTTCGATCTCTTCTTCAATAAAGTCATACAGCTTATATCTATTATATGCATTCGTAAGCTTGTCCAGATAGCTTATTTTTTCCAACTTATCTTGTATTCTAGCAAATACTAATATGCCTATTAGTATGATTAGCCACAATACAAATATTAAAATAGTTTTAACAACCATTCCTTTTAATAAAACTGCTCCCTCAACATCTTCATTATAGAATTCTATATATCCAACTTGCTCTCCCGCAACATTTTCTATCTCTAAGAATACCAAAGAGTAAGTTTTATTATTGGTTTTAAAATTTACTATAAAGGTTTCACCTTTTTTTATCAATTCATTGATTTCTTTTAGTTTATCTGAATCCTTATTCACAGCACTTATAACGTCATAGTATCTACCCGTATTGTCAATATATTCTGAGCAAGCTTTGTCGTAATAGTACAAATCAGAAACTCTGCTTTCTTCATAGTTTTCACTAATTAATTCTTGAAACACTTTCTCGTCTACGACAGATTTTTTAATAATAAAAAGACTAGGTGTCTCAAATTTTTTATCCATCAATTGGATAACTGTTACAAAAGAAATACTAGTCTCGACGCAACCTATGTGCTGGCCACCAGTAAAAAGAGGTCTCTCAAACCTGTAGGCATTAAATATTTTACCTTCTTCAAATCCTTCTACATATATCTTTTTGTTATTTGCAATGTTTACTGTTTCCCTAACATCTGTTAAGTCGTCTCCATATTTACTCGGATGATGAAATCTATAGAAACTTGTATTGTCTGCTAATACAAAATGAAATTGCCTAAAGTGATTTTCCGTCATATTTTCGTAAGTATCTTCTAATATGTTTGCTAATTCTAATCTTAATTCGTTTTTTCTATTCTCATCAGCCGTATTTGCTTCTTTCATTATATCAAGAACGTCTTCTTGCTTGATAATTTCGTCATAGTACGTCTTAGAAAGCATTCTATACCCCTCTAAAAGTATGCCATATGACGATTCATAACGTTTAATAGTTTCGTTATTGTTGTTTTCTCTAGCATTATTATAATCATCAACAAGATAATATTCTAAAGAGCCAAGCATTAGTGTAACTAATATTATTATTACTATTCGCCTTATTCTTTTTTCGCTATTTTTTAATCGTCTCATGTTTATCCCTTTTTTAAGTGATTTTTAATAAAAATAATTATACCACACTACCAAAATTTTTACGAACAATAAAGGCATTATTTAAAGACCATATGACAACATTTATTTTAATAAGTTAGCTGAATTAGCTACACTTTATAGTCTACTCTTAATATGTTTCGAGCCATTATTTTTCCTTTTTCACTATTTCATCTAATTCCTTAATCAGCTCTAAGTTTTCTTTCTCACTGCCAATTGATATTCTGTAATATCCACTTAACCACGTCTCCGACAAGTCTCCTATTAAGATTTCTTTATTCTTTAGCTTTAGGGCAAGGTCATTAACTTCTGTATTTACTAAAAGATAATTTGCATAGCTCTCGTAAACATTAAATCCTAATTTTTCAAGTTCTTTTTTAAGTATTATTTTTTCTTCACTTGTCTTCTCTACAGCATTTAGCATGTATTTTTTACTTTTAAGAGCACTGATGCTAAGCTCTGCTGCAGGTCTGTTAATGTCTACAGATTTATCCAAATTTTGATAAACTGCGTTTCCTGCCATCATATAACTTACCTTAAGTCCTGCAAGTCCAAATGCCTTATTTAAAGTTCTTGTTATGCAAAGATTCTTATGGTCTTTCACCATATCAGCGAAAGTCTCATCGGAATATTCAAAGCCGGCCTCATCAATTATTACTATATTATTCATTAACAATTTTTCAAGTTCGTTTCTGCTAATCATAAGTTTTCCGGTAGGATTATTGGGATTATCAATTACAACTATGCTATCTTTAATGCTCAAGTTTTCCCAATCAACCATAAATTCAGGCGGTTTTAGCTGAATCCTACTGATTTTCATCTTTAGGCTCTTTGCAAGAGCTGTAAATCTATAAAAATTAGGATTCAGTATAACAAGTCTTCTATTTGTGTTTTTAAGTAGGATCTTTTGTATAAGATGATCGGTGCCTGGTCCAACTACAATCTGATTCTCTACGCAACCTGTATATACTGCAAGCTCTTTTATCAATTTTTCAAGTTCCTTATAGCCCATGTATCTGTTTAAATCTTCAGCTTTTTCTTCCACATGCCTATATGGATTTTCGTTAGCACTTAAATCTATCAACATACTACCTCCATCATTATTTCTTCATTGTAGTCAATAATAACATTTAGATTACCTTCTATAGTTTTATCAACTTCATAATCTCCCGAATCAATGCGTAAACATTCAAGGCTTCCAACTTTATCTATAGTGCTCACTATTATCAGGTTATCTTTCCCAACTTTTTTTAAAACCTCAGATGATATTTGTCTGCTCCCTCTTCCAAAAATAAATCCGTTTCCACCTATCGGCGTGACTATTATCTTCGCCTTCTTATATTTGTCAATTAGTTTTAATATTTCTTTCTCGCCTATATCAATACCAACTAATTCATTTTTAAACAAAGCATCTACACCTAATAGAGTTTTAGAAACACCTAAACCATCTGTAATTGCTTTCACCGTTGTTCCTGGGCCTAGTATGTATAGACAATCGTCTTCGATGTTTTCTATTATATATTTAGCCACTCCCTTCTTTTTGTCTACTGCGCTTCCACTAACATTCGATGCAGATTTCTTTCCCTGAAGCAATTTCTCTATATTCGGTACTAATACTGTTCCATAATATTTAGCGTCTAAGACATTATCTCTAAATGCATCTTCATCAATATCAAGAACTTCTTTTTCTAAAAAATCGCTCCCAAAAGTATTTATCATTTCAGATGCTGCATTCGCTGAAAAAACAAAAGCAGAACTAAACATCTTGACTCCAGAAGGTATTGCTATTACAGGCACGTTCATACCTACTGCGTCCAATACATCTCTAGCGGTCCCATCTCCTCCTACAAAGATAATAGCTTCTACTTTTTTATCAACCAAAAGCTTAGCTATTCTCTTAGTGTCTTCTCTACTAGTTTCTTTATCAATCTCACCTATAACTTCATATTCAAAATCGAACTTCTTTAAATAGTTTTCTCCCATTGCACCAGGAGCACTTATGAAATAAAGATCTTTTCGTTTTACTAATTTTAATACACCCTCTATCCTTGTAGATGTTATTGGCTCCGCACCAAGCTCTACAGCTCTTTTGTACATTTCACCATCGGTACCTTTTAGACCAACTTTTCCGCCCATGCCTGCTATGGGATTTACTATTAGGCCAACTTTAACCATTTTTTCTCCTCTACTTTGAATTCCATTGGTTTGTAATTA
>JAAYHV010000083.1 GCA_012744355.1 Clostridiales bacterium
AATAAAAAAAACCGCACACTTTAATTAGTGAGCGGTTTTTTTGTTTTATATGGCCATAGTAGAAAAGATTTTTCAATTGTACTGTAAGCATCCAGCAATCCCCGTCTTTTATTTTCACATTTAAAGATAGATCTTTGCAGCAAAAAATATTTTTATGTTTGCACTAAATGAGAATAACAGCTTTTTTTTACGTTGTGAAGCAACAGATCTTCGACAAGGATTCAATACTCTTAGTGGTCGCATACGTAATGACTCTAATCTAAATCCTGCTAATGGGAGTGTGTATGTGTTTGTAAATAAATCAAGAAATACATTGAAACTTTTACATTGGGAAAGAGGTGGTTTTGTCATATATCATAAGCGCTTAGAAAGCGGACGTATTTCTAACGAAATATTCAAAAATGAGGCTCTCTTTACTCCTTTGAGATGGGATGAACTTGTCCTATTATTAGAGGGGATTCCTCCAAAAACAAGACGAAGAAAAAGATATAATTTATAATATAAAGTTGATGTTTTTCTTGCTCGATTCACTGTTTATTAGTACCTTAGCAGTATAATTAGAACAGAAAAAAATGACGCAATTAGAACTCAAACTATCAGCAGAGATAGAACAATTGAAGCTTGAACTTTTGAAGGAAAGACAAAAGTATCTAGAGCTTGAACGTATATTATTTGGTAGAAAATCTGAGAAGCGTTTACCAAAAGATTCTAGTCAGTTAGACATTAATTTTGACAAGTTAGAAGTCTTAGAACAAGAGAGAGAACAGTTCAATACGCTTGTTGATGAGATTCAGGTGGAAAGTCATAAAAGACGATTAAATAAGACTACGAAAAAGAAAGAGGCTTCTCCTGTTATTCCTGCATCTATAGAAAGAAGAGATTTTATATTAGAGCCTGAAGGTATAGATCTAGAGTTTTTTGAAAAAATAGGTGAAGATATTAGAGAGGTTCTTGAATATTCTCCAGGTTACTTTTATGTTAAGCGATATATTCGCCCAAAGTATAAATTAAAAGACAATAAATCATTAAAAACGAAAATACATCAAGCAGACGCTCATGATTCTTTTATAGCAAAAAGTTACGCTGGTAACAGTATATTAGCTGAGCTTGTCATTGGTAAATACATTGATCATCTTCCTGTTTATAGACAAGTTGAAATATTTAAGCGTAATGGCATAAAGCTCCCTTACTCCACACTTAACTCTTGGATTCATCAAGTAGCTACAGAGCTATACCCATTATATGAGGTTTTAGCCAAGCAGGTTCTTAATTCAAATTACATACAAGTGGATGAAACAACTCTACCTGTAGTTAAAGATCAAAAAAAGAGAGCTGTAAAGGCTTACATCTGGGGTATTCATGATGTAATAAATGAACAATTATTCTTTCACTATGACCAAGGCTCTCGAGCACAGCGTGTAGTTGTGTCTTTACTAAAAGACTACAAAGGATTTATTCAAACTGATGGTTATAAAGCTTACAGTATTTATGAAGATAAAAAAGATGTAGTTCTTTTAGGATGTTGGGCACATGTTAGGCGCAAGTTTGAACAGGCTCTTAAAGAAGATAAAGAGAATGCTAATAAAGCATTAGATTTTATTAGTCTTCTATATCAGATTGAAGCTAATATCCGGGAAAAAGAGTTGCCACCGCAGGAAATTGTAAAAGAGCGAAAACGTTTATCCTATCCTATTATCAAGAACTTCGAAATATGGATGCAAGATATATATCCTAAAACTACCCCTAAGAGTCTTTTGGGTAAGGCAATATCGTATGCCTTTAGTTTACTTTTTAGATTATCTAGATATATAAATGACGGAAGTTTATTGATAGATAATAATCTAATTGAAAATCTTATAAGACCTATAGCCTTAGGGCGAAAGAATTATTTGTTTTGTGATAATGATAACACCGCAAAAAACACAGCCCTATTTTACTCCTTTTTCGGATCATGTAAAAAGATAGGAGTTAATCCGAAAGATTGGTTATTAGATGTACTTGGAAAAATACAAAATACAAAGTATAATGATTTGGTTAATCTCTTACCAAAGCAATGGGCAAAAATAAATAATTAAAGAAAATAAAAAAGCAGGCTATAGAGCTTGCTTTTTTATTTTGTATTATACAATACGTGGTTTAATGGAGGCTTACAGTTCATCAAACTTGCCTGTCATCAGAAAAATATTTAGCGATGCTACTACAATGAAAATGCAGAAGAGCTATCGCTCAACTTACGAAATCACTCAATTTACTAAACGTATTAGCACAGAAATAGAGGTTGAGGCAATTGAAAGAC
>JAAYHV010000084.1 GCA_012744355.1 Clostridiales bacterium
TTAAAAATCCGGTGACTATAGCAAAGAGGCCACACCTGTTCCCATCTCGAACACAGAAGTTAAGCTCTTTAGCGCTGATAATACTTGGTGGGCAGCTGCCTGGGAAAGTAGGACGTTGCCGGTTTTTTATGTAAGGCCCCATGGTCAAGCGGTTAAGACATCGCCCTTTCACGGCGGTAACCCGGGTTCGATTCCCGGTGGGGTCACCACATTTGCGCGATTGGCGGAATTGGCAGACGCACTAGACTTAGGATCTAGCGGGAGACCATAGGGGTTCAAGTCCCTTATCGCGCACCATTTGGCACCTCCAGGGTGCTCTTTTTTTTATAAAATAAACTAAATAATAGTCAATAAATGCTTTAAACAGTGGATATTCAATATGTCTACTGTTATTTTTTGTGTACTGTAAGTTAGATTTTAGGGTGCTATAGTATTTGTACAGGAGGAACACATGAGATTATTAATGTTGATAAGAGATAATGCGTATTGCAACGCACTGGCCAAAGGAATTGCACTTAGCAGCAAGGAAATTAAGATAACCATCATACCATTTTGTAATGATAAAATTGATATATCTGAATATAACATTGTATTAACTGATGGAGATGTTACTATTTTTACTAAAGAATTTAGCAAAGAAGAAATGAAGAAATTCGTATTTCTTGTTAATTACCTTAAAGAGGATACTATTTATAAGTATGAAAATTGCGTAGACGAATTTCCAAATTACAATTTCATATTCAAGTATAAGGAAATCAGATTTTTTATATCTGACATACTATGGTATTACTACCAGGTTACAAGCGAATATAATTGTCATCCGATTAAAGGTACTATGATATCCTTTTTTAGCGATAAAAATGTACTTAACTGTAGTTTGTATTCTAAAATGCTAGGTAAAACCTTGCTGGATAAGGAGGAAAAAAACATATTGATATTTCCGCTAACATATATAAACTCTGACATAATTATGGACGATACTGTAGAAACTAATTTTAAGAGATTAATGTATAACATAAACTTAAATAGAAAGTTCCCATTAGAGCCATATTTCTATATGGATATGTACGGTTTATATCACTTTAGAAGTAAAGAAACCTTGAATCCTATCCCAGAGCTTTTTATGAAAGAATTTAACGGTTTGATAGGTTATATTATGAGAAACATGTTTGATGTAATAATATTTGACATAGGAAGTAACTATAACAGTAATAATTTAAATGTGATAAAAATGAGTGACAAAAGAATCATAGTTTGCGAAGATAAAAACAGCTTGTTAATAGATCTGATAATAAAAAAATGCGATTTGGACGAAATGCACAACATAAATAGAATTGTTTCCCCAAGAGAAAGCAAAATAGCAGATTATAACGATGAACAAATTCAGTTTGACTTGGAGAAAGTAGCCGAATGTATAAGTGATGCGCATGGATATCACAGTTAGTAAATATAGGTATGAACTGGAAATGTTTATAACTAAGATTAGAAGTATCTTAGGAGAAAGAGATGATGGCGATTTATTGGAGATAATTGAGAGTGAATTCTTTGGCTCAGAAATTTTGCAGAGTATTTCAGCTAATGACGTAAATTCATTTATAGAAAACGTATTTTATAGAGTAAAAAGTAAGTATGGAATAATTGAACCGCTTCTAAACGATGAGGAAATAAACGAAATAATGGTAAATGGCCCAAATGATATATTTGTAGAAAAGAATGGGAGAATAGTTGAACTCCCCATGGCGTTTTTATCAGAAAAAGAACTTGAAGATATGATTAGAGTGTTTGCAAGTGATGTACACAGGGAGATAAATGAGGTTAATCCAATTGTTGATGCTAGGCTAGAAAACGGATACAGGGTTAACGGAGTATTAAAAAATATAGCGCTAAATGGTCCTATACTTACTATTAGAAAGTTTAATAAAAACAGTATAACAATGAAAGAATTAGTAGCTTTCGAATCTTTAACTAAGGAGTGTGCTGAGTTTTTAAAAAAAATGGTCAAAGCGAGATACAGTATTATGATATCAGGCTCGACTAGTAGTGGTAAAACTACATTTTTAGGAGCACTCACAGGATATATAAACGCTGACCAAGAGCGCGTGATTATTATAGAAGATTCAGCAGAACTAAAAGTCGAAATGCTAAAAAATGCAGTGCACATGGAGTGTAAAGGCTCTAATTCTCTTGGTAAAGGCGAAGTAAATATGGCAAAGTTAATTAAAACAAGCTTAAGAATGAGGCCAGACAGGATAATAGTAGGAGAAGTTAGAGGAAAAGAAATAAAGGACATGATACAAGCTATGTCAACAGGCCATTCAGGCAGCATGTCAACAGGACATTCAGGATCCGTTTTAGGAATGCTTAACAGACTAGAAGCTCTGTACCTTATGAACTCAGACATACCCATAATGTCTGTTAAAAGACAGATAGCAGATGCGTTAGAAATACTGGTACATCTTGAAAGAAATGCTATGGGAAAAAGAAAAGTTGTAGAAGTTGCCGAACTTGTTGGCTTAGATGGTGATAAATATATTTTAAATTCATTATTTAAAGAATCGGATTATGGCAATCTTGATAGAACAGACAATGACCTTATAAATGATAAGAAGCTAAGAAAATGGAGTTACAGTGATAAGTTACGATGAATACAAGTTGAGTTCAAAGGAATACATAATATTTATCTTAACGTATATATGTTTGGCCCTTTTGATATCATATATTTTGTTTCATAGCGTAATACCAACTTTATTCTTTGCTTTAGCATTTAATAGAACCAAGACAAAAGTGTCCGATTATTTTATCGAAAAAAGAAGAAAGGAGTTATTAGAGCAATTTAAAGATCTACTGTTTAATTTAGCAACAGCCTTAAGCACTAAAGCATCAATGCAAGAAGCAATCGGAGATTCTAAAGAAAAGATCATGCAAATATATGGTGATAAATCGGTGCTGTATGTGGAGCTAGATTACATTTATAAAAAGATGATGCAGGAAGACGATATTGAAGTATTAAAGGACTTTGCGAGGCGAGCAAGAATAGACGACATATATGATTTCGTCCAAATATATGCTTCATGTAAATATACAGGCGCAAATTTAATATTTGCCATGAATAAGGCTGCATCAGTAATAATTGATAAAATGACAATAGAGAAAGAAATATTTGAGATGATAAGGCGGAAAAAATATGAAGGTATGGTAATTTTATTAATGCCAGTAATCATATTATTTCTACTTAACATAAGTGCTGCTGACTATGTATTAATACTATACACCTCTATTTACGGCAAGTTGCTGATGACAGCTGTTTTAGTGTCATATGTAGGTATATACGAGTTGATAGAACGAATAACAAAAGTAAGGGTTTGAGTGTGTGTGTAATAAATATAATCCAGAACAAAAAAATGAGGAATAGGATAGTATTAATAATACTAGTATTTACTTTTTTAGCAGCAGTAAATAGTTTCAAGTCAGAATCTAATAACGGAGGTTATATCAAAAATAATAAGGGAGATGTTATAGGTATATACCTCCGGGATTATGACTTAAGTCAAGAGTACGATTTTATAGTTAAAAGTAGCAAAGGAGAAACAAAAGAAGCAAATATATACATTAGTAATGCCAACGAAAAAACTGATAGTGAAGTGGTTGTAAAGGATGATTTTTTTTCAAATGAAATAGATAATATAATCCGAGAGATAAAGACTAATAAGGCGAAAAAAAACATGCTGCCCCTAGAGTTATCTGACGGAAGTAAGTTAAATTGGCAAGTTAAGGTGAAAAAAGACTACAGCTGGCTAGTTTACATAATATTACCTATAGTATTAATTGTAATGTTAATAAAAAATGAAAAGGGAAGAGAAGTAAAAATAAACAAAGAAATCAATGTCAGCATACTTATAGAGCTCCCTAGGTTTTCCAATCAAATAGTATTACTTTTAAACAGTTCCTTAATACTAAATGATTGCATACTGAAAATAATCGAAGGATATAAAGAAAACGATGAAGATGAAAGAACTGTTTTTCAAAACGATCTAATTGAAATAGATAATTATTCTAAAATAGTAAACAGGAGTATAGTTCATTTGCTAAATGAATACGCCGCTAGAAAACATATTAGAGAGCTTAGCAGGTTGATGACTGTAATGATAGAAAATATCGAAAAAGGAAGCGATATTCGAGAAAAAATGGAAAGAGAAAGTAATTACCTTTGGGACAACAGGAAAACAATAGCTAGAGAAAAAGGACAATTCATTGAAACTAAAATGACAGCGCCGCTAGGTCTATTGCTTATCATGTTGGTAGTTGTATCTATGGCACCAGCCATATTAAACATGTAAAAGGAGTGTGAAATGTTTAGATTATTACGAAAAAAAGAAGGAATGGAGCTAATACAGGCAGCTATTTTAATAGCCGTAGCTGTAGGACTAGGTATAATATTTAAGAGCGAAATAACATCCTTTATAAATGATACTTTTGATAGTTTAGATGCTAGCAATTTCTAGAAACGTTTTAAAAAGTAAAAAAGGAAATGAGCTTATTGAAGCCAGCATTACTATGCCAATAATAATTTTAGTTACTATGATGCTAATTAAACTTACGGTATTTTTCTATGATATACTAAGCACAAGAGTGGATTTGCATCAGGAATTAATAAATCAATCAAAAGAATTTGATAAGTGCTATGTAAAAGTCATCGAAGATCAAAGGGATTTATCGCTAATGTCTGGAGTTGGAATTAGTGTTAAAATTTATGGAAAAGAGCACGTATTTTCAGAGGGTAAAATCGTAATGGCAGGTGATCTAATTGAAAAATAACAAAGGATCGTCTGCTATACTTATACTTATGTTTCTTACAGCCATGATAGTTATGATAATGGCATTTATAGAAATATCTAAGGAAATGTCAATAAAAGGCGAATGCAATGCTTTAACTTTACTTTGGGGCAAAGCTATATTATCTGAGTATGATACTAATCTATATAGTGACTATGGCATTATGGGCTTTCATGGAAACGAAAGTGATGTAAATGAAAAGCTAGATAAATATTGTAAGTTTTCATTCAATAATAGAAAAAGTGTAAAATACACTAATGTTAAATCTGAGTTAGGTGAATATAGGCTAAGCTCACCGAATAATTTTAGTGATGAAGTGGATAAAAGAATGCTTCTATGTTCAATTGACACTTTGAAAAATAAAAGAAAATTTAGAAAAGATGATGAATATGAAGGGTTAGAAATAAGAAATAAATATGTACTAGAAACACTTCCTTCTAATAACTATGAAAAAAGTAATAGCGTAAAGGAATTAAGAAGTAAAATTGCTAAAGGCATGAGCTTTGAAGACATTACTAGTGATTGTGGAGAATTAGTATATATAATGAAATACTTTAATAATAACGTATATGTTAGAGATGAAAAAGAAACTTTATTTAGAAACGAATGGGAATATATTCTTATTGGCAAAGATGATGATAAAAAGAACTTTAACAGCGCTAAAAGGAGGATATTCTTACTAAGAAATGCATTAAACTTAGCGTACTTATATCAAGATACAGAAAAAAGGCATCTTACACTAACAGTTGCAGAAGCCATAGCACCTGGACCTTGGATGATAGCAGTACAATTTTTGATTATGGAAACGTGGGCTTTAATAGAAACAAACTATGATTTAGAACAACTTCTAAAAGGAGAAGGAGTAATTCTTTTAAAGACAGATGATTCATGGCATACTGATTTAGACACTGTAATAGATGGTGATACATTTAAAGACGGGCTTAGTGATGAGGAAAAGAATAGATTAAATGAAGAAAGAAATAATATAAATACAATTGATGGTGGCAGCGGGGTAGGAGTTAGCTGTGAGATGGACTATGAAAAATATCTCTTAATGTTTTTATCAACTATGAGTCGAGATGTTAGGCTGCTTAGAATGATGGATCTAGTCCAAATGAACATGAAACTTAGATACTATAGGGATTTTGATTTAGCTGAGTATAACAATGGATTAGCGTATGCTATAACAGTTAATAATAAGGAATATGAAATGAATGTTAAATATTAGAAAGAATAAAAAAGGAAGTCATATTATTGAAGCCACAATATGCTTACCCATATACATAATGGCAATTATACTGCTTTCATCAATTATCCTGCTTTACTCTGCTGCAGAGAATATAACTTTTTCAGTTGCTGATGAACTAAGAGTTGCAGCTATTGAAGCCAGATATGTTAAGGTGAATCCATTAATACCCTTTAAAATAAAAGAAAGAGTTATCGAAGAAAATAAAAATGTTTCTGAATGTAAGATGAAATTCTACGGCACTTGCATGAGATACAAAGAACTTAATAATCTTATTAAATTTAAAATGGAAGCGACCTTTGATAAAAGTTTGATGTACTTTAATTCTAAAGCAAGTTATAAGCTTAATGTTATGACTAGAGCTTTTGTGGGTGATAGCGGAAAATTAAATCCAATGAGTAAGGAAGAATTTAGTAATGATGAAGCAGAAATCGTTTACATATTCCCCAATTACGGAGAATGCTATCATAATGAAAACTGCACATATGTTAAGAATGGCTGTAAACCGATTGTACTTACAGAGTCAACAAAAAATAGCTATAGTCAATGCCAGACTTGTAATAGCAGTGCCGCTATTTTAGGTGATGTAGTATATGTATTTAGCACAGGAGGGAGCTATCATAAAAGTAACTGCAGTTTAGTTGATAAAAACTATATAAAAATAGAAAAGAAAACTGCAATTGAAAGAGGTTATAGACCTTGTAAAAAATGCGGAGGATAAAATGAAAAGTGTAATTAAAAGAACTGTCAATAGAAACGAGGTACCGGATTATTTGATTGAAATAATCAGTATGAATTATGATAAGTGTTTTTTAGATATAACGACCATAGAAAACAATGATAAGATTACCATGATTTATGACGTAAAAAACCAAAGCAAGATTGATATTAAGGGATATAGCCTCTATCAAGTGATTAGTTTAATCAAAGATATAGTTATATGCGAAGAAACAAATGAAAATCACCTTATATTTCCAGAAGACTACTTGATCAGTTTAGACTTAATATATACGTCAACCAAAAGTAATGGTATTAAGTTACTATATTATCCAGATGAAACTAGAAGTGGGTTTTATGAAAAATTAATGGGATTAATTAGAGAAATCTCAGATCACTATCAGTATAGTGATAAAGCACTTCTTTTATCTATTATCGATAATATCAGCCAAACTGAATTTAACACTATGAAATTGATCAAGCATTTAGAAGATTTAGAGGAAAATGTGCTGTTTTAGTACTGTTAATATTAGCAATTTTGGGTTATAATAGTCTAATAGTTGTTATTTTAATTATTTAAGGAGATTAATTATGAGATTAGGAATTGTTAAAGTAATCGGTCGTGAAATATTAGATTCACGTGGAAACCCTACTGTAGAAGCGGAAGTGTTGCTTGAAAACGGTGTAATAGGACTTGGTGATACACCTAGTGGTGCTTCAACTGGAATATATGAAGCTCTTGAATTAAGAGACGGTGACAAATCACGCTTTGGTGGCAAAGGGGTTACAAAAGCAGTAAACAATGTTAACACATTGATTAATGAAAAAATTTGTGGAATGGATGCATCAGACATTTATGCGTTAGAAGAAGTCATGATGAAACTTGACGGAACAAAAGACAAGAGCAAGTTAGGAGCTAATGCAATTTTAGCGGTATCACTTGCCTGTGCAAGAGCGTCAGCTAAATCATTAGGAATACCACTGTATAAATTCTTAGGAGGAATAAATGCTACAGCGCTTCCCGTACCTATGATGAATATATTAAACGGTGGCGAGCATGCATCTAACACTGTAGATGTACAGGAATTTATGATAATGCCTGTGGGAGCTCCTAATTTTAAAGAAGCATATAGATGGTGCAGTGAAGTATATCACGCACTAGCAAAGGAATTGAAAGCTAAAGGTTATGCAATTTCTGTAGGTGATGAAGGTGGATTCGCGCCAGATCTTAAAGACGAATTCGAAGTTATGGATTACATAGTTGAAGCTATTAAAGCTGCTGGATATAAACCTGTGGACGATTTCGTAATTGGTATAGATGCCGCTGCTAGCGGATGGAAAACAGACAAACCAGGCATGTACAAGATGCCTAAATCAGGAAGAGAATTTACAGCTAAGCAGCTAGTAGATAACTGGGAATTATTTGTGGATAAATACCCAATAGCATCCATTGAAGACGGTATGGATGAGGAAGACTGGGATGGCTGGAAGCTTATGACAGACAGATTAGGCGACAGAATTCAGATTGTAGGAGATGATCTTTTCGTTACAAATCCTGAAAGATTTAAAAAAGGCATTGAAATGGGATGTGCAAATGCCATACTGATAAAATTAAATCAAATTGGAACTATTTCAGAGACTTTAGAAACTATTAATCTGGCTAAGAGAAATGGTTTTAAAACAGTTATATCACATAGATCAGGAGAAACAGAAGATACTACGATAGCAGATCTTGCAGTAGCTTTAAATGCATTACAAATTAAAACAGGCGCACCGACTAGAACAGAACGTGTTGCTAAATATAATCAATTGCTAAGAATTGAAGAGCAGCTAGGCTTAGCTGCAAAATACTACGGAAAAGACATATTTTAATTAATTATTAATAAATTCCGGCGTAATTGCCGGAATTTTTTTGAAAGGATATTATGATACCATTATCAACAAGATTAAGGCCAAGAAATTTAGATGAATTTGTGGGGCAAGAGCATTTTCTTTATGATGATTCTTTATTGTATAACTCAATAAAGAATAGAAGTTTTGACTCAGCTATATTTTTTGGTCCTTCAGGCACGGGCAAAACCACGTTAGCTAGAATTATCGCAAATGAGATGGACAGTAATTTTATTGAAATCAATGCCTCTACTACTGGTACAAAGGAATTAAAAGAATTAATCAAAAATGCTAAAGATAGATTATACGGATTAGAGAGAAAGTCGACATACGTATACATAGATGAATTCCATAGATGGAATAAGCTTCAGCAAGATTCACTTCTTAAGGCCTTAGAAGATGGTGTGATAAAATTCATAGGCTCTACTACAGAAAATCCATACTTTGCAATAAATAACGCCGTAATAAGTAGGGTAAGAAATATATACGAGTTTAGTAGATTGACAAAAAAAGATTTACTGACCTTACTAAAAAGAGCAGTTGACGATGAAGAAATTGGATTTGGTAAGCTTGAGCTAAAAATAAATGAAAATGCATTAGATTTACTAGCTGAAATGGCAAGTGGTGATGCCAGAGTTGCATTAGATGCATTGGGATTTATAATAGATAATTTATCAGATGGCAAAGCTATAGATACTAGCATAGTCGAAGAAGCTATGCAAAGAAAAATGGGATTTTATGACAAAGAAAGCGATAGATATAATCTTCTATCAGCCTTGCAAAAGTCTGTCAGAGGTTCTGATCCTGATGCAGCTATCCACTACTTTGCAAGATTAATAGATGGTGGAGCTGATATTAGAATGATAGGCAGAAGATTACTAGTTATGGCTGCAGAAGATGTGGGAATGGCATATCCAACAGCACTTACTATAACTAATTCAGCAGTGTCTGCGTCACTTTTAGTCGGGTTACCAGAAGCAGCTATAATACTAAGCGAGGCAGTGGTGCTTCTAGCATCATCACCAAAGTCAAATAGTTCATATATTGCATATAAAGAAGCTTTAGAAGATATTAAAAAACGTAGAATAGATGATGTTCCAGGCCATCTTATGGATAATCATTATAGTGGCTCAAAAGAATTAGGCAAAGGGATAGGGTACAAGTATCCTCACAGCACTGGCGGTTATGTAAAGCAACAGTATTTGCCGGATAATCTCTACAAAGAAGCAACTAAGTACTATAAGCCTACTGATAATGGCGCGGAAAAATCTTTTAAAAGTTATTTAGAGAATCTTAAGGGAAGGGATAAATAAATGGCTGAAATAATTAGAGCTGAGCATTCAGGGTTTTGCTTCGGAGTTAAAAGAGCAATAGATATCGCATATGAACAGATTGAGCTGCACAAAACAGATGACAAGGAAATATTCACCTGCGGACAATTAATCCATAATAAAACTGTAACGGATTTATTAGAGTCTAAAGGTATTAAGATAATTAAGTCTATTGATGATGCTAAGCAGGGCAGCATAGTAATAGTAAGATCACATGGTGAGCCTAAAGCTTTTTTTGAAACTGCTAAAGCAAATGAAATTGAACTAATAGATGCTACATGCCCTTTAGTAAAAAGAATACATGAGCATGTAAGCAAAGCATACTTAAATAAAAAAGGCATAATTATAATAGGTGACAAAGAACATCCTGAAGTAACTTCTACTAACGGATGGTGTGAATATAGCGCGGTAATAGTTAATTCCGCAGAAGAAGCAGAACAAGTCGAAGGAAGTAATTATTTGATTGTATGTCAAACCACAATTATTAAGGAAACAATGGATGAAGTTATAAAGGTTTTTGACAAGAATGAAGTTGGCTACGAAATAAGAAATACTATATGTAGTGCTACTAAAGAAAGACAAGATAGCTGCGCAAAATTGGCAAAAGAAGTTGACTGTATGGTGGTTATAGGTGGGTCAAATAGTTCGAATACCAAGAAATTATATAAAATTGCTGATAAACACTGTAAAAATACAAAATTAATCGAAATTATTTTGGATTTACCATTGAAAGATATGCAAAAATGTAATAAAATAGGTATAGCAGCGGGCGCTTCTACGCCTGAATGCATAATTAAGGAGGTTATTGCTAGTATGAGTGAAAATATCACTGAGAATGTTGAAAAAAATCCTATGTTGGATTTGATGGATGAAATTGATAAATCATTACGCTTACCTAGAACAGGTGAGATAATTGATGGAAAAATTCATCAAGTTAACGATAAAGAAGTTATCGTTAATATGGGTTGTAAAAAAGATGGTATACTACCCAAAGAAGAGGTTTCTCTTGAGGAAGGCCAATCATTAAGAGATTTGTTTAAAGAAGGAGATGACATCCAAGCTAAGGTTATTAAAACCGATGATGGCGACGGTGGAATTATACTTTCTAAGAAAAAGCTAGAAATTAATGGAAATTGGAATGAAATTAATGAAGCTTTAGAAGACAAGTCTAATATTAGTGTTAAACTAATAAGGGCTGTGAATGGCGGAGTTATTGCAGCATATAAGGAAGTTACAGGATTTATTCCTATGTCACAACTTTCAGATAAATATGTTGAAAAAGCAGATGAATATATCGGTCAGGTTATGGACATAAAAGTAACCAGAGTTGACATGAGAAGAGGAAGAGCCGTTTTTTCACATAAGGCAGTTCTTTTAGAAGAAAAACGTAAAATGATTGCTGAAGTATGGTCTAGCTTAAATGTCGATGATATCGTAGAAGGTAAAGTAATGAGATTTACCGATTACGGTGCATTTGTAGATATAGGTGGAGTTGATGGATTGCTTCATATATCTGAAATTTCCTGGGGTAAATTAAAACACCCACAAGAAATCTTAAAGATTGGCGACATAATTAATGTAAAAATATTAGCCATGAACGAAGAAAAAGGGAAAATTTCATTAGGACTTAAGCAAACTATGCCAGAACCTTGGTCAGTAATTGATAGTAAATATGAAATTGGACAGATTGTAACAGGCAAGGTTGTTCAGATTAAAGAATACGGAGCATTTATTGAGCTTGAAGCAGGATTAGATGGATTAGTTCATATCTCTGAGATCGCAAACAAAAGAGTTAACAACGTTTCAGAAGAAATTGAATTAGGTCAGGAAATCGAAGCTAAGATTTTAGAGCTAGATATTGATAGAAAAAGAATCAGCTTGAGCATAAAAGATGCTACGCTTGAATTACATCCTGAGCTTCTCGAAGAAGCTTTGGAAGACGAACCAGTTTTAGAAGACGAAGAGGAAATTGCAGATGAAATTATTGAATCTGCTGAGGAAGAATAAAAATAAGTATTGGCCGGCTTAGCCGGTCTTTATTTGTTTTATTGTGGAATGAGAGAAAGTATGAATGAGAATTTACGCATTGGAATAATTCAGAAGAATAGAAAAAAGTTCGGTTTTGTAAGAATGGAAGAAGGCAGAGATATATATATATCACCTGAAAACTTACATACTGCTATGGATGGAGATGAGGTAGCGGTTGAACTAATCCCTGAAATCTACTGGAAGGGCGGCCCGGAAGGGATAATAACAAAGGTAATTAAAAGAAATACTGATGAAATAGTCGGTACTCTTTATAAACATAGTAAATATAGTATGGTAGTACCAAACGATACTAGAATTAACGAAGAAATATATGTATTAAACAAAAATATTGGCAAAGCAAAACATGGAGATATTGTAGTAGCTAATGTTACACAATTTCCTGGAATACATGAAAATGCCACTGGCGAAGTGGTAGAAATAGTCGCTAGAAGCAATCAAGATGATGCTGCGGTGTTATCCTTAATAAGGCAATATGGATTAAAGCTAGAATTTCCTAAAGAAGTAATCGATGAAGCCAAAATGGTTACTAATCAAAAGATAAATAGCGATATCGCATCTAAAAGAAAAGATCTTAGAAGTTTACTTACAGTAACAATAGATGGCAAAGATTCCAAGGATTTTGATGATGCAGTTACAGTGGAAAAATTAGAATCTGGTAATCATTTGCTATATGTTCACATAGCTGATGTAAACCACTATGTAGAGCCAGATGACAATTTAGATAAAGAAGCTTTGAAAAGAGGTAACAGTGTATACCTTTATGACAAAGTGATACCTATGTTGCCAGAGCAGCTATCTAACGGTATGTGCAGTTTAAAACCTAAGGAAGATAGACTCACTATTACATGTAAAATGGAAATAGATTCTAGTGGTAAGGTAGTAGACTACAATATATTTGAAAGCATAATTAATTCTGATGAAAGATTAGTTTACGATGATGTCTCAGATATACTTGAAAACAGCGATAAAAAGCTATCAGATAGATACAAAGAGATATTAAATATGTTACTAGCAATGAAGGATCTTGCTTTCATACTAAGAAAAAAAAGAAAAGATCATGGAAGCCTAGATTTCAATATGCAAGAAGCTAATATAATATTAGATAAAAAAGGATTTCCTAAAGCTATTGAACTTGATAAAAGAAGAATAGCCAATAAAATCATAGAAGAGTTTATGCTAATTGCAAATGAAACTGTAGCAGAACATTTTTACTGGATGGAATGTCCATTTGTATTTAGAGTTCATGATAAACCCGAACTTGATAGAATGAAAGAGTTAAGAGGTTTTTTATCTAGCTTCGGTATAACAATAAGCAATAATTTTGACAGCATAAAGCCTAAGAATTTAAGTGATATATTAAAACAAATCGAAGGTAAACCGCAAGAAACTATTATTAATAGAGTGATTCTAAGAATGATGAAAAAAGCTGAATACTCTCCAGAGTGTTATGGGCACTACGGTCTGGCTATTAAGTACTATTGTCATTTTACTTCTCCCATTAGAAGATATCCGGACTTAATGGTACATAGAATTATAAAAGAGAATTTGAATAATCCCAACTTTTTACAAGATATTAAATCCTATGCGGATAAGGTAGAAGAAGTGTCAAAGATTTCTTCAGATACTGAAAAAATTGCCGTAGAGCTTGAAAGAAAAGTGGAGAAATTTCTAAAAGTAATTTACATGAAGGACAAAGTAGGACTGGAATATGAAGGAATAATAAGCGGCATAGGAAGAAGTGGCATGTTTGTAGAATTGCCAAATACCGTAGAAGGTTTTGTAAAATATGAAGGTATAACTGGAGATTATTATGTTATGGATGAAAAGAACTACAGAGCAGTAGGCGCCAATAGCGGTAAAACGCTTAGTATTGGTGACAATGTAAAAGTGGTTGTGGATAAGGTAAATGAACAAGATCGAATGATAGACTTTAAGATAAGGAAGAATTAGGGGCTGCAAAGTGAGGGATCCCTAAAAGTTAGACTTTCAATCGTAGCAGTTTCAACTGCTACGATTTTTCTATGCCGCTAAGTATGCAAGACGGTATTCTACTGGGCTTTTCCACCCTAAAATAGTCTTGATACATTTGTGGTTGTAATATTTGATATATCTATTTATCGCTTCGCAAAGTTCTTCAAAGCTATAGTAAACAACACCATAATATATTTCCTGTTTCATTATACTAAAAAAGTTTTCCATTACCGAATTGTCATAGCAATTACCCTTACGAGACATGCTTTGGTATATACGGTTATTTTCAATTCATAACTGTAATTTTTCATCTAAGGCTTTCATAATATTTGTTGCAGATGGAAATTTTGAAATTCCATAGCTAAGAATCTCTCTGTTCCACATATCCATAAATGGGTCAAGGTAAAGTTTTCTAATTGTCATTTTTCCTTTGGAATCAACTTCATAATATTTAAATTCCGTTGTATCTGTTGCTATCTTTTGATGAGGTACGCTTGTGTTGAATCTTCTTCGAATTCTGTTTGGAGCAATTTTACCCACGTTACCCTTATATGAACAATACTTTCGACTTTTTCTAGTGAATGATGTAACTTGTAAACCAAGTTTCTAAACTATGCGCTGAACTTTTTTCTTATTAACAACAAAGCCTTATTTGCGCAACTCAGCATGGATCCTTCTAAATCTAAAGTCTTGATGCTCGTTCCGTATTTCTGGAATTTACGTTTCTAATGCTTCGTTAGGATTAATCCGATTTAAGCGTTTTTGCCAATACATGTATGTAGCTTTGGGCCTATTAATTACAGCGAGAATATCTTTAAATTTGAAGGTTTCTCGGAGACTGCAGACGATTCTCACTTTTCTTTAGTTGATGCTTCCGCCTCTAAACGCAGTCTCCTCAGTTCTTTTAAATGTGCATTTTCAATTCGCAGGCTGAGGTTTTCGTTCTCAAGTTGTTCTAAATAATTATCTTTCTTGTTTTCTTCAGAAGAAATCTTACCCCTGATAATATCAGGCTTATTCATTTTAGGCCTCCTACCTTTCTTCCTTGATTGCAATGCAGCAGGACCTGCAATACGATAATTCGTTACCCAAGTTGCAATAATTGCCGGATTATTAATGCCAACAATAATCGCAAGTGCATTATAAGATAATTCTGTTTTTAAGTATAACTCTACTACATTTTGCTTAAATTCGAAAGAGTATATTTTATTTTTTCTTGAACGCTTTAAATTTTCCGCACCAAATGCTTTGTAATTCTGAACCCATTTCTCAATATTTGAAA
>JAAYHV010000085.1 GCA_012744355.1 Clostridiales bacterium
ACTATATATCTTCGCCCTGTTAAAGTGGCTATAATTGGAGCATATGTACTAGGTCTGCCGATATTTTTTTCTTCTAAATCCTTAACTAGGCTAGCTTCAGTGTATCTTGGTGGTGGCTGAGTAAATTATTGATCAGCGTCTATATTTATCAGTTTGGGTTCTTCTCCAATGGAAAGTTCTGGCAACAGTTTATTACCTTCGTCCGAATCATTATTATAAAGTTTTTTATATCCATCAAATGCCAGTGTTCTTCCATTGGCTTTGAAACCGTAATTTCCGTTAACTATGTCAACTGACACTGAATCAAATAAGGCTTCAGCCATCTGTGAGGCTAAAAACCTTGACCATATGAGTTTATATAACTTGTATTGATCTTTAGTAAGCGAATCTTTTATGAGTTCTGGATTTAGCGCAACATCACTAGGTCTTATGGCTTCATGGGCATCTTGAATATCTTTCTTTTTATTCTTGTAATTATTATTACCAATATATTCTTTGCCGTAGTTCTCCGTTATATATTCTTTCGCTGCCGTTTTTGCTTCGTCAGATATTCTTACTGAGTCTGTTCTTATATATGTAACAAGACCAATTGTTCCTTTTCCTTTAATATCTACACCTTCGTAGAGTTGTTGGGAAATAGACATAGTCCTCTTCGTAAAAAATCCAAACTTATTGGATGCTTCCTGCTGCATGCTACTAGTTGTAAATGGAGCTGATGCTTTTACTTTTCTCTTCTTTTTATTTATATCTTTTATAACAAAACTGCCAGAATTTAGGTCTTTTAAAATTTCCTCACTCTGGTTACTATTTGTTACCTTGATTTTTTTATCACCGTAACTATTTAGTTTGGCGCTATATTCAATTTCTTTTTCAAAATTTGCTAGAATATTCCAATACTCTTCAGGTTTGAAATTTTTAATTTCATCTTCTCTATCACAAACCATTTTTAAAGCTGCTGACTGAACTCTTCCGGCTGACAGTCCTCTTTTTACTTTTTTCCAAAGAATTGGACTTATCTGATAGCCTACTAGCCTATCTAAAGTCCTTCTTGCTTGCTGTGCATCCACAAGCCCCATATTGATTGGTCTAGGATGTTTTATCGCTTCTTTTATAGTGGTTTTTGTTATCTCGTTGAATTCAATTCTACAATCTGAATCCGGATCAACATTTAATATATACGCTAAATGCCATGATATAGCTTCTCCCTCTCTGTCTGGGTCAGTCGCTAGATATATCTTTTTAGCTTTTTTAGCTTCTTTCTTTAATTCCTTAATTAAATCGCCTTTTCCTCTTATATTAATGTAATCAGGTTCAAAATTATTTTCTATGTCTATACCCAGTCTACTTTTAGGAAGATCTCTAATATGACCTACCGAAGCCATAACCTTATATGTAGACCCTAAATATTTCCCTATCGTTTTTGCTTTTGAAGGAGACTCTACTATCAATAACGTCTTCTTTCTTTCTGCCATACTACTACTCCTTAGATTTATTTTATCACAATAATTAAAATTTCTTTCCTTATATAATAAGCTAATATCTAACAATTTGCAATAAAGAATTTACTGCCTAGGCTAAATACAAGCCCTTTGACCATTAATATTGTCAGTATACCACTTGCTTTCGACTTGTTTATGTTAGTTTTGTGAGATATGTAATCAATGTCAGCTTCGTTTTTGCTCATAATAGCCTCAATTACAAGCATTTCATCGTTTCCTAAGTTGTTAATTAATTCAGGTTTGATCTTAGGTGTTATGCCTATATCTCTTGCTAAATCATCTATTACTATAAGTGGCGTTGCTCCATCTCTTATAAGCATATTGGCGCCTACACTTGACTCTCTATTTATATTACCTGGCACAGCATACACGTTCTTGCCTTGCTCCGCACCGTATCCTGCTGTGATAAGTGACCCGCTTTTATACTCTGCTTCTACTATTACTACGCTTTCACTTATGCCGCTTATTAACCTATTTCTTTGCGGAAAAGAATATTTTGCTCCCGTGAAGTCAGGCTTGTACTCTGAGATTATAAGTCCCTCTTTGCTTATTTGTGCCATCAGTTCTTTATTCTCAGCTGGATAACAATGTTCTAATCCGCACCCTAATACCGCTATAGTTTTTCCGCCTTTACTTAGCGTTCCTTTATGGGAATAAGAATCAATTCCTTTTGCCATTCCACTAACTGAAGTAATATTTAATTCAGCCAATCTTTCACCTATAAGTTTTGCTACATATGCTCCATAATTAGTGCAATTCCTAGCTCCAACAACTGCTATTGATTTGGAACTTAATAAAGAAATATCACCTAACGTGTATAATATAGCCGGCGAATTCTTAATATTACGCAATTTGTATGGGTAAAGATCAGATTTTTTGTCTATTTTTTCAATTTTCATAAGGATTCCTTTCATTAACACACTACACTTAAACAAGTAGTATCATTTAACAAAAGGTAAGTCAATCCATTTAAATATTTAGATATCGCTTAGATTAATTTAGTTATTTAATTGTTATTTCAAAACAAACTTATTGATAGCCTTAGCTACACCATTATTATCATGGTCGTCTGTTATGTAATCGGCAGCTTGCTTGACCAATATATCAGCATTACCCATAGCAACTCCTATCTTTGCAAGCTTAATCATAGTTATATCGTTTGGATTATCTCCAAAACTCATGAGATTATGTCTCTTTAAGCCCAGTGATTCAAGCAAGTAGCTTAATGCCACTCCCTTATTTGTTGTAGCTCCACCTATCTCAATATTATTAGTAAAAGAGGTTGTTACTGTTATACCAGGTATTTTTTCTAGTAGTTTTCTTATGAACCTTCTCTTTTCTGAGTCTGCAAAGAGCATATTAATATTTTCAATTCTATTTTCATATTCTTTCATATGTAGAAATATATTATCAACTGGTGTTCTTGTTTTGACAACGTAATTAGAGCTTCTATAAGTGGATCCATAATTTTTTATGCTTTCATATTCCTTCCTATCTATATATGCAATTCCATCGATAAATGCTTCAACGTCAACTTTGTGTCTAATTACTATGTCTAAAATCCTATCAATTGGACCGGATTTTATACAGTTAGAATAAATTACGGCGTTGTCTGCTAGTCTTGTAATATGTGCACCGTTAGACGTTATTATATATTCAACTCCTTCAACATTAAAAATATCAGGCGGTAGTGAGTAAAATGATCTACCAGTCGCAAAGACTACATGGATACCTCTTCCAATAGATTCCTCTAGGGCTTCTTTAGTCTCATCGTCTACTCTTTCATTATTATTTAATGTCGTACCATCCAAATCTAGTCCAATTAGTTTTATACTCATGGGTGTCCTTTCATTCTAACCAAGATTGCTATTGCAAAAGCAGCTGCATTGATTTATAATCGTTTTACTGATATTATTATATAACAAATAATATAAATTTAAAGAGGTAATACATGAAAGTTGCAATTATAGGTGCGGGAAAATTAGGTTTGCGCATAACAGATACATTAATTGATGGTGATTATGAGATAACCATTATTGATAAAAATGAAAATTTATTAAATAAAATATCTCAAAAGCTTGATGTCCTTACAGTTTTAGGCGATGCGAAGCAAATCGAATTACTCAAAGATATTCATATCGAAACTTATGATTTCTTATTTGCAGCAGCCACTTCTGATGAGGTTAATATTTTAATTGCTTCATTTGCTAAGGCGCTTGGATGTAAATTTGTATCTGCTAGAGTTAGAGACCCTGAACATATGAAACAGATTGATTTTATACGTGAAAAATTCAATATTGATTTTATAGTTAACCCTGACCTTTTAATAACTCAGGCTATACATAAATACCTGGTTGAAAAATACACTTTAAGTAATGGTATATTCACCAGTGGTAAAATTGCTTTAATAGAGTTCAATGCTAGTATGCTTCCTAAAATAGTCAATTTAACCTTGCCTGAATTTAAACAGATATACCCTAAAATGCTTATAGTTGGTATTTCTCGTAAAGGTAAAATGATAATTCCTCACGGTAATGATACAATAGAAAAAGACGACTCATTGTATATAATAGGTGAGAAAGATCCTATCTTTAAATTAAACACTAAAGTTCACGTAAACGGTAAATATACAAACGTTCAAAAGGTTATGATAATAGGCGGCGGCAAAACTGGCTACTATCTAGCTAATCAACTTTCAGAATTCGGTGCTAGTGTTAAGCTTATAGAAAAGAATAAAGAGCGATGCCAATACCTTTCAACCAAACTAAATAACGTGATGGTTCTTTATGGAGATGGCACTGATATCGGAATGCTTCTAGAAGAGAATATGGATGAAATGGACGCTTTTGTAACTGCTACAGGCTATGATGAAGAAAATTTACTATTAGCTTTGACTGCTAAGCAGCATGGCATTGAAGATGTAATTTCAAAAGTCAGTAGAGAAAGCTACAAAGGTCTAATAGAACAAATGGGCATCGACATGGTTTTAAACCCACTTGATATTACAGCTAGTACTATTCTTAGAAACATTCAAGGAACTAAAAAAGTATTATCATCCTTGCTTCTACAAGGCCAAGCAGAACTTTTAGAAATATATGCTTATGATAAGATGAATATGTTAAACACACCTTTAAAGAATTTAGACTTGCCAGAAGGCATTATTATAGCGGCTATACACAGAGGTAATGATGTAATTATTCCTAGTGGCGACACGCGTCTTCTTAAAAATGACAAAGTCATCATAGTAAGTTTGCTTTCAGAAATAGGAAATTTGGAAAAGTTATTTAAATACAGAAGAAATATTTTATAGCTAGGTGAATATATGTCCATGAATTTTAAACGAATAATACATCTGCTAGGGGCGTTGCTAATTATTATAGCACTTTCTATGACACCTTCACTTCTAGTATCGATATTATACAAAGAATACGAATGCACTAAAGCTTTTTTAATAACAATAGGAATATGTCTATTAATGGGTGTACTATTTAATAGAAGAAACAATCCTTCCCTTTCGTCTATACGCATGAGGGACGGATTCTTAATTGTTACGGGTAGTTGGTTATTTGCATCTTTGTTTGGTGCTGTACCTTTTGTTTTATCAGGTGCAATATCTAATCCGATAAATGCATTTTTTGAAACCTGCTCTGGCTTTTCCACTACGGGAGCATCTATTCTTACAGATATTGAAGCATTGCCAGTGTCAATGCTATTTTGGCGTTCTTTCACCCACTGGTTAGGTGGTATGGGAATAGTCGTGTTTGCTATGGCGCTACTTCCTAAACTAGGCATAAGTGGACAACTTCTTGCCGTCGCGGAAATGCCTGCGCCAACTTTAGATAAGCTTACTCCTAGATTTTCTGATACTGCTAAAAGCCTTTATAAGATGTATATCTTCATAACAGTTTTGGAAACTGTGCTACTTTCTTTAGGTGGATTAACCATAATTGATGCCTTGATTCATACATTTGGTACAGTAGGTACAGGAGGTTTTTCAAGCCACGCAGAAAGCATAGCTTACTTTAACAGCTACTACGTGCAGTGGGTAATTACCATATTTATGATTATATCAGGAACTAATTTCAACCTATTCTATATTTCCATCAAAAATGGAATAAAAAGAATGTTTGGTGATGAGGAATTTAAGTTATATATTTCAATTATAGCCATATTTACTTTGCTAATTACTTTAGATTTGGCACTTACTGCAAATGAAACAAATTTATTTGGTGCTTTAACCGTATCTGCATTTCAGGTTTCATCTATAATTACTACCACAGGATATGCGAGTACGGATTTTGACTTATGGCCTACTTTTGCAAAGATGCTATTATTTACTCTAATGTTTATAGGTGCATCCAGTTCTTCAACTGGTGGCGGCGTTAAAGTAATTAGAATACTTGTATCCTTTAAATTAATACTTAGAGGTTTTGCTTTAAAAACCCATGAGAACAGAATAGTAAATATTAAGGTAAACGGCAAGCAAGTTGCATCAGAGACTATATCTAATATAGCAAATTTTATCTTTTTCTATATATTACTACTTTTTGTAGGTACTTTTATAATAGCTTTTGACAACTTTGATGTTGTAACAAGCTTTACTAGTGTTATAGCTTGTTTAGGTAATATTGGTCCTGGCTTTTCTTTAGTGGGCCCTACAATGAATTATAGTATATTTTCCGGCTTTTCCAAACTAGTGCTTTCATTTCTTATGATTGCTGGAAGACTTGAATTATTTACATTCTTTATATTGTTTTCAAGATACTATCGCGATTCTAACAGAGCTTAAGGGGGATTATTAGTTGAATTTTAATTTTAATTTATTTAAAAACGTAACTTCAATTATGCTAATATTACTATCATTAATTATGATACCTTCTATTTTAGTATCTTTATATTTTGGTGAACTTCAAACAGTAAAATCAATGACAATAATAGCTTTTTTATGTTTTATTGTTGGAATTATTTTATTTTATAAATCTAGAAGAAAATCAATACGCTCAACCACTAGAGACGGATATCTTATAACATTTATAACTTGGTTGATACTCGTTCTTTTAAGCGCTATGCCCTTTTATCTTAGTGGTAACGGCTTTAAACTCATCGACTGTATCTTCGAGTCATCTGCAGGTTGGTCCACCACAGGAGCTTTTGTAATCGCTGCTGACTCACTTCCTAAAGGACTTCTCTTTTGGAAAGCTGTTTGCAACTGGTTTGGTGGTATAGGAATAATAATGCTTATAGTATCTATCACTCCTTATTTCAGCGTTTCTGGTCAAAAGCTTTCAACAGCTGAGGCGCCTGGACCTAATTTAGAAAAAATGTCTGCTAAGTTTCACGGTACAGCCAGATATCTTTATTCCTTTTATATAGTGCTGACTCTTACTGAGCTATGCTTATTAAAACTAGGCGGTTTAACATTTTTTGATGCAACAATAAATTCACTAAGTTGCGTAAGCACTTCTGGTATTCACTTAAACAGTGGTGGTATAACTTCTAATCTTACAACTTATATAAAAGTAATTATTACTCTTTTTTCATTCTTATGTGCTATAAATTTCGCTATTTATTTTTATACATTGAGGAAAAGATTTAAAGACATCTTTCTTGATTTAGAACTTAGAGTTTTTATATTTATTATATTAATTTCAACTCTTATTATTGGTCTAGCTATTACATATACTAGCCAAGGAAATCTATTTGATGCTTTATCTATGTCGGTATCATTTTTTACTACTTCTGGTTTTGCCTTTACTGAATACAGCATGTGGCCAACAGTTAGTAAAATAATATTGATATCCGCTATGTTTATAGGAGGATGCGCCGTATCCACTAGTGGCGGAATTAAAGTCTCTAGAATTATTGTTTTTTATAAATTGATTCTTAGAGGTATTTATAAGCGAATTCATCCAAGAGGGATTAAGCCTGTGCTCTTCTTTAAAAAAACTATTTCGGTTAACAATGTATTTACTATAACTGTTTATGTACTTCTTTACTTTTTAATTTTCATAGTAGGATCTTTGCTCTTATCACTTGATAATCTAAGTATTGAAACTACTTTAAGTGGGGCTATCGGTGCTATGTCTAATGTCGGCTTATCATTTGGTAAACTTGCTAATGTGGCTGATTATTCGATATTCTCGTTACCTGCAAGGCTATTATTATCCATGCTTATGATTGGTGGAAGACTTGAATTTTACGCTATAGTACTTCTGTTTACTAGACCATTTTGGAATACGAATACTTCTAAATAAAAAAGGGACTAAAAATTGAACTGACCCCCAAAAGTTAGACCTAAAATCTAACAGGAGGAGGTCAGTTTTAATATGGCAAAATATAGTTTTGAATTAAAAATGAAGGTAGTCAACGAATATTTGGAGGGAAAAGGCGGTTATAAATATCTTTGCAACTTGCATGGTATTAAATCTCTTTCAAATATTGAGAAATGGGTTCAGAATTACAAAGCATTTGGTGCGGAAAATTTAAAGCGTTCAAGAAAAAATAAAATATACTCTTTCGAATTTAAGCAAAATGTAGTAGAGTTATACTTAAAAAC
>JAAYHV010000012.1 GCA_012744355.1 Clostridiales bacterium
CTCTTTTGTTTCAATTAATCTTATATTATCCTAAAGCTACGTCAAGAACCATCATCAGCACAAATCCGACCGCTAATCCTATCGTGGAGAAATCGCTGTGCTTTCCTTCCTGCCCCTCTGGAACAAGGTCTTCAACAACGACATATATCATAGCTCCCGCTGCAAAAGCCAATAGATAAGGAAGCATGCCCGATATAACAGTAGTTAAAAGTATAGTTAGCACTGCAGCTATTGGCTCTACCACTCCAGATAAGAAGCCTACAGTAAATGCTTTTTTCTTTGACATCCCCAAGCTTCTAAGTGGCATCGATATAATTGCTCCCTCTGGAAAGTTCTGAATAGCTATACCAATAGCAAGCACCATAGCTGCAGACATTGTTATCAAGCTATTATCAGCTATAATGCCAGCAAAGACAACTCCAACAGCCATACCTTCTGGTATGTTATGAAGAGTTACCGCAAGAACTAGCATTGTAGTTTTATTTAAATCTGCTTTAGGTCCTTCTGGAACTTCTTCATTCACATGTAAATGGGGAATGATTCTATCTAGCAAAAGCAAAAATAGTATTCCCATCAAAAATCCAATAGCAGCTGGCATCCATTCTATAAGACCTTGAGCTTCTGCCATCTCTATTGACGGTATGATAAGGGACCAAACAGATGCAGCTATCATAACTCCTGCTGCAAACCCCATCAAAATCTTTTGAAGCGCCTCGTTTAAGACGTCTCTCATAAAAAATACCATTGCGCTACCTAGCGTTGTTCCTATTAACGGAATACTTATTCCTAATATCACATTTGTATCAATCATCTAACCACCACTCCGTGTCCATAATCTTTAATTTAATTTCAGTTAGCATTTATATTTACAGTTAATTAATAAATTAATTACGATTATATCATAGTCAATTGATACTATCAATTACGCGCCTTTACATTTAAAGCTCTCTTTTCTTTTATGTTCAAATGCTTTGCTGTAAAGCATCGATCTATCGGACAGTTTCTAAATTAAAGTAATGCCAATAATTTAATCTTGTGTGCTTAATTATTGGCATTGCTATTGAATTTAATTTTTTATTGACACTTTTAAGGGCAAATATCAGATTTAGTTGCCTTCGATTTCATGCTTTAAATATCCGATTCAAGCATTCTGCAAATCTTCAATGTATCTTCTAATGACTCTTTGCAGCATACCACTCCGTGATTAGCGATAATGCAGGCGTTTCTATTCGATATTTTTTTCTCTACTGCCTTTGTCAATTTGTTCGTCCCAGGAAGAGCGTAATCAGAAACAGGTATGTCACCTAATATAAGTGTCTTCAAATTACCTTCCACCTTGTATTCTTCACGATTTGCCGTATTAATCGCTAGGTTATATGAATGAGTATGAATTACTGCATTAATTTCAGGTCTTAATAAATATATCATCTGATGAAGTTTTTTCTCTCCTGAAGGTTTTCTTTGGTCTCCGTATTCCATGGTTTTTAAATCAAGTTTCACAATATCTTTGTCTGATACACTATAGTAATCCATTCCTGAAGGCGTAATAAGCATTTCCGTAGGTGATATTCTTACCGAAATATTACCCCAAGTACCTTGAACAATTCCTTCGTTTACAAGGGTTTTCCCGCACTCAACTATTTCATTTCTAATTTCCTTTTCATTTTCTGGGTAATCCGGAAGTTCTAAAGTATCTGAATTCGCCTTAGAATACTTATGCTTATATACATAGTTCATTAATAGACAATCAATGTAACTCAAATATTTGATGTTATTCCCACAAAGTTCTACATGAGCACTCTTTTGCAGAATTCTAATGGCAGCTAAAGCCTCTTCTAAGTCCCTGCCTAATGCCAAACCACCGTACCCCAAAATGTAGCAACCATATCTTTTTTTAAGAGCTCCTAATATATTCGAAGGAGATGAGTCGTCAGATATCCTAACAGATGTACCAATTATCTGAGCTAGATCATCTAAACTAGGATGTACTTGTCTAGTAATCTTGCCCATTTCATCGTTTTTAAGCAAAATTATAGAATTTATGTCCTTCCTGCTTTTGAAGATTTCACCAATCAGGCCGTCACTTTTTATTAGAAAATCATCGATATCGGACAGATAGGCTTCTTCGCCGTTCACAAAATATTTTTCTTCATCTATTCTTTGCGCAATCATACCAAAGGCTACGAATTTCTCATTTCCCAACCTCTTTGAAAACTCAATAAGTTTATCTTTCATAATTTATCTCCTTGAAATCTTTTCAGATTAGCTTCAATATATGGTTTGCTTAGTGCCTTGTAAATGCTTTTATAGTCTGCAAACAGCTTGTTATATATCTTTTGATTGTTAACATTTGGTATATATGATTTTTCTAGCACCACAAATGCCTTAGCGCTTTCAAAGTTCTCTAAAACTTTAAGACCGATAAGCGCCACTGCAGCGCCACCTACTGCACCTGCATTTCTAGGATTTCTGACTACATCAACTTTACTACCTGTAATATCGGCTATTATTTGCATCCAGGCATCATCTAGCCCACCTCCGCCGAGTACTCTTAGTTCATTAGTATTAAAGTTATAGTCGTTATTAAAGTTCTCAAGTATCCACCTTAGGTTATACCCGATGCCTTCATAAACTGCCCTCATCATATGTTCTCTAGTATGCTCCATGCTTATATTAAACATGGTAGCTCTAGTGGTTGTTGTAGATACTGGGCATCTTTCACCTAGCATCCAGGGCGTACAAATTAGATGATTGCTACCGACAGGTATGTCCCTTATAATCTCATCCATAAATTCAAATATTTTAGCACCATATTCTTCTTTCTCAGACTTAAAAAATTGATCTCTTATCCATTCAATATTAGCTCCCGCGCTTTCTGTTATTCCAGCTACTAACCTCATCTTTGGATCAGCACTTTGAATCGCTGCAGCTCCATGTTTAAACTTGGTCGCATTGCTTGATATTCCGGCAACCCATGCAGATGTTCCTAGATATATGTGTACATCTCCATCACCACACATACCCGAACCCACCGCTGCAGCTTGCACATCATCGCAACCTCCAAAACAAGGAACCATAGTGCTTAATCCTAATTCCTTCGCCGCTTCTTCAGTTAGATTACCAACAAGATCATGACTTTTGACTATCGGAGGCAGCTTATTCATATCAATACCTACAAGTGACATCACCGATAACCATTCTTTTTTCTTAAGATCAAGTCCATAAGATGATGCCCCAGATAACTCTGCTACCATCTTTCCCGTACATTTATATTTAAGATATCCATTTACATCCAGTATATATTTAGTGTTATTATAAATCTCGGGATGCTGTTCTTTTAGCCATATTATCTTAGCAATACAATCTTTACCCATGATTTCTGTTCCTGTTAAAAGTTTAAAAACGTGTTTGCCCCCGACTTTTTTCATTATGCTTTGAGCTTGTTTTTCTGCCCTTCCATCTACCCATGTAATATTATTGTATAAATTATTACCAAATTCATCCATAGGAATAACGCCTTGGGCTTGCGTTGAGAAAACAATCCCACCTACAGCTTGTCCATCAATGTCATTATCATTTAATATGCGATTAGTTGTAGTTACTACAGCCTTCCAGTAATCATTTGGATCTTGCTCTACCCATGAAGGTTGTGGGTAGAATGTGGGATATTTTTCAGTAAATGTGGCTATAACTCTACCACCATAGTCTACCAATACAGCCTTGTCCGAACTAGTTCCTATATCATGGGATAAAATATATTTTTCCATAATCTCAACCTATCATCCTTTATCTGTTTTTACAACTTGCTTAAAGACCTCTTCGAATTTATTTAATGCTTCATCAATTATTTCATCAGTATCAGCCATTGATGTATACAGCCTGCTTCCTGCCAAAGTCACAATACCATTAGCCATATACGTTGCTCCCATTCTTTCCATTGAATCTTTTCTCTTATACATCATTTCCTTGTTTTTCAGCAATCCTATGGCTGATTTAAGCATGCTGAAAGAAGAATAGTCAAAGCTCATAGCTCCGGTACACTCTAAATGCACAATAGAACCTTGGTTATATACAACATAGGGTAGTGAGTATTGATTGATTAAACTTTTTAACCCATCTGTCAATCTGTCGCCAGCTCTACCTGCCATTTCACAAGCATTGGTCCTTCTAATTTCACTTATCGCTGTATATCCTGCTAGAGATGATAGAGGGTTCGCAGCTAAGGTTCCTCCTACATAAGCTCTGTGTTTACCAGTAGCTACTCCAGCAGCCATCAACTCCATGTATTCCTTCTTTCCTCCAATTCCTCCTGCAGAAGGATAACCTCCTGCCACTATTTTACCAAATATAGTTAAATCGGGAATTATGTCGAAATATCCTTGCGCTCCTGAAAGTCCAACTCTAAAGCCTGAAACAACTTCATCAAATATTAGAAGTGTTTCATATTTGTCGCACAGCTCTCTTACTTGCTTATTGTATTCTTTAGCCACAGGCCTCGTGCCACTTTCTGGACCTATCGGCTCTAATATAACAGCAGCCGTTCCACCTCTTAATTTGTTTAATTTGAGCATCTTTTCAAGCATATTTAAATCGTTTGGTCTAACTTCATCCGTAAGTGCATAACTCTTTTTAGGTATTCCGTGTGATTCTAAAAGGCCCCTACTTCCTGGTATCTTAAGGCCATACACCATTTGATCCGACCATCCATGATATGCTCCACCTATTTTTATTATTCTTTTTTTACCTGTAGCAATTCTCGCCACTCTAAAAGAGCCCATCACAGCTTCAGTACCGCTACCTAGCATTCTAAACATTTCAACATTCGGCATACACTCATTTATTATTTTGGCAATCATATATTCAGCTTCATGCAAAAGACCTGTAATCGGACCACAGTTATTTAAAAGTTCAATTACCGCCTCTTTCACTTCGCTATAGTTGCTACCTAGTATTGTAGGTCCGCCTGCTTGAAGAAAGTCTATATATTTATTACCGTCTTTATCATATAAAAAAGCTCCTTCTGCTTTGGTAAAGCACAATGGAAAAGGTTTATTGAATGCTAAATTATGCTGCACTCCACCAGGTATTCTTTCTTTGGCTTCTTGAAAAAGTGCATTTGATTTTTTACAATTATTATCATAATATTTCATTATTACGTTTTCATAGTAATCATCGTTAACCTCCCAAATCTTTTCCGAAGTTAGCGCCTTTAATGCATCATTTACCTTTTGGGGATCTTCCCACCTGCTAATTCCACAATTATTCATTTTTTCCTCCTAACAACAAATACTCAATTGCTTTATCCATTTCATCTATCATCTCTTCGCTTTTAAACGAATCTCCTTTTATATGCCTATGGTTCATCATCCCATAGTAAATGCCCATTACTAATTCCGTGGTTTTCTCAACGGTAAACACATCTAGTACCTTTAACGGATTAACATCATTCTCTTCTTTTATGCTTTGCATTATTATATTTTCAATCTTGGAAATGTTTTTTGCTTCCTTGCTTAACATCAATACACTTATTAACTTAGACGTAACTTTAGGATAATTTACTGAATCTTCAATTAACCGGTGAAACAACAGTTTAATATTTTCAATGCCTTTGGCATTAGCTGCCTTGCTATATTGGCAAAGTTCATCTATTTCAATATTGAATAATGCGGCCATTAAATTTTCCATGGTTTTGAACCTATTAAAGACAGTCATTCTGCAAACACCGGCCTCATACGCAATATCATCTACGGTTACGTTTTCAATTCCTTTTTCTTCAAATTGTACTTTAGCTGCATGTAATATAGCTACTTCAGTTCGTTCTACCTTCTTCATTCTTTTTAATCTTTTCCTTTCTAGCGCGTTCATTCGTATCTAAGCTTTTGCCATAAACAAAATACCTCTGTACTAAGTATTCGGTAAAAAGATTTGTAAGCATTGTTAGCCCTAACACTAAATATTCATTTAAACCTACTCTTTCAGTAAGGGCTATTCCCCACCACATAGATGCTGGAGTAAATATACAGTAATATCCGAATAATTTAGCCATAGCCACAGGCACATTTTCAATGGATTTGAACGTGAATTTTCTGTTAAATGTAAAGTTCCAAATTATCGAACATATTAATGCGATGAAATAATTTGGTCCATAGTCTCCACTCGACTCCATATTGGGCCAAGTAACCAATTCATTTAATAGTGTAAATACAGTTATCTCGATAACTCCTGCAGATATAGAAAATAGCACGAACTTGATAATTCTAACGTTATCTTTTTTATTCACACTCAAACCTCTTTTCATAACACGCACATAATTATACTCTAGTACAATTATCTGCTTAATTCGTTATACTGTCAATATAAAAACCATTATTTAAAAATCCATATATTTGATTTCTTTAGTACGATTGCTCCAACAGTTTTCTGAAAAAGAACGCCTAATGAAGGGATTGGATTCGGCTGCTTCAAAATTGAATTAATTGCAATTTAAAAGGACTGATTTCTGTTTAATACAGATTTCAGTCCTAATTATTCACTTGCCTAAAGTAGACGCATCTTAAAGTCGCTTCAGAATCTCCGGTTTTTAAATTACACATCTAGACCCAAATGTTTATAAGGGCATCCAACTGCCTGTTCCTGAAGCTATCAGTTTACCTGATTCGTTACAAGTCATTTCTGCTCTTAGCCTTATCATGCTTCTGCCTGCCTTTACAGTTATCACCTTTATCTCGCATGTATCTCCAATTTCGAGACCTCTTAAAAAACTAATCGCCATATCTACCGTTGCAGCTTCATTTTTACCAGCGATAAAATTAGCGGTAATTCCAAAGGCCGTATCGAACATGCCTGCTATTGCTCCTCCGTGAATTCCTCCTCTTTCATTGATTTGCCAGTTCTGTGTAGGGAACCCATATGTTATACTTTTTTCTTCAAAGTTACAACTGGAAAAATACGCCTTCATCTGTTCATCGAACCCGCCATCATTTAAATTCAGGTAGTGATTTGATGCGCTTTCAGCCTCCCTCATCCACTGTTCTTTTGTTACCATAATTGACCTCCACATCTTATAGCCC
>JAAYHV010000086.1 GCA_012744355.1 Clostridiales bacterium
CTGCACCTTTTGCACAGTCATCAACCTTTGAAATCACTTCATTTAAGTAATTTCTATCTAGCGCTCTTATATATACTTCTGCAGCGCATTCCTCTGGCACTATATTTGGCGCATCTCCTGGATTAACGATTATACCGTGCATTCTAACATCAGGTTTTACATGTTGTCTTAGCATGTCTATCCCATGAAACATAAGCTGTACACCGTTAAATGCATTTTTACCTTCCCAAGGAGCTGCCGCCGCATGAGCTGGTGATCCTTTAAAGGTATAAAGATATGAATCCAATGCTAGTAGATTTATTACCGGTACACTTTGGTTATCAATATGAACCATAATAGCCATTTCATAATCATCAAATATCCCTGCATCTGCCATATCACACTTAGTGCCTCTTGTTTCTTCAGCAGGAGTACCTATCACGTGTATATCTACATCTAAATCATCTTGATACTTAACTAAGCTTATTGCTGCTAGCATGCTCATTGCTCCGCTGATGCTATGTCCGCAAGCGTGCCCTATTCCGGGCAAAGCGTCATACTCTGCCAGCATAGCTACTTTGTTCCTATGATTCTGTTTACCATAAATTGCCTTAAAAGCCGTATCAATTCCTGCGAAAGGGTATTCAACTTGGAATCCATGGCTTTCTAATAACTTTACTGCCTTTTTAGATGATTCGTATTCCTTTTCTGAAAGTTCAGGGTGCATGCATAAATAATCGCTGTACTCAATAAGTTCAGCTAAGTTCTCTTTTATTAAAACATTTACTTGTTCTTTTAATTTTAAATAATTCATAATCACCTCTTAGTATTAAAAATGGCCAAACTAAAGTTTGGCCATTTCTTATCTTACTCTTGAATTAAAATGGTCCTAACTGCATTGCGTGTGCTATTACTACAAATACACCACCTGCAAGATACCATACTCCCATTAAAGGTAATATCCATTTTGCCCATTTATCCCATGGGATCTTAGCTAAACCAAGACCAGCCATGAAATAACCAGATGTAGGAGTGAAAATATTAGAAATTCCATCACCCAATTGATAAGCTATAACTGTAGTCTGTCTAGTTACACCTACTAAGTCTCCGAGTGGAGCTAAAATAGGAATTGAAACCGCTGCTTGTCCGCTTCCCGAAGGAACTATGAAGTTTAAAAAGCACTGGAATATATACATACCAAGAGACGATATCGCCGAAGGTAAGTTGTTAAGTCCTGTTGCTGCTCCATATAGTATGGTGTTTAAAATATTACCATCTGTTAATACTACTAATATACCTCTTGCAAAACCTACTACTAAAGCACCTGTTGCGATAGCAGCCATTCCTTCTCCAAGGCTTATAGCAAATTTATTAAGTCCTCTGCCACCTATAATTGAGCATATCATTGACATTCCAAAGAATAATCCAGCGATTTCAGGAATGTACCAATCCAATTTGATTACTCCAAATACTAATAATACCATTGATGCTGCAAACACTGCTAAGATAATTTTTTCTTTGGCACCAAATACATGAAGATTCTCTAAATCCATATTATCTGTACGTTTTAAATCTATATCTCTCACTGGAGATAATTCGGGGTTATTCTTCACTTTATTAGCATATCTAATTACAAATATAATACCTAGAGAAACCATCACAACATACAGTACTAATCTGAATTGCATACCTGACAATAGCGGTAATCCTGCTATTCCTTGAGCAACACCGACTGTAAACGGATTTATAAATGCTCCTGCAAAACCAGAACCCGCACCAATAAATACTATCGCGGTACCTGTTAAGGAGTCATATCCCATTGCTATGCATAGTGACACAAATATAGGAATAAATGGTAATGTTTCTTCGGCCATTCCGTTAATAGCTCCTAATAACGAGAACGCTATCATTGCTATAGGAATAACCATGATTTCTTTACCTTTTAATGCTTTTACCAACTTCCCAAGTCCGGCTTCAATCGCACCTGTGTCATTTAGTACCGCAAAGGAACCTCCTACGATAAATATAAAGAATATTATCATTGCCATTTCTTCCATACCTCTTGGAACTGCAGTCAAAAATTGCATTACAGTTACTGGTGTTTGTTCAACACTGTGATATGTCACTGGATCTACTACTTCTCTTCCACTTTCTAGAGTGACCATGTCATACGTTCCTGCTGGTACTATGTAAGTTAACAAACTACAAAATAGTACTACTGCTAGCAAGATAATATAGACGTGAGGGACTCTAGACGGCTTCTTTTCTTTCAACTGTTCTTCAGTCATGTTTAATTTTTCTTCAGTCATGTTTTACCTCCTTGTATAATAATATAGCTAATAATAACAGAATTCTCTTGAACTCTAACGTCATTATACAATACTTTGATACTCAAATCAAGGTTTTTTCTTTAGTAATTTACACGTTGCACACACATTTGCGATAATTTAAACACATTCTACAGACTATTTATTATAAGCTACCGCCTTATTAAAATCGATAAACTCTCCAGAATTATCGCTTACTATTTCGTTTTTCACGCAGCTTAGACTACCGTTAACTATTACGTAATCGATTCCTTTATTTGGAATATCAATATTTTCAAAATTCGGTCCATCTGCTATGGTCTCTGGATTAAAAATTGTTATATCAGCATCTGCGCCCACTCTTATTTGACCTTTATCCTTTAGGCTTAGTCTCTTAGCCGGTTCCAATGTCATCTTCCTAAGTGCATCAATTAATTTAAGCACTTTATCATCTCGCACATATTTACCAAGCACTCTAGGGAATGTCCCAGCCGCTCTAGGATGTCCCTTGCCTTCATGAACGATTCCATCGCTTGCTATCATTCCGCACTTGTTATTTATAGCATTTGTAATCTCTTCTTCGTTCATGACAAATGCTACTGCCAGCATATCAGGAAATTTTTCTCTAGCCTCTTTGAATATCTCTTCAGTACAGTAAACATTTTTATACGGTTCCTGCGTAAGAAGAATATCTGAGTATTCTTTTTTCCAATTATCAAGGCAACCATCGTCAAAAACTGCACTTCCTAGAAGAGTGCTAAATGCATTGTATGGATATGTGTCATAGTTAAGTTTGGGATTCTTTTCTATAGCTAGGTTGATTTCTTCTAAGGATTCCTTCATCCATCCCATAGCAGAGCAACTGCTTAAATGAGATATTTGAAATTTAGGTGTAATTTCTTCGGAAAGTTTGATCATTTCCTTGACCGACTCAATATCATCTATACAGTCATTTCTATAGTGAGCCGCTCCAAGCATTCTTTCATCTTCGAGTACCTCAAGTACATCTTTCATTTCTTCGTAACTAATTCCAGGATCATACTCTATGCCAAATGAAACTCCAAAAGCACCCTCATCCAGTTCTCTTTTTACAAGCTTTCTTAAAACCTTCCTCTGCTCTTTTGTAGCTTCAGCATACCTCTCAATACCAAGCTGATATCTGAACTCGTTATAGCCAGCAAGCATTACGTAGTTAATCGGCGATCCACCTTTTCTCTTTATCACTTCTTTAAACTCTTTTAAATCTTGATACTGTAGTCCGCAGTTTCCTCCCACAGCAGTAGTGACTCCCATTTTAAGCATGAATTCAGAAATCCTGTAGCTTTCTCCTTCTTTTTTAAACTTTTCCTCGTGCATGTGAATATCTATAAATCCTGGAGATACAATTTTTCCAGATGCATCTATTACCTTTTTCGCCTTTGCCTCTTCGTCTCCAATGCTGACAATTTTTCCATGATTTATTCCCATGTTTCCTTTTATAAATTCTCCTGTTTCAAAATCTGCGTATCGACCGTCTTTGATTAATAAATCTAACATCTTTAATCCCTCCATTATATTCATTGTATTAATATGTTTATTACGTACTTTTTTCA
>JAAYHV010000013.1 GCA_012744355.1 Clostridiales bacterium
CGGTGCAGTGGAAGTCAGCAACAATAATGTGACATTGACAACGGCTTCAACAGAAGGAATATGTTTCTATCCGGTTGGTTCAACAGCAGAGATCACAGTAAAGGGAAATACTGTTGGTCCAGTGACTGGAGACAATGTCCATATTAAAGTAAATGAAAAGCCTTTATCAGTTAATGGGGCAAATAGTGAGCTAGATATGCTTGCGGCTATTACAGCAGATAACAATGAAGCAACCGCTAAGCTTGGTTGGTTTAGCACTGTTGCTGTGATCCGTGAGATGCAATACGATAGTTTAGAAGCAGCAATTAATGCAGCGGCAAATGGAGACACCATCAATATTATCGGGAATTGCACTCTTACAGGCGCCAGTACTAAAGACAAGAACCTTACTTTTATAGGTAACAATAGTAAGCCAAAAGTAACTTTCCCACAAAAGGGATATCAAACTTACTACGGTTGTGAGTTCACCTTCGAAAACTTGACATTAGAGTGTGCACCTGATGAAAACTATCAGGGGATTCAGCCCGACAAAGTGATCGCAAGGAACTGCATGATCAACGGTAAGTTTTGGGGTTATGCAAAGGATCTTGAATTTACAGATTGCATCTTCAATCAAGAAACCTCATATAATATTTGGACTTATGGTTCCAATGTGACTTTTGAAAACTGTGAATTCAATTCTGCTGGCAGGAGCGTGTTAATTTATAATGAAGGTGCAACATTGGCAGTCCCTGCTGAGATCATATTTAAAAATTGTACTTTTAGCGCAAGTAGTTCTGTTGATAGGAAGGCAGCAATAGATATTGATACAAGATTTGGAAGTTTCAATGTTAAAATCGAAAATTGCTCTGCAAGTGGTTTCTCTAATGAAACAGAAGAAGGAGGTACAGTTATATCTGAGGGCTTTGTACACCTTAAGGCTACTGATAAAGGAGAACTTACGGTCAGTATCGATGATAAACTGGTCTATCCTACTGTTTTAAATGCTACCCAGAACAAAGGCTATAACACTATCCAGGCGGCAGTAACAGCGGCACAAGAAGGAGATACAATTTTAATAGCTGCAGGAACCTATGACCTTACATCAACTCTAACTATTAACAAATCAATTACAGTGCAGGGTATAGACAAGGAAGAGGTCATATTAAAAGGAGCGAATTCAATTACAAACACTATTTACTTAGGTAACGGTGCTACATTAAAAAATGTAACTGTAACGAGGGATAATTCTGGTGATTGGGCTACTAACAAAAACAATCAGTTAATTAATTTCTATAATAGTAACGGTAACACAACCACACTCGAAGAATGCATCATCACTGGAGGCAGAAATGGTGTATATGTAAACACCAAAACTGATATAGTAATCAAAGATAACTTGATAGATAATAATAGGACTGGAATCCAAATGGCAAATCGTAATGACGCTACTGTAGAGAATAACATTATAACAAACAACCATACTATGGGTGTATTACTTCTAGAATTTGAATCAGTGGGGACAGGGAAACCAATTTTTACAGGAAATGAAATAAGAGATAATTGGTACTCAGACTTTGAAAACAGATGGGCTGCAGAGTATGTGGTAGATTTGACTAATAACACATTTACCGATGGAACTTACAAAGTAGCAGATACCTCTGGAGAACCTGAATATGTAGAGTTGCACCCTGTAGAACTTGGTGGTACTGCAACAAGACCAGAAGATAGAACCACATTTATAATGAAAACTGAAGGAAATTTAATCCTTCCCAGTCTAGACTAAATTTTAGGAAACTAAATAAAACTTCAGGATAAAGCAAGCAATTAGATTTCTCAGGGAGGTTAAAAAGTAAACAGAGAATAAGCCACAGGGATTGTATCTGAAACCACGTGGACTGTGCCTGCGGTTAGCCTGAGTTATATACAGTTAAAAAAACCAACCCACAGCAAACCTTGGGAGCAATCAAGCTCTTAAGTGGGCTGGGGTAAAAGAGAACACCCTTCGAGGCTTTAGAACCTTGAGGGGTGTTTTTTAGCCTACCATTTGTAAAATAAATGTTATAATGAAAGTACAATAACAATTAGATACGGTACAAAGTAACCC
>JAAYHV010000087.1 GCA_012744355.1 Clostridiales bacterium
CTTTTGAAAAATCAGTTAAGTAAATTCGTAAATATTTAATAGTAATTAGGCTTACTGTAATGCCTTCATACACTGTATTTACCCTTTTAATTTGTTTTCAAACGAACCACAAGCTTTTTTAATCAAAATATGATCTTTTTCACTCGTTTGGATTTTTATTTCAATTGTACATTCTAATCCTTTTCTTACTGAAAATTAGAAAAACTAAATTGTATATTTTGTTTTATATATATTTGTTTTTTTATAATAAATAAAAAATAGCTACTTGTCAAGTACTTTCTAGAAGAATAATGTATACTTTAAAATCTCAGGCAATATCACTCTATTCCTTTTCTTTCAATGGGTTAATCCATACTTCTTGCCTCTATTCCCAGTCCCTTTTATTCCTATTATAGTCTAAGTAAATTCAATAAAAAATGGAATAAAATCGATTGCTACAAGTTTATGATTACTTTTCTTATTCTATGTTAGATTCTTCCTGGAGACTAACTTTATCATGCCCCTTTACAAGCATATTAATTTCAGCCCCTATTAAAATAATCATGCTACTCATATTAATCCATAAAAGTAGACCAATTATACTACCCAAGCTACCATATACACGCGTGTAGTTAGCAAAATTATTAATATAGAAAGAAAATAGCATTGATGTCGTAATCCAACCAAAGGTTGTAAATATTGCACCAACAAAGATCTTTCGAAACGAAAGTCTCAAATTAGGAACAAATTTATAAAATATCGCAAAGTAAAAAACCAACATTACTATAGGTATAACGTACCGTAAAAGAGTCATTATCGACTGGACATCCACTGGTAAATTAAACCATACTGCAACCTGATCAACCAGAAGTTTTCCAATGACAATAAGCAAGAAACTCATTATTGCAAAAAACGGTATGCTGATTATAACGAATATGTTGATTCCACTCGTCACCAGAAGTGACCTGGTCTCCGTAACCCCGTATGCACGATTAACACCTTTAATGAGGGCTCTAGCTCCTTTTGTCGAAATCCATATCGTACCTAACATTGCGAATGAAAAGAGCGCTGTATTGTTATTATTTAATACTTCCCGTACTGTTCCTAATATAACATCAGCTGTTTCCTTGGGTAATATGGATGAAAGAGCCTCTGAGACATTAGCAATTGAAATCGGTGTATAAGAAAATACCCCTAGAAGAAAAATCAAAAACGGAAAGAGTGCTAGAAGAAGATAGTAGGCCATATTGGCGGCCAGCTCCGACAACCTGTCATTTTTTATTTCCTTAATCAACGAAAATAAAAAACTTCCGGCGCGATTCTCTTTAATCTTGGAAAGTATTGATTCAATTTTATTTTTTAAATATTTCATCGCTTTGTCCCTCCAGTTTCTATATGCCTGAAATGTACAAGTTTATTGTAAGATGCATTGAAAAACAAATCTGTAGTTACAGGTTCTTGTTTATGTTACTGTCAACATTTCCCTCTGGAACAGCTATCGCTAAAAGGTGCCTGACTTACTGATTAAAATATCCTGACAAACTGCTTGACCCTATTTTTTAACTTTTACTTCAAGGGGAGGTATTTTGGTCAATGCAAAAGTAGCAGAAGCAAACTCTACCTGGCCGGAACTGTTTTCAACCTTGTCTAGAATTTTTGTGAACAATTGATCCTTTACACCTGCTCGCTTTTTATAGTCCACCACATACCTTAGGGTAAACTCCACCCAGTTATCATTGGCAATTATATTAACCATAGGATCTGTTGATGCGTTTTCAATTAAAAACTTACGAACCATAATGTCCCATTGCTTCTTCGCCTCATGAGAATACACACCCACCACTTCATGCGCCGCATCGTAGATAATTTCTCTTGCTAGTGTATAGTTGCTCCCGTATTGAATCGGAACCTTAATCTCATCCCAAAGAAATGGAAAGTCCGCAGAGTAATTATATACAGGCTCCTTAAACACAAAGCTATTTGCAATCCTTACAATTCTGCCATTATATAAGTCTGATTCTACCCATCCTCCAATTTCCATGATGGTGGTTCGCAGCACACCTACATCAATAACGTCTCCCTTGATGCCTCCCAACAAAACTCGGTCACCAGATTTATATATGTCGGTGAACAAAATCGTAATCCAACCGGCTATGCTTACAATAACCTCCTGTAAGGCAAATGCAATACCTACTCCAGCAATCCCGAAGAAGACATTTAAAGCTCCTAGGCTTTCCCTATAAATGATTGAAATCAAGAGCAGAATGAAAAGATATCCCGCTGCGTTTATAGCCTTTTTACTTCGATAGAAATTATTATCATCTTTAACGTATTTGCTCAGACGAGACCGAATCAGTTTTTTAACTGCTAAAATGATTATCACACCCACTACAACAAGAATTATTCTTAAAACATAAGGATTTTCTGTCACCAATTTGATATATTTATCCATGTAAAACCTCCTCTGTACCACTTAAGACTTCTTTCATATGCCTTCATGTTTTTGAGTTTCATTCTCCAGTTTTTCGTTAGTATACGGAGCTGAAAACCTAATTTATCAAACTCTTTTTATTAAGCATGATACTTTCACTAGATAGATTCTTGTGCTTTTTTTAACATTTCTAAATCAAATTCATGATTAAAATTATTTATGCTATTTTGATATATATAATCACTAAACTCTTTTATGATGACTATCTTGTCATTTGAAGAAGACATGCTTATAGTTTTAAGCGCATTGAAAATAGAAAGTACAATTGATATATCTTTTTTTCCATAATGTACTATCTGATAAAAAGTGCTATATAAGTCTTCTTTAAAATGAAAATCTTCGTATACTATTTGAGATTTAGAATTTTCATCTTTTATAATTGTATATTCCCCTTTTATCTCACTAAGTTTACTAAGGAGAACTCCTAATATATTTATGCAATGAATAGATGTGTTTGGGTCGTTTATTCCTGGAGACATTGCTCTTAATGCAATATCAATTATCTTTTGAAGAGAAAATCTATAATCATTATATGCTATTCGCTCTTCTTCTATACTAAAACTTTTTATTAGGTTTGCCATTAACTCTTCGTCTTTTAAATCTTCATTATAATAAAGAATCGCTATTACTTGATTTTTAGATACAAAATCTCCTATGTCTATTTTTATAATAAACTTTGACTCCATATCCTTCAAAGTATTTAATATCTCTTTAAACTCAACAAATTCTAAGTATCCACTTGTATCAGATATTATTTCAAGTTCGGACTTAAATTCTCCTACAGCATGTAGATCCACTATTAAATGATTCTCTCTATTTTTTAAAGTTCTTTCTATTATCTCAGATGATTCATCATATAGTCTTGATATAAGCTTTGTAGCTTGAATAGAAGAGGATACATTATATACAAATATCACAAAATATATCACGCAAAGAACTGAATAAATTACAGCGATTGTAGCAGATATTACTAAATAGTCAGCATAACTTTCTTTCATAAAAAAAAGTGCAATTATACAATAGAAAAATCCTCCTACAAAGATTCCAAGTACCTTCATAGTTATTTTATCGGTTAAAAAATTATTTACCACCCTAGGTGAAAAATTAGAAGAATACATTGTAAGGACAACCATTATAGTAGAAAATGTGAAAGTTGTTATAGTAAGAAGTGATCCTGACAGAGTTCCTAGTATTGATTGAGCTAAATCCACACTTGTCATTAAAAAAGCAGGGATATAATCTAGTATAGGAATAAATCTTATATCTATAAGTATGGCTCCAACTGCCAACAAAAATGAAATCAAGATATACTTTCCTAAATACATCCATACTTTATTATCATTATAAAAGATTTTAATTTTACTTATCATATTTTCTCCTGTATGAATTTACTTTCAAATCTTTAGCTGTCGTTTAACCATCCACATTAAGACGATTCTCACCATCCAGCTCTTATTAGTATAACTATAA
>JAAYHV010000088.1 GCA_012744355.1 Clostridiales bacterium
TGCTTCTGATAAAACTATAAAAACATATATGGGAACTCTTCTTGCAAATAGGGGAAATATTAACTACTGCACTTCAGGTGCACTTAGTCCTTTGTTTAATGATCCAAGCTATAGAACCATCGGAATTGGCACGAAGGTTTTCTTTTGCGGCGCAGAAGGATACGTGGCTTGGCATGGCACGCAGTTTAATTCATCAAACGAGCGCGACGAAAACGGTATTCCTTATTCTCCGTCAGGAACTATGGCTTTAATTGGTGATTTAAAAGCTATGAATGAAGAATATATTGCACCAGCTGTCTTTGATGGATATGGTATTTCAATGTTTGTCGGAGTTGGTGTTCCTATTCCTATCTTAGATGTGGAAATGATGAAAGCTGTATCTATAGAAAACAAGGATCTCTTCACTAATATTATTGATTATAGTGTAAATGAAAATAACAAACCATCCCTTGGCCTTGTCTCTTACGAGGAGCTAAGAAGCGGCTCAATAGAGCTTGATGGTAAAACTATAAAAACTGCACCGATAACTAGTATGAAGAAATCGAGAAAAATCGCAAGCGAATTAAAAGATTGGATACTAAAGGGCTCTTTTACTTTGCAAGAGCCTATTAAACTTTTTCCACAGAACAATTCTCTTAATGGATTAGAAATTAGGGAGGCTAATAAAAATGAAAAATAAAATACTATTAAAATTTCCAGGTGAGGTAACAAATACTCCTATCGCCTACGACCTTGTTAAAAAATATGACCTTAGAATTAATATTTTAAGAGCCTCTATCAATTATAATATGAAGGGCTCACTACTTATGGACGTTGAAGGAACACCAGAAAACATGGAAAATGCAATAATATACTTAAAGAAAGAAGGTATTCTTACCGACTTTATAAATCCTATAATAAAAGTTGACCATGATGCTTGCGTGGATTGCGGGCTTTGTACTTCAGTTTGTGCATCAGGTGCCCTTGTTTTGTCGCCTGATGATCTTTCACTTACTTTTTTACAGGAAAAATGCGTCGGTTGTAACCTTTGTATTTCTGTTTGTCCTACAAATGCCATAAGTGTTTAATGAGCTTTGGAGTAAATATAATGTATGAAGAAAGATTTTATAGAGCCATGCAACAAAGTGATGGTCTGATAACATACAAGGTTATTATTGATGAATCCGACTTGATGATTTCTTCTGATTTTAATGAAGAAAAAACTGTCAAAAATATACTTGAAGCCTTAAGGACGAATATAGAAAAAGCATGTCAGTCGATTGATGGTTTTGAAAAATCTTTAATCCCTCTATCAGAGAAATCCGATGATCCAATCATACAGCACATGATAGATGTCAGCTCTAAAGTCGGCGTAGGCCCAATGGCCGCAGTAGCTGGAACAATTTCCGAACAAGTTGTCAAGCAAACAATAAATTTAACCTCTACAAAACAGATGATTGTTGAAAACGGAGGTGACATCTATATCAGTTCCAAGGAAGAAAGAAAGATTCTAATATTTGCCGGATCTTCGCCTTTTTCAAATAAAATAGGAATTCGTATTCCTAAGTCTGGCATGCCCGTTGGCATATGTACATCTGCAGGGACTGTTGGCCATTCACTTAGCTTTGGAAATGCCGATGCTGTAGTAGTCATATCAAAAGACACAGCTCTTGCTGATGCTGCCGCTACTGCAATTGGTAATTTGGTTGTTAGCAAAGAAGATATAAATAAGGGGCTCGATTTTGGCAAAACCATTGATGGAATTCAAGGCGTGCTAATAATAATAGAGGATAAAATGGGTGCTTGGGGGCAAGTTGAAATATTCCAAGCTTAACACAATTAAAAAAATATAAAGAAACATATCGAGAGGAAAGTTATTATGATGATAAGAGATTTATTCAAAGAAAAAAAACCGGTGATTTCTTTTGAAATTTTTCCGCCTAAAAAAAATTATCCAATAGAATCTATATATGAAACAATAGAATCGCTGCGAGATCTTAATCCCGATTTCATTAGTGTTACATATGGGGCTGGTGGAAGTTCTAAAAACAGAACCGTTGAAATCGCTTCAACCATCAAAAATAAATTTAATGTAGAAGCTTTAGCTCATTTAACATGTGTTTCAAGTACTAAGTCAGAAATAGATAGAGTTTTAAAGGAATTAAAGGATAATAACATAGAAAACATACTCGCAATGAGAGGCGATATACCTAGCGACGCAGATTTCGATTTTCCAAATCCATTACAATTTAAATATGCTAACGATCTAATCTGCCGCATAAATAGTAATGACAATTTTTCTATTGGTGCCGCTTGTTATCCAGAAGGCCATATTGAGGCTACATGCAAAACTGATGATTTAAAACATCTTAAGAATAAAGTTGATAGTTCTGTAGATTTTTTAATTACACAGATGTTTTTTGACAATGAACTATTCTATAATTTCATGGAAAAAATAGATTTGATGGGTATAAAAGTTCCTGTGACTGCTGGCATTATGCCCGTTTTAAATATAAATCAGATGAACAGGATTATTCAGCTTTCAGGTTGCAGTATACCTCCTAAGTTTCAGCGGATATTAAATAAATATGAACATAACCCTGAGGCATTAAAAGAAGCAGGGACTGCATACGCCATTGATCAAATAATCGATCTCTTATCTTGGGGAATCGATGGTATACATATTTATACCATGAACAAGCCAGATACAACAAAGGAAATAATGAATAGTATTTCTAATATTAGGAAATTCTTAACTGAAGATAAGGTGATTTAATTGAATGAAGCCAAGATTCGCAAAGATATAAGAAGATACCTAGGCTCAAATACAGTCTTAGATATCGTAAGCGAAGAAAAAATTGATAAAATACTCGATGAAATAAACCTTAAATATACTCCTAGACATATTTACGGCGTTTATGATTTATATGTAAAAGAAACTAAAATATCCTTTATAGGCACGGTTCTTGAGATAAAAAGCAAGGATTTATATAAAGTATTAAAGAATTCTGAAAAATGCATCATTATAGCGTGCACCCTTGGTATTGAGATAGAACAAAGACTTAAACAGTGCTCTTGTATTGACCTAGAAAATGCTATTTTGTACGATGCAGTGTCAGCTGCCTATATAGAAAGTTATCTTGATGACGTTACTCTTAAGCTGTCTCAAGGCTATGCAGAAAAGGGGTACCACATGACTATGCGTTATAGCCCTGGTTATGGTGATTTGGGCCTCGATGTTCAGCCAAAAATTATTGATATCCTGCAGGCTCAAAAACGTATTGGTCTTTCTTCTAATGATGATCATTTATTAATTCCACGCAAATCTATTACAGCCTTCATTGGGCTTCAACAAAAACCATATATAAACTTAAATAACCGATGTGATAACTGCTTAATTAGAAATATATGCGAACTTAGAAAAGGAGACAAAAACTGTGGAACTACTTAAACTTCTAAATGAAAAAGTTTTAATATTTGATGGGGCTATGGGCACTATGCTTCAAAGGGAAGGACTCTTCGGCGGCGAACTTCCTGAATTATATAATATTGAAAAACCTGAAATAGTTAGAAAAATTCACAAAGCATACGTTGATGCTGGTGCAGATATTATAACTACAAATACCTTTGGCGCTAATTCATTAAAAATAAACAAAACTCCATACAGTGTGGAAAACATAATAAGCGCTGCTGTTGAAAATGTAAGGGCAGTTACAACAAATCAGTTAATTGCTTTAGATATTAGTTCTACCGGCAAACTTCTAGAACCGATAGGCTCGCTTTCGTTTGAAGACGCTTATGATATATTTAAAGAACAAGTTCTAGCCGGCGTAAAATCAGGTGTAGATTTAATTCTTCTTGAAACCTTTTCTGATTTACAAGAAACCAGAGCTGCGATTCTTGCCTGCAAGGAAAACTCAACGCTTCCTGTATTTTGTACTATGACGTTCCAAGACAACGGACGGACTCTTACAGGAACAGATCCTAAAACTTTTGTTAACGTTGTCCAAGACCTTGGAATTGATGCTCTTGGAGTAAATTGCTCTTTGGGACCAAAGGAGATAACACCTATTGTAGAAGAAATCCTTAAGTGGGCACTTTTACCAGTTATGCTCCAGCCCAACGCTGGCCTTCCAATACTTGAAAATAATGAAACTATATTTAAACTTGAAAAAGAAGAATTTACTGAATTTATAAAACCTTTAATTGATAAAGGTGTTGCAGTCGTTGGCGGCTGCTGTGGTACTAATCCTGGGTTTATTAAACTTCTTAAGGAGTCGTTTGGAGGAAAAAAGGTTGTACCGCGTGATGTAAAAAGAAAAACTGCTGTATGCTCTTCTACTAAAACGGTAATCATTGATGGAAGCATTAAAATTATAGGAGAAAGAATTAATCCTACAGGAAAAACAAAAGTGAAAGCTGCGTTAAAAGAGAATAAATTTGATTTTATATTGAACGAAGCAATTACCCAAGTTGAAGCAGGCGCTGATATTTTAGATATTAATGTTGGTCTTCCTGAAATTAATGAGAAAGAAACAATGTTAAATATCGTTAAAGAGCTTGATGGAATTGTTGATGTACCGCTTCAAATAGATAGTGCTAAAACAGAAGTTATCGAAGCTGCGTGCAGAATATATTGCGGCAAAACAATAATAAATTCAGTAAATGGTAATCAAAGCAGCATGGATAAAATTTTTCCTATAGCAAGTAAATACGGCGCTTCTTTAATAGCATTAACTCTAGACGAGGATGGAATTCCAAAGACCTGTGAAAAACGCTTTGAAATTGCAGAAAAAATAATAAAAGAAGCTAAAAAATATGGAATAGAAGAAGAACGTATTATCGTTGACAATCTTGTTCTTACGGCTTCAGCTGAGCAAGAAGGCGTATTAGAGACTCTTAAAGCTATAAAGCTAGTAAAGGATAACTATAATGTGCGCACCACTCTTGGCGTTAGTAATGTTTCTTTCGGTTTACCTAATAGGCATATGATAAATAAAACATTTCTTTTAATGGCAATGACTTATGGTATAGACGTTCCCATAACAGATCCAACTGCAACAGAAATCGTCGATCTTATAAAATCTTTTGAGGTTTTAAGCTTAATTGATATTGATTCTCAAAATTATATAAGGCATATGGATTCTAAAAAGGAGCCAAGTACATCAGATAAAAATAATATTGAAAAATCCCATAAAGATTTAAAGTCTATCATTTTAAAAGGCCTTAAGGATGAAGTAGAAGAAGTAACAACTTTAATGCTAAAGGATAATGAACCAATGATACTTGTTGATGAGTACTTAATACCTTCATTAGATAAAGTAGGGCAGGCTTTTGACAGAGGTGACCTTTACCTTCCTCAGCTTATACGTTCTGCTGAAACGGTTAAAAAATCATTTGTCATCATTAAAGAGCAATTATCAAAAAATGGTTCTTTATCAATTTCAAATGGGAAAATATTATTAGCTACTGTAAAGGGTGATATTCATGACATAGGTAAAAATATAGTAAAGGTTATTTTAGAAAATTATGGTTTTGAAGTTATCGATTTAGGTAAAGATGTAACCCCTGAAGAAATTGTCAAAACGGTAAGGGAAAAAGATATAAAGTTAGTTGGTCTTAGTGCTTTAATGACAACAACTGTTGTAAATATGGAGCAAACAATTAAGGAATTAAAGGAAGCTAATTTAGATTGTAAGGTACTAGTTGGTGGCGCTGTTTTAACACCTGATTATGCAAAAAAAATAAAAGCTGATTTTTACTGTAAAGATGCAACTGAATCAGCAAAGGTTGCAAATTCTATATTTAATGTGAATAAATAAAGTTTAATAAAAAAATGGTGGTATTTTCTTTTATGAAATATCACCATTTTTTACTTTAAAAATTTTTATGTTTTCTTTTTCTTTATATTGGTCTGGAATTTCAGTTGTTGTTATAAATAGTTGTACCATTTTAAGATGTTTTATAATCAAGTTTTGTCTCTCTTGATCTAATTCAGAAAGAACATCATCTAGAAGCAATATAGGGTATTTATCAGTTTCTTTTTTAATTAAGTCTATTTCAGCAAGTTTTAACGCTAATGCACACGTTCTTTGTTGACCTTGAGAGCCATACTTTTTAACGTCTATTCCATTGATAAAAAAACTAATGTCATCCCTATGCGGACCCACTGTTGTATATCCTTTTTCAATGTCTTTTTTAATATTTTCTTTCAATAAATTAAATAATTTTTCTTCGCTTATTTCATTATTTTTAAAACTACTTAAATATTTTATAACTAATTCTTCTTTATTATTAGTTAGGCTTTTTTGTGTTGTGTTGCTTAAATTACAAAGCTCTAAACAAAAAACTTGTCTGTATTTACTTATAATTGCTCCGTATTTAGCCAGCTGTGAGTCTATAACATCAATTAAGTTGTTGTTAATATTTCTTTCTTTTAATAAAGCATTTCTTTGCTTTAATATTTTATTATAATTTGATAATGCTAAATAGTATTTTGGTTTTAACTGACAAAGTTCTCTATCTATGAAAGTTCTTCTTTTAATTGGATCGTTTTTCACTATTGATAAATCATCAGGCGAAAAAATTACAATAATAATATTATTAAACAATTCAGATGTTTTTCTTATTATTTTATTGTTTTTTTTAATTATTTTCTTATTATTTTTATCTATTCTTATTTCAACTTTTCTATCTATATCATCATCTCTTACTTTAACGATAACTCGTGTAAAATCTTTTTTGAAGTTTATAAGATCGCTAGAGGTATTAGTTCTAAATGATTTTGACATAGAACTTAAATATATTGCTTCAATAAGATTTGTTTTACCTTGAGCATTGTTTCCAATTATTATATTTACTTTTTTATTAAAATCTACTTCTAATTTTTCATAATTTCTAAAGTTTTCTAAGCTTATGCTTTTTACTATCATCGTTTCCTCTATTAATTAATTCTTACAGGCAAAATTAAATATATGTATTTGTCTCCAGAAAGAGGTTTTATTAAACAAGGGCTAACACTGTTTGTCATATATATCATTATTTCCTCATCCTCTATAACTTTTAATAAATCAATTAAATATCTTGAATTAAAACCTATTTCTATATCTGGACCATCTTTTATTATTTCTAATTTTTCATTTATTTTACCAACTTCAGAAAGGGAAGATAATTCCATTAAATTATCTTTAATATTAAATTTTATTAAATTATGATTTAGTTCATTAGTAAGAATAGCTGCTCTTTCAATGCATTCAGACAATTCACTTTTAATTACCCTTATAGAAATATCATTGTTTTTAGGAATTATATTATTGTACTTAATGAATTCTCCATTAAGAAGATTTATAATAACTTTAGTGTTATCAAAATTTAATATTATCTTATTGTTATTTGTTTGAACAATTATTTCATCTTCATCATCGTCATCACTATTAATTATTTTACTAACGTCTAGAAGTAATTTAGCAGGAACTATTATTTCGTTTTTCTCATTACCTATGATTTCATTTTTATTTATTGCCATTCTAAAACCATCAATTGCTATCATTTTAATTTCATTTTGTAATATTTCTATTAATACTCCAACTAAAACACCTTTTGAATCTTCTACACTTGCTGAAAACGCAGTCTTTTGAATCATTTTTTTAAAAAGGTTTTTATTAATGTGAATTTCGTTTTTTATATTTTCTGTTTTTATCTTAGGGTATTCATCAGATGAAAATCCTATAATTTTAGAAACTGAATTTTTACAAGTTACTAATAATTCTTTATTTTCATCATTAAAGGTCAATTCAACATTTTCATTTGGCAGCATTCTAACTATATTTGAAAAAAGCTTAGAAGGAACTATTAATTCTCCTTCTTCAATAACGTCAACATCAATTGTTTCTTGTATTAGTATATTGGTGTCTGTTGCAGAAAGTATTAATTTATCATCTTTAGCAATTAACAATATTCCCTCTAGTATCTTAGATGTTGTTCTTGTAGGAACAGCTTTAGAAACCACATTTAATGTTTTAGATAAAACAGCTTGATTACAATTAATTTTCATAGTGAAAACTCCTTTTATTTATATATTAATTATAGTAGTTATAGTAGTAGGGTATGTGGAAACTGTGGATAACTCGTATAACAGCTAAAACCATGAGTTTAGTTATTGTCATTTTTTCAATGATAACCCTGTTAGTAAGGTGTTACCTAATGTTGGTAATTAATTATCATTGATTACTTTTTTTAAGTCTTCGATATCAGTTTTTAGCTCAGGATTTGTAAGTAATTCTCTTTGAATTTTATCACAGGAATAAATAACTGTCGAATAATGTTTTCCGCCAAAGAGCTTTCCTATATTGGGTAAAGAAAGGTCTGTAAGAATTCTACATAAATACATAGCAACTTGCCTAGGGTATGATATATTAACGCTTCTTTTTTTAGATTCTAAATCATAAACCTTTAATTTGTAGTATTTAGCAACTTCTTTTTTTATTTTTTCTGGTCTTACAGTTAAATTAGAATTATTAAATATATCTTTAAGCAAACCTTTAGCAAAATTCACATTTAATTCTTCGTCTAAAAGAGCAGCGAAGCTAACAACTCTATTAAAAGCACCTTCAAGTTCTCTTATATTATTGGTTATTTTCTCTGCTATAAAGCAGCATACATTATTAACATCTTCTGTATACTCAAGGCCGCTTACTTCAGCTTTTCTTCTAAGTATTGCAACTCTAGTTTCGTAGTCAGCTGGTTTTAAATCGGCAATCAAATTCCAAGAAAATCTAGAGCGTAGTCTTTCTGATAAATTAACTAAATTATTAGGGGATCTATCACTCGTTATTACTATTTGTTTATTTGCTTCGTATAGTGTATTAAACGTATGGAAAAATTCTTCCTGCATTGTCTCCTTACCTTCTAAAAATTGAATATCATCAATTAAAAGAACATCTACTTTCCTATATTTATTCTTAAAATCTTCCATCTTTTTTTCTGAAAGAGCTTTAATGAATTCGTTAGTAAACATTTCTGAAGAAACATAAAGAACGTTAATATCAGGGTTGTTTTCGATAAGAAAAGTCCCAATAGCATGCATTAAATGAGTTTTACCAAGACCAGAACCACCGTAAATAAATAAAGGGTTATATGTCTCTGAAGGAGATTCAGAAACGGCAAGAGAAGCTGCATGAGCATATTTGTTGCTATTACCAACAACGAAGTTATCAAAATTAAGCCTTGGGTTAAATAACTTGTCTTTCGTAAAAGGATTCTTCGGTTTATTAACAGGCTTTTTATTATCTGGTTTTTCAGTCTTCTTATATTCGTCTTCTAATTTAATTACAACACGATAGTCATCTTGAAGGATTTCTTTAAAACTCTGCTCAATTAAATGTATATATCTGTTTTTTATTATCTTAATAACATAATCTTCTTTTGTAGAAAGATAGACTATTTTGATATTTTCATCTATTTTATAAATGAAGAGAGGTTTGATCCAAGTACTAAAACTGATTTCAGTAGTGTTTTTTTCAATAATCTCAAGTATGGTTTTCCAAATTTTTTCAATATTCACAATAAGTTACTCCTAAAATGTTATACCCCTATTCTACATAAAGTTATCCACATTTACAAGGTATAAATAAACGCAAGAACTAGATATGTAGAGAAGTTATCCACAAGGTATGGAAAACTTTGTGCATAAAGTGGATAAAATCACTAAATGTAGATATTACCTAAGAAAACAAAGACTAAAAAAAAGAATTTTACTGATTAAATTTAATATATGTAATATCGCAGTTGACATTAATCTTATGGATTAGTATAATATTAGGGCATATGTGCAGATTGAAATTTAGATTGCACGAATTTAATGAGGAGGGGAAAATAATGAAACAAACTTATCAGCCTAAGAAAAGGCAGAGAATGAAAGAGCATGGCTTCAGAAAAAGAATGAGAACTAAAAATGGAAGAAACTTGCTTAAAAGAAGAAGAGCTAGAGGAAGAAAAAGTCTTACAGCTTAAATAGTATGTTTAGTAAATACATATTAAGAAATCAAAAAGATTTCAGCGCCGTATATAGATACGGTAAATCGAAGAGTGATAGATTTTTAGTCTTGTTGTATAAGAAGAACAATTTGTCATATAACAGAATCGCTTTTTTAGCTAGCAAAAAAGTTGGAAACAGTGTAAGAAGAAGTAGAGCCAGAAGACTTATGCGAGAAGCGTATAGATTAACTGAAATAAAAATTACAGAAGGTTATGATATAGTTATTGTTGCTCGTAAAACAATAAACGATGTAAAATGTATGGAAGTAGAGAAATCATTGAGGAGTGCTATAAAAAGAACGCACGAACTGTATAATGAAAATAATAAATAGTATATTTAAAAAAATAATTATTCTATTGATTAGGATTTATCAAAAGGTTATCTCACCACTCTTTCCACCGACATGTCGTTTTTACCCCACATGCAGTACGTATTTTATACAAGCAGTTGATAAATATGGACCGATAAAGGGTAGTTACCTAGGGATCAAAAGAATTTTAAGATGTCGTCCTGGAAATCCAGGTGGCTATGATCCATTAAAATAACGGAGGAAGTTGATGAATGTATTTGGAATAGTAGCAAAACCTATGGGTTATTTATTAACCTTTATATATGATTTTGTTGGCAGTTATGGACTTGCTTTGATAATTCTTACTTTAATCGTAAAAGGATTACTTTATCCACTATATGCTAGGCAGATTAAATCCACATCAGCCATGTCTAGTATACAGCCAAAAATGAAAGAAATACAATCTAAGTATTCTGATGATAAAGAAACAATGAATCAAAAGATATCAGAGTTGTATAAGGAAGAAGGCTTTAACCCAATGGGTGGCTGCCTTCCTATGTTAATTCAAATGCCTATAATAATGGGTCTATTCGCTTTGCTTAGAAACCCAATGTTATATATCCCAGATGATAAAATGTTGTTTGCTATTCATGAATCTTTTTTATGGATTAAAGACATGAGTCAGCCAGATTCATGGATATTACCCATTTTAGCTGGAATAGCAACTTTTGTTTCATTTTCAATGAACAAAAGCTTAACAGACAGCGGAGGCGCAAATCAAGGGCAAGCAATGCAAGCTGTAATGAAATACGTTTTTCCTATTTCAATACTATGGTTAGCAAGGTCGTACCCAGCAGGATTAGCATTATATTGGTTTTTCGGACAATTTATTCAAATATTCTTTAATATTAGAATGAACAAATTAAGGAAAGATATTCAAAAAGAGCAAGGAAAAAATAATAAGAAAAAGAGTAAAAAGTAATTTCTTTTTCATTATTTACTAATGGAGGAAAAGAAGTATGGAATATTCAGAAAAATGGGGAAATGACGTTGAAGCAGCAGTTGAACTAGCGCTAACGGACTTAAATTTAACCATTAACCAAGTAGATATTACAGTATTAGAAGAACCAAGTAAAGGCTTCTTTGGTATAGGCTCTAAGCTAGCCAAAGTAAGGGTAATGAAGAAAGAAAAAGCTGAAGAAAATGTAGCAAAAAAAGAAGTAATTATTGAAAAAGCTGTTGAAAAACAAATAAAAAAAGAAGAACCTGAAGTCATACCAGAAGTTATATCAAAGCATAATGAAATTGTTACTTCAGACTACTCATCTTTAGACGTGGTTGAAGAACACCCAGCTAAGGACTTTTTAAAAAATGTAACAGAAAATATGGGATTAGACTTTACTTTTGCTGTTAGGGTCGGCGAAAATTTAGTTCACGTAGATATCGAGGGTAAAGACACAGGAACAATTATAGGCAAAAGGGGTCAAACGTTAGACTCGATACAGTACCTAACAAGTTTGGCAATAAATAAAGGCAATGATGAATATACAAGGGTAATATTAGACGCTGAAAACTATCGTGCTAAGAGAGAGAAAACTTTAATTGGTTTAGCAAATAGGTTAGCAGAAAAAGTTGTAAGAACAAAAAAAAGCGTCAAGCTTGAACCTATGAACCCCTATGAGAGGAAAATTATCCATTCAACACTTCAAAGTAATTCGAGCATAGTTACAAGAAGTGAGGGACAGGATCCTTACAGAAGAGTTGTTATTGAATTAAAATAATAGAAAGACCCTAATTAGGGTCTTTTTAATTTAGGAGAAAAGTATGGAAGATACTATAGCGGCAATTTCAACCGCACTAGGAGAAGGTGGAATAGGTATAGTAAGGATAAGCGGCCAGTCATCTTTTAGTATACTTGATAGAATATTCATTAGAGAAAAAAGCGAAAATGAATATATTAATAGGCATATGTACTATGGAAAGATAGTAAATCCCGAAAACAATGAGATGGTCGATGAGGTTTTGGCAGTATACATGAGAGGCCCAAACACATATACTTGTGAAGATGTAGTAGAAATAAACTGTCATGGCAGCATCATATCCCAGAAAAGAATACTTGATTTAGCGTTAAATAACGGTGCAAGACTCGCCGAACACGGTGAATTCACAAAGAGGGCCTTTTTAAACGGAAGGCTAGATTTGTCACAGGCAGAAGCTATAATAGATTTAATAAAAGCGAGAACAGACGAAGGTTTCGATGTGGCAATTAATCACTTAGAAGGCGGCTTTAGCTCGGTAGTAGCAGATTTAAGAGAAACCCTTCTAAACGTTTTGGCACAAATAACAGTAAATATCGACTATCCTGATGAAGACATAGAACAAGTTCTATATAAAGAGGTTGAAAAGAAATTAGTAACGATGAATTCTGAAATTCAGACACTGATAAATTCAGCAGAAACAGGAAGGATCTTTAATGAGGGAATAAGAGTCGCGATTGTAGGAAAACCAAACGTAGGAAAATCTTCATTGATGAATTCTATACTTGGTGAGAATAGAGTGATAGTAACCTCTGTTCCGGGAACTACAAGAGACACGATAGACGAAAATATAAATATAGGTGGAATACCTATAATACTAACAGATACAGCAGGAATTAGAGAGACAGAAAACGAGATTGAAATTCACGGAATTGAAAGATCAAAAGAAAAATTCAATAAAGCTGATTTAGTGATTTTAGTACTAGATAATAGCAGAAGCTTAGATCAAGAAGATATAAATATCATAGAAAAAATACATGACAGAAAAGTTTTAATAATAATCAACAAGACCGATCTTAAAGTTCTATTAGAAGAAAAAGATGTAATTAAGATGATACCAGAAGCGAAAATAATTAAAACTTCTATGAAAGAAATGTCGGGAATAAAAGATGTAAAAAAAGCCATAGAAGAGATGTTTTTAATTGGAGAGTTAAGGCAGCAGGGAAGTCATACAGTTAACAATTCAAGGCATAAAGACCTTCTAAACAAAGCCGAATCGTCAATTAGCGATGGAATAAATTTACTTAAAGAAAACGAAGCACTTGAAATCGTAGAAATAGATATAAACAATGCATATAGATTGCTAGGTGAGATACTTGGCGAAACTATAGAAGACGATATTATAGATAAAGTCTTCTCGAAATTTTGTTTGGGGAAATAATATGAAATTAAAAGAATGTGAAAAATCAAAGATACTTATGGGAGACTATGACGTAATTGTAATAGGGGCTGGTCACGCAGGATGTGAAGCGGGATTAATAGCAGGCAGAATGGGCATGAAGACCTTACTGTTTTCTATTAATTTAGAGGCGGTTGCGATGCTAGCCTGCAATCCTTCAATTGGAGGAACAGGAAAAGGTCATCTGGTAAGAGAAATCGACGCTCTTGGCGGAGAAATGGGAATAAATACTGACAAGACATTTATTCAAAGCAAAATGCTTAATATTTCTAAAGGACCAGCAGTTCACTCACTTAGAGTGCAATCTGATAAACATAAGTATCATATCGAAATGAAAAAAGTACTAGAAAATGAGCCATTAGTATCCTTAAAACAAGCCGAGATTGTAGACTTAATTATAGAAGATGATTCTGTAGTAGGCGTAATAACAAAAACAGGTACTTATTTTACTGCAAAAGCCGTAATACTATCAACAGGTACTTTTCTCGGAGGAAGAATATTTATAGGAAATAGCTTTTATGACGGAGGTCCAGATGGCCTTACGCCTAGTATAGAACTAGCTGAAAACCTTAAGAAATGTGGATTACCGCTCAGGCGATTTAAAACAGGTACGCCTTGCAGAGCGCTAGCAAAATCCTTAAATTTTGATAAAATGTTCAGGCAAGATGGCGATGAAAAAATTGTTCCGTTTTCTTTTCAAAATGAGAAGCTTGAAGTAGAACAGGTGCCTTGCTGGCTTTCATACACTAATGAGTCAACTCATGAAGTGATAATGAAGAATATTAATAAATCCGCTATGTTTTCGGGAAATATCGAAGGGATAGGTCCTAGATATTGCCCGTCAATTGAGGATAAAATAAATAGGTTTAGAGACAAGGAAAGACATCAGCTCTTTATAGAACCTGAAGGTTTAGATACAGACGAAGTATATATACAAGGGATGTCATCTAGCTTGCCAGAAGACGTACAGGAAAGCTTCTATAAGACAATAGCGGGGCTAGAAGAAATAGAGATAGTAAGACCGGCTTATGCTATAGAATATGAATGTATTGATCCTTTGGAATTAAAGGTTAGTTTGGAGAGTAAGGCGATAAAGAACCTTTTTTGCGCAGGTCAGTTTAATGGTAGCTCCGGATATGAAGAAGCGGCGGCCCAAGGCTTGATAGCAGGAATTAATGCCGTTAGAAAATTAAGAAATGAAGAACCTCTTGTACTTGGAAGAAGCGATGCATACATAGGAGTACTAATAGATGATTTAGTGACAAAAGGAACTAACGAACCTTATAGAATTATGACTTCTAGGGCGGAATATAGGTTGCTATTAAGGCAAGACAATGCCGACACGAGGTTAACAGAAATAGGGTATAAATACGGTAGTGTATCTGAAGAAAGATATAAAAAATTTCTCAGTAAAAAAGAAACAATTAGAAAAGAAAGAGAAAGACTCGACAAAACTTTTGTAAAACCTTCAATTGTCAAAGAGTATTTAGAAGAGATAGGAAGCTCGCCAATAAATAACAAGGCAAGCCTTACCGAACTTTTAAGAAGACCTGAAATAACATATGAGGGGCTAAAACCAATAGACATTGGAGAAAGACCAGATCTTGCTTATCATGAAATCACTCAGCTAACTGTACAAATTAAATATGAAGGATACATAAAAAAACAAATGGCCCAAGTGGAAAAGCAAAAGAAGATGGAAAAAAGAAAGCTTAATGAAAACTTAAACTATAGTGATATCAAAGGTCTTAGAATAGAAGCGAGTCAAAAATTAGATAAAGTAAAGCCAATAAACATAGGACAGGCTACTAGGATCTCAGGTGTTTCTCCAGCGGATATAAGCGTACTCATGGTATATTTGGAAAAGGAAAAAAGAAATGGAAAATAAAAAAAAGCTTCTAGAAGAACTAAGAAAGAGCGAAATAGTAATAGAAGAGAGCGCTGCTGAAAAGATGATTTCATATATGGAAGAAATACTTTTAAAAAATGAAAGCATTAACTTAACCGCAATAAAAGAAAAAGACGAGTTTATTGAAAAACAACTGATAGACTCTCTTTTGATAGTAAAGAGAAATGAATTTATTATAAGTAAGAATATAATTGATATAGGAACAGGAGCTGGCTTTCCAGGGGTACCTTTAGCAATAGCATTTCCTGAAAAAATGTTCACCCTTGTTGACTCAATGAATAAAAAAGTAAAAATCGTAGATGAACTTTGCAAAAAACTTTCGATTAACAATGTGAAAACTGTACACGGAAGAGCTGAAACCCTGGGAAAGAGCAAAGCGCATCGAGAAAAATACGATCTTTGCGTAGTTAAAGCAGTAGCGTCCATGAATGTGCTGATGGAATATTGCCTACCTCTAGTGAAAATTGGAGGAAGTTTCGTAGCGTACAAAGGAAGCAGTATTGAAAGCGAAGTAATCGAAGCGAATAAAGCTGCTAGTGTGCTTGGAGCTGGGACTTCAGAGGTAACTAACGAAGGATATAAAAACTATAAGAATATTGACAATCATAAACTTGTTGTAACACATAAAATGAATAAAACCCCCGAAAAATACCCGAGAAAAGAAGGTACTCCAGCAAAGGAGCCAATTAAATAGCAAGATGTTTCACGTGAAACATCTTGAGACAACTTTTTACGGCATGTTTCACGTGAAACACAAAAAACAGATAGAATAATATAGTAGAATGGTATATAATAATATTTATTATAATTAGAGAGGAATTGCATTCTGATGGGTAAAATAATAGCAATATTTAATCAAAAAGGCGGAGTAGGCAAAACCACCACAAACATCAACCTAAGCGCGTGCTTAGCATTAAAAGGCAAGAAGATACTTGTAGTTGATATAGACCCACAAGGAAATACTACAAGCGGCCTTGGTATAGCCAAGAAAAACCTAGAAAACACTACTTATGAAATCATAATACGGGATGATTTTGAAACCAGCAAAACAATTATGCGTACTGCAATAAAGAATTTAGATATAATACCGGCAAGTGTAGACTTAGCAGGTGCAGAAATAGAGCTTGTTAACATAGAGGGCAGAGAAAAAAGGCTTAAAAAGGCCTTAGAACAGATCCGAGATAACTATGATTATATTTTTATAGACTGTCCACCTTCGTTAGGATTACTTACCATTAACTCTTTGGCTGCAGTAGACAGCGTATTAATCCCCATACAGTGTGAGTTCTATGCACTTGAAGGTGTTAGCCAGTTACTAAGCACCATAGAACTTGTAAGGAAGAAGCTTAACAAAGATCTTAAAATAGAAGGCGTAATTCTAAGCATGTTTGATGGAAGAACAAACCTTTCGATACAGGTAGTGCAAGAAGTCAAAAAGCATTTCGGAAACAAGGTGTACACAAGAGTTATACCAAGAAACGTTAGATTGGCAGAAGCTCCAAGCTATGGGATGGCTATAACGGAATATGATCCAAAATCAAAAGGTGCGCAAGCGTATATGGAATTTGCAGAAGAATTTCTTGAATCGGAGGAGAATATAAAATAATGGCTTCTAAAAAAAGTGGGCTAGGAAGAGGGCTTGACGCCTTATTTGCAGATACAGCCCCTATTATTGAAAATGAAACTGAAAAAACTATCAACGAACAAGATGATTACAAAGATAGAGTGCTGTACATAGATATTAATGATATTAAAGCCAACAAAACTCAGCCAAGATTAAATTTTGACGAAAAGAAGTTAGAGGAACTAGCATCATCTATTAAAGAAAATGGAGTAATCCAACCTCTTGTATTAAGAAATACTGAAAAAGGTTATGAAATAGTAGCTGGCGAAAGAAGATGGAGAGCCTCAAGAAAAGCAGGTCTTAAGAAAGTCCCTTGCATAGTAAGAGACTTTGATGACAAACAAAACATGTTGGTTTCAATAATAGAAAACATGCAAAGAGAGGATTTAAATCCAATAGAGGAAGCTCTAGGCTTAAAAAAAATGCTTAAAAAGTACAACCTGACTCAAGAACAAGTTTCAGAAAGCGTAGGCAAAAGCAGGCCTTATATCGCAAATTCACTCAGGTTACTTAAACTCCCCGAAAAAATTCAAAACCATGTTGCGGCAAATGAAATATCAGCAGCTCATGGCAGATCAATTGCAGGTATTACAGAACCTGTATCTCAATTAGAACTTTGCGAAAAGATTATAAAAAAAGGCCTTTCGGTAAGAGAAACTGAAAAACTTATAGCTAATAAGAAAAATAAAACAAAAGCGAAGAAAGAAAAAATCAAGTCGAGTGAAATTTTGTCTGTGGAAGATGAATTAAAATTAAAATTAGGAACAAAAGTACTTATAAATGACAATGGTAAATCGGGAAAGATCGAATTGCAATATTATAGTATAGAGGAACTTAATAGATTAATAGATTTGTTGAGAAGCGTTAGAGATTAAACAGAAACTGAGGAATGTAATGGACGAAAATTGCAACAATAAAAACTTGTTAAAAAACATACCTTTGCCATGTTGCATTATTGGTGAAGATGGAAATGTAAAAGAAGCTAATCAGAAGATGAGTGAAGTATTCACCTATGATGGAATAACAGGTGCAAAATTATTTGCACTAACGGGAATAAAACGCTCGGATCTTATTAATAGCATCAAAGATGGAAAAGAAAGAGCCATAGAAAGAAACGGAAAAACATTTATTCTTCTATCAGAATTAGATGAAAACGGGTTTCTTTTCGTATATTTTGTTGATGTAACAAAGAGAGAAAAATACAAATCCAATTATAAAAACAAGAAGCTTGCGATTTTATTAATTAATATTGACAATTACGACGAATTAATAGCTAGTACAGATGTTGAAAACAAAATGCTTGTTCCTACAGAAGTAGATAAGGTAATAAGGCATTGGGCATCAAGATATGATGCTTCAGTAAGCAGAGTTAATGAAGACGAATACATAATGTTCGTGTATAGAGAAAATGCCGAGAACATTATTACAGGAAAATTTGAAATACTAGATGAGGTTAGAAAAATTGAGTCTATGGTTGATTTTCCAGTAAGTCTTAGTATTGGTATGGGAATATCAGGCGATTCTCCTTCAAAAACAGAAGAATACGCGCAAGCGGCTGTGGAGCTTGCATTGGGCCGAGGTGGAGATCAAGCTGTAGTAAAAAACGGCAATCGTATGCACTACTACGGTGGAAAACTTCAAACTGTTGAGAAAAGCAACAAGGGTAAATCCAGAATAATAGGACATGCTTTAAAGCAGCTCATAAAAGAATCTTCAAAGGTGCTGATAATGGGTCATAAGTGGCCGGATTTAGATTGTTTTGGAGCATCTATTGGAGCGCATAGGATATGCGAATCATGTGAAAAAGAAACATATATCGTAATCGAAGAATTTAATGAAGCACTTCAGCGCATATATAATCAAGCCAAGGAAATTGGCAAATATCAAATAATAGGCAGAGAGAGAGCAATTGAGCTGTGCGATGAAAATTCACTTGTAATAATAGTAGATACACACAGACCTAGTCTAGTTGAGTGCGAGGAATTACTCTATTGTACAAATAAAATAGCGATAATTGATCATCATAGAATGGCAGAAGATGCAATAGAGGGTGCAACCCTTGCGTATATTGAATCTTATGCGTCATCAGCAAGCGAGCTTATTACAGAAATGATACAGTATTCAATCGATAAAAAAAATATAAGCAAGTTTGAAGCAGAAGCTCTTTTAGCTGGAATAACAGTTGATACTAATAGCTTTGCTAATAAAACAGGGGTTAGAACCTTTGAAGCGGCTGCATGGCTCAGAAGAGCCGGAGCAGATACTGCCGAAGTTAAGAGGTTTTTCCAAGTAGAGGCAACTACCTTTCAAGCTAGAGCAGAAGCTATAGCAAATGCAGAGTATTTAGAACAAGGAATAGCAATAGCAATTTCGGAAGGCTATTCTACTGAAGCACAAATAATTAATTCACAGGTAGCAGATCAGCTTCTGTCAGTCAAAGGAATAAGGGCTTCTTTCGTAATGGGGAAAAATGACAGAAATGTAACAGTAATTAGTGCAAGATCACTGGGAGAAATAAATGTTCAGATTATAATGGAAGAGTTTGACGGAGGTGGACATTTAACGGCAGCAGGAGCACAGGTGGACTTAACACCACAAGAAGTGAGCGAAAAACTAAAGGAAATATTACCTAAATTTTTAGATAAAATGGACAGCAAGGAGAAATGATATGTTAGTAATATTAAAAAAGGACATTAAGGGTACAGGAAAAGCTGGCGATGTAGTTACAGTTAGCGATGGCTATGCTAGAAACATGCTACTTCCAAGGGAAATGGCTATAAAGGCTACTGATAAAAATGTAAGATCGGTAGAAAAACAAAAGAATATATTAAAAGAAAAAGAGAGCAAAGAAAAAGAAAAAGCCGTTAATAAAGCAAAAGAGTTGGAAGCAAAATCGGTAGTAGTTAAAACAAAAACTGGAGAAAATGGCAAATTGTTTGGGTCAATTACAAGTATGGATATTGCAAAAGCCTTAAAAGAACAAGAGTCTATAAATATTGATAAAAAGAAAATAATTTTAAAAACACCAATAAAACAAATAGGAGTTTTTGAAGTTGATATTAAAATATATCCAGAAGTTGTTGCAACTGTTAAAGTTGAAGTAACCGCTGATTAATCGGGGAGGAGATATACATGGTAGAGAGAATACCCCCACATGATATTGAGGCGGAAAAATCTGTATTAGGGGCATTACTTATCAGTAACGAAGCGCTTAGCGAGGTTATAGAAATAATAAAACCTACTCAGTTCTATAAAAAAGAACATCAGGAAATATTTACAGCTGTAATATCTCTTTTTAATAAGAACAGCAAGGTTGACATACTGACAGTTTGTGATGAACTAAAACAAAAAAAAGCGCTTGAAATCGTAGGCGGAAGAGCATATATAGCTATGTTAACAGAGGGTGTTCCTGTCGTATCAAACGCTAGAGACTATGCTAGAATAGTAGCAGAAAAAGCCGGCTTAAGAAGATTAATAAAAGCGGCAACGGCTATTCAGGAGAAAGCCTACGAAGCATCAGATAAGACAGAAGAAATTCTTGATTTTGCAGAAAAAGGAATATTTTCCATAGCGCAAGATGGACAAAATAAGAATTATGAAAGCATAAGCACCGTAATAGAAAGAAATGTGGCCAAGATAGAAGAAGCACAAAAAATGGAAGGTGAAGTTACAGGAGCGCCTACAGGATTTGCAGATTTAGACAACTTACTATCAGGGCTTCATCCTTCAGACTTAGTAATAGTGGCGGCTAGGCCCGGTATGGGAAAGACGGCATTTGCTCTAAATGTAGCTGAGCAAACTGCCCTTAAAGGCAACTCTGTTTTGATATTTAGTTTAGAAATGTCTAACGAGCAGCTAGGCCAAAGGATGTTAGCTATGCATTCTAGAGTAGATATGGAAAAAATAAAAAAAGGTCTTATCGAAGATGACGAATGGGACAGAATCGGAGAATCAAATGATGCCTTTGCATCTATGAAAATATCTATAGACGACTCTCCAGGAATAAGCATACTTGAAATTAAAAACAAGTGTCGTAGAATGAAAGCTGAAAAAGGATTAGATCTAGTAATTATAGACTATTTGCAGCTTATGAGCTCTAAAGGGCGCGTAGAAAATAGGCAGCAGGAAATAAGTGCACTATCTAGAAATATCAAACTTTTAGCAAAGGAAATTGATTGCACGGTTATGTTATTATCACAGCTTTCTAGAGCACCCGAGCAAAGACCAAATCACACTCCTATGCTTTCAGACCTAAGGGAATCAGGTTCCATTGAGCAGGATGCAGATATCGTAATTTTCTTATATAGAGATGATTATTATGCAGAATTAGCAAGTAAAGAAAATAACGAACCTGTTATTAAAACTGGGCTATGCAATGTAATAGTTTCAAAACACAGAAATGGACCAACAGGTAAAGTTGAACTTGTTTGGATGGATAAATATACTAGATTTAGTGACAAGGAAATTAACACCTATTAGAGGGAAGATATGAGATTTCAAAAGGAAAAAATTAAAGAACTGCACTTACTAGACACAAAGGTGGAAAATATATTTATTAGTGAATATCTTCCTGTAGCCTCAGGTGACTTTGTTAAAGTATATTTATATGCATTAATGTACGCAGAACATGAGATGTCACTCACCAAGGGACTGATTTCAAGGGAATTAAAACTCGATGAAAAGATAGTGGATGAAGCCATTGCCTTTTGGGGGGACAAAGGTCTTGTAAGATGGCATCGCTCTACAGATTGCGAGAAAGAAGGCGTCGTAGTATTTGTTAACCAAAAGGACAAATTATACGGATTTAAAAACAATGATAAAGATGTAGACCTTACAGACAATGAATTGTTGCAACTTGAAGATAAAGAGATAAAAGCTTTGTTCATACTGGCAGAAGATAGCTTAGGACGCCCTATAAGTCCTAAGGAAATGGACGATATTAAAGATTCCATAGTGACTTATAGAATACCCCCAGATGTATTATCATATAGCTTTAAATACTGCGTTGAACAGGACAAACTGAATTTAAATTATATAATTAAAGTTGCAAAGAGCTGGAATGAAAAAGATTGCAACGATGTTCTTCAGGTAAAAGAACTTTTAAACAAGGAAAGCAAAGACAGATACAGATATAAAAGAGTATTTACTCAACTTGGATTTAACAGAACGCCAAGTCCTGCTGACATAGTCATTATGGATAGGTGGTTTAATGATCTTGGTTATACCCTTGAAAGGATTTTAGAAGCTTGTGATAGAACAGGGGGAATAAGGAATCCTAATTTAAACTACGTTAACAAGGTCTTGGAAAACTGGAAGACTACGGCAGACTACAAGGGCGTAAATATCAATTTAAAGGAAAGTGATACAGTTAGTGATGACAGCTTAGATAACTATTTGAAATATATAAGATCGAAAGAAAAAAAAGAACAAGAAAAAAGATTAAGAGAGATATACAGTGAAATTCCGAAGATAGAAGAACTCGATGAAGAAAAGAAAAAAATAGAACAAGGTTTTCCTAGAACCGTTTTAATGGGCGCTAAAGGTAAAATTAGAAGAGAAGAACTAAAAAGCGAAATTAGTGAAATTAATTTGGAGAGAGCGGAAATTATTAAAAACTACGGATATCCTGAAAACTATACGGATATAAAATATCTTTGTGAAGATTGTAGTGACACAGGGGTATCTAAAAATGGAGGTAAATGCAGTTGTATTGGTTCAAGAAGAGAAGAGGCGAAAGCCTGGATACAGAAAAAAAAGAAGCCGCTATAAAACCAGAAACTAATGAAAAGGCAGAAAAAAAGGCTGAAAAAATAAAATTAAATAAAAAGACAAAAGAAAAAGTTAAGAAGATAAAAAAAAGCAAGAAGAAACAAAGCGAAAGCCTGGACACAGAAAAGAAAGAAACTGCTATAAAATCAGAAACTAATGAAAAAGCAGGAAAAAAGGCTGAAAAAATAAAATTAAATAAAAAGACAAAAGAAAAAGTTGATAAGATCAAAAAAACCCAAAAGAAGACTAAATTAAGTGCATACGATACACTCAAAAACATTGCAGCAAATAGCATTTTTATTCACGATAAAGCACAAGATCTTTTTACAGCTTTAATAAGATCGTTAATTATTAATATAGTCAAAATGCACCACTATAATGTAGGAGCTTTAACTCGTCATCGTAAAGAGTTGATAATTACAGGAATTGGTTTCTTTTTCATAATGTTTGCTACATTTACTGTATTTAATGAAAATATAGTTTATAGTTATTCATACAATGGCAGGGCGCTTGGTTATGTTGAAAAAGAAGCGGATGTAATAAAGATATTAGACTTAGCGGGAGAAACACTATCCGAACAAACAAAAGCTGATATAAAAATCATACCATATGAAAACATAACCTTTAACACGGTATCGGCGGCTAATAAGGATGTTGACGATATAGATACGGTGCTTAAGAGGTTAACCTATATGACTGATTTAGAAGTTAAAGCGTATGGGATATACGCAGACGGGAAACTCGTAACTATAGTCGAAAATCAGGACAAAGGACTAAAAACCTTGTCAAAAGTAAAAGAACATTTTATGCCAGAAACAGATGGAGTTAAATATTTAAGTGCTGAATTTAAAGAGAGCATTGAATTTAAAGAAATAGACACTGTTTTAGCGAATGTAAATACTGCAGATACTGCAGCAAGCAAATTAATTAAGGAAGAACAAATAGTAATTAACCACACCATTAAGCAGGAAGAAACATATGATAGCATTGCAAAACTTTACGGAACATCTGTAGAGGCGTTATTAAAACAAAATTCCGGAGTGAACCAAGATGCTGCTCAAGAAGGTGAAGTTTTATTCGTAGTTTCAGAAGTTCCTAAATTAACAATAGTTACAATAGAGGAAAGAAAGACAGACGAAGAACTCGAGTTTGAAGTTGAAGAGAAAGAATCTCCTAACCTTTACAAAGGCGAAGAATTCATAAGTCAGAGGGGCTCTAACGGTAGAGCTATAACAGAATCTAAAGTAACAAGAGAAAACGGTAAGATGACAGTCGAAGAAATAATTGAGCAAGAAATTCTAGAAAAGCCCGTGACTGAAATCATATTGATTGGAACAAAGAAAGCGCCACCAAAGCAAGGTACAGGGTCCTATGTCACCCCAGTTAACGGCGGCATACTTACTTCTAGCTATGGCATGAGATGGGGAAGAATGCATTATGGAATAGATTTAGCAGCACCTGTAGGCACTCCACTTCACGCAGCAGATGGTGGTACGGTAACCTTTGCAGGATACAAAGGGGCTTATGGTTACTGCGTAATTATTAACCACGGAGCCAATAGTGAAACGCTGTATGGACACAACAATACATTAGCCGTAAGCGTAGGTGAAAAGGTGTTTAAAGATCAGGTAATAGGAACTGTAGGTAATACTGGAAGAAGTACTGGGCCGCATTGCCACTTTGAAGTTCACATTAATGGCCAGACTGTAGACCCACAACTATATTTATAAAATGCGCGGAGCCAGAAGCATGACAACATGCTTCAGGCTCTTAAGTGTTATTGAGAGGTGCAGAAATGAAAGGAAATAATTTAAAATTCAAAGGATATAAAATTGCCATATTTGTTATTTCTTTAATTTTATGCATTACTATAGTTCTTTCTGTTAAAAACATAATCACTTTGCATAATGAGAACAGGGATCTGAAAGAAGAAAATCAAGTATTAATAGATGAAAGAGATAATCTGAAGCTGGAACTTAATAATGTTAATACTTCTGAGTTTATTGAAGAACAAGCGAGGCGCCAACTTAAGCTAGTAAGCCCGGGCGAAATATTGTTCATTTTACCAGAAGAGGATTGTGAAGTAGCAGATGAATAAAATCAAAGTAAGCGAGGCCATAGTAGTTGAAGGTCGAGATGATACTACAGCTGTTAATAGGGCGGTTGAGGGACTAACGATTGAAACGCATGGATTTGGCATAAAAAATGAGACATGGAAACTAATTGAAAAAGCGTATAAAGAAAAAGGAATAATAATTTTCACAGACCCCGATTTTTCGGGTGAGGAAATTAGAAAAAAGCTAATTAAAAGATTCCCTAAAGCAAAACAAGCATATTTACCCTTAGATAAGGCGCTGAAAAACGGTAATATTGGAATAGAAAATGCATCTGAGGAATCAATAATTCAAGCGCTAAGCAAGTGCCACTATAAAACAGAAAAGAGTGTTTCAGACATTGAAGTTGAGTTTTTATATGAGAAGGGTTTTCTTGGAAAAGAGAATTCGTCAAAACGAAGAGAAGAACTCTGCGATATTTTAGGAATAGGATATTCAAATGGAAAAACGCTATTAAAAAAACTGGTTGCATTCAATATCACCAAAAGTGATATTAATCTAGCTATTAAGGAAATAGATAATGACAAAAGAAGATAATCTTTATTCACCAAATACTATAAACCGAATAAAAAAAATGTATGGATTTAACCTTTCTAAGGGCCTAGGACAGAATTTTCTAATAGACAAAAACATTGTAGATGAAATCATTTATGGTAGTAAGATAGACGATGAAACCTTGGTGATTGAAATAGGGCCAGGTATAGGAGTTCTTACTAAAGAGGCTGCAGAAATAGCAAACAAGGTTATTGCCATTGAGCTAGACAGCAAACTTATACCAATATTAAAAGATAACCTGAGCGCATACAACAATGTAGAAATAATCAATAACGACGTTCTGAAGACTGATATTAATAAAATAATAGCAGATGAAAAAATCAAAAATGATAAGATAGGCAATGTAAGAGTAATTGGCAATCTGCCTTATTACATAACGACACCCATCGTAATGATGCTTTTAGAAGAAGAAATTGATGTAGATAGCATTACAGTAATGATGCAAAGGGAAGTTGCAGAAAGAATGAGCGCTAAACCAGGTACAAAAAAGTGTGGAGCTATTACATATGCTGTTAATTATTACAGCGAAGTGATAAATGTTTGCAAGGCTTCAAAGCATGTGTTTTATCCCTCGCCAAAAGTGGACTCAACGGTTATTCGAATGGATATAAAAAAAGACAATAGAATTAATTTACAAGATGAAGAATTGTTTTTCCAGTGCATAAAAGCTGGATTTGGTCAAAGAAGAAAAACACTGCTAAATTCTTTAAGTAATTTAGAAAAATTTAGCAAAGAAGATATAAGAAAAGGATTAAATAAACTGAAAATCGACGAAAATCGAAGAGCAGAAACGCTCAGTTTAGAAGAATTTGCATCCATTTCTGAATATTTAGGGACGAAAGGATTTTCGAGTATTGAGAGAATTTAAAAAACTTAAAATATTTAAAAATGAAATAAAAAGGTTTGAGGCTAGTGATGATTATTTTAAATATTTATCAAAGATAGCTATATTTGCGTTAGTAATTAATCTTTTTATAGAAACTTTTGCCAGGCAAGCAAGAGGGGTTGAACAAGGATTTGTATACATGTTTACAAGTCCTGTAATTTTTCTGTACAACGCATTAATCATTTTCGCTACACTTTCACTGGTGCTACTAATCCATAGGAGAAATTTTTTATTAACATTCATTACAATAATATGGGTAGGGCTAGGCGCTATAAACGGAGTAATTTTACTTAAAAGAATGACCCCGTTTACATTATATGATATGCAAAATTTGCAAGATGGTTTTTCTATTATGGAAAGCTACATGTCGCGCAGTCAAATAGGTCTTTTGATAGCAGCAATTGTAATAATGCTTGTTGTGGCGGTTTTACTATTTGTGAGAGGAAGTGTTTGGGAAAACATCAATTACAAGCATGCGATAGCCGTAATATCAGTAATAATAGGCATAACAGCAGGGGCCACATTGTTACTTATAAGAGTTGGTGTTTTAAGCACGTTCTTTGGTAACCTCAACTATGCATATAACGATTACGGTGTGCCCTATTGCTTCATTAACACCTCACTAAACAAAGGAATAACTAAGCCTCTTGGTTATTCAGAAGAAATGATCGATGACATACTAAATGAATATTCTGAAAGTGGAAAAGCACAGATTTTAAAATATGAGGATACAGATGAAGATTATCCTAATGTGATTATTGTTCAACTAGAGTCTTTTGTGGACCCGAGCCTTTTCAATCATATTGAATTGTCAAATAACCCGATACCTACATTTACAGCATTAACCGAAGAGTACTCTTCTGGAGACTTCATTGTACCTGCCTGTGGAGCAGGTACTGCGAATACAGAATTCGAAGTATTAACAGGAATAAGTACTAAATTTTTCGGACCAGGTGAATACCCATATAAGGGGAAATTAAGAACTGAGACATTGGAATCCATGGCTTATGTTTTAAAAAGTCAAGGATACGGAACACATGCGCTTCATAATCACAGAGCAGTTTTTTACAACAGAAATGAAGTTTATGGGAATTTGGGATTTGATACATTTACGCCCATAGAGCACATGAACGGCATAACTAAAACACCTAATAATTGGGCAAAAGATAAGGTCTTGACTAAGGAAATAATGGACATAGTAGAGGTGACAGAAGATAAAGATTTCATATTCACTGTTTCGGTAGAAGGACATGGAAGCTACCCTAGTGAGCAGGTCTTTGAAAAACCATATACTACAGTTACGGCAGACGACGAATATACTAAATGGCGATACGAATACTATGTAAACGAAATGCATGAAATGGATTTGTTTGTTGACAAACTCGTTAAAGAGTTAGAAAATAACGAAGAAGATACAGTGCTTCTGTTATATGGAGATCACATACCTGCACTTGATATACTTGAGGAGCAATATGGTAATGGAGATTTATACAAAACCCAGTATGTGATTTGGGATAATATGGGACTGAAAGAAGATGATAAAGATCTTTACGCATATGAAATAGCTGCTGAGATGTTTGATAGCATAGGTATTAACAAAGGCGTAATATTTAACTACCAACAAAATAGCAGTGAACACAGTGAGCTTGAATTCGAGACGAATCTTAAAGCGCTGGGCTACGACATGCTATATGGTAATGGTTATTGCTATGGCGGAATTAGACCATATGAGCCGACAGATATAAAGCTAGGGACGAAAGAAATTAAAATAAACGAAGTAAGCAAGATTGGTAATAAATACTATATAAAAGGCGAAAATTTCACAGAACACAGCAGCATAACCTTAGATGGAAAGGTGCTTAAAACCATATACCTAAGTCCAACATTAATTGGCCTTGAACAGAATGTGGATCCAAAAGATGCAAAAAATATGAAAGTTAGTCAAATAGACACCAAAAGTCTTGAAATACTAACCACATGTGAAGATTAGGAGAGATTGAGTATATGAAAACATTAGAAACTGAGAGATTGATAATGAGAGCTTGGTCTATGGATGACGCAAAAGCACTTTATGAATATGCCAA